>NZ_JBFRGR010000022.1:2500-120421 GCF_052115445.1 Paenibacillus sp. 2RAB27
ACCAAAATCTCTCCTTGGATACCGGATGCTCGAAGCTTATCGCCGAATGCGTCTCCGTTGACGATATGTAGGGTCGTTACAGGCATGGCGCTGTCACCTCTCTTCTATATAGATTAAGCTTCACCTAGCAGTTGCAAAAGCTCCTGTTCATCTTCAATGATTCGGATACCCAGCTCTTGCGCTTTCGTTAGCTTACTACCTGCGCTTTCGCCTGCGATTACGATGTCGGTCTTTTTGGAGACACTGCCGGTGATTTTAGCACCTCTGGCTTCGAGCTTCTTCGCACATTCGTCCCGTCCCATCGAGGAAAGTGTTCCTGTGAGGACGATTGTTTTGCCGAAGAACGGGTTATCTTCGCTGGCCACGATGACCGGGGCTTCCTCTGCAACAGGGCTCACACCTGCGGCTAGCATCCGCTCAATGCTGGATACCATCACAGGGTCACGGAAGAACGAGTGAATGCTCTCCGCTACGATACCGCCCACGTCTGGAAGCGTAATAAGCTCCTCTGTTGTTGCTTCCATGATGCGCGAAAGGCTGCGATAGTGATCGGCGAGCACTTTCGTAGTGGTTTTGCCCGAGTTCGGGATGCCCAGTGCATACAGGAAAGACGCGAGATCGCGGGACTTGCTCTTATCGAGGGCGCCGAGAAGGTTACGCGCCTTCTTCTCACCAAAGCGATCAAGCTTCACCAGATCGTCGAATTGCAAGGTGTACAGATCCGCAGGATCGCGGACATCCAGCTCTTGATGCAGCTGTGAAGCGGTCATCTCGCTGAAAAATTCAATGTCCATCGCATCCCGCGAAGCAAAATGCGCCATACGGCCCACGAGCTGCGGACTGCAGCCGAGACGGTTGAGGCAGAAGAGATGCGCACCGCGCATCTCCAGCTCACTGCCGCAGGACGGGCAATGCGTCGGAGATACGATCTCCTCGCCGTCATTCTCCTCGGTTACTTTACCGAGAATCTCTGGAATGACGTCATTCGAACGGCGAATGTAGACGAGGCTGCCGAKGGCGTGTTTGAGGTTTTTGCGCTCAATGTCCCCGACATTGTTGAGCGTACAGTTCTGCACCGTCACGCCTGCGAGATCGACGGCTTCTACGCGGGCTAGTGGTGTGATTTTACCCGTGCGGCCGACTTCCCAAGAAACACTTTGCAAGATTGTCGTCGCTTCTTCGGCTTCGAACTTATAAGCAATCGCCCAACGCGGGAATTTATCCGTATAGCCGAATACCTCTCGCGTGCGCATATCCGTCAGCTTCACGACGCTTCCATCTATGAGGAAGTCAAAGCTGGACCGCTCTTCAGCGATGCGTTCGAGCTCGCTACTTACCTCTTCGATGGTCGAGAAGTACCGTGTACGGTTACTGATTTTGAACAGGTTATCCCGCAAGAATTGAACCATCTCCGCATGATTTTCAAATTGAAGGTCACTCGAGTAGCCCACATTATAGAAGAAAGCGTTCAGTTTACGCTCTGCGGTTAGCTTAGGGTTCTGATTACGCAGGGCACCTGCTGCGGCATTCCGAGCGTTTTTGAGCGGCTCTGCGGCCGTCTGATTGTAAGCTTCTAGGACAGACAGGAACATGACGCCTTCGCCTTGCACTTCAATCGTCCCTTGATCATAAGGAATCTCGAGCGGGATTGATTTGATCGTTTTGACTTGGGCCAAAATGCCCTCGCCAACGGTACCATTCCCCCGTGTTGAGGCTTGTACTAACTGACCTTGTTCATAGGTAAGGTTTAACGTAAGCCCATCAAACTTCAGCTCGACCACATAAGTCGGGTCTGGCAGAGGCGTTTCAGGGTTCTTGCTATTGTAATCCGCAATCAGCTTAAGTACACGTGTATGCCAGGTTGCCAAATCGGTTGCGTTTTGAGCCTTATCCAGGCTCCAAAGACGTGCTAAATGACGATGTGGTTCAAAGCCTTTGAGCAGATCTCCACCTACCCGATGGGTAGGGGAAGCAGGCAGGGTAACCCCTGTTTCCTGCTCCAGCGTGGACAATTTATCGTAAAGAGCATCCCATTCTGCGTCAGAAATCGTAGGTTGATCCAAMGTATAGTAGTTATGGTTATGCTTGTTGATTTCTTGGATGAGGGTTTTCATTGCCGCGAGTTTATCGGTCATGGCGGACTTCCTCTCTCAATGGGAATATTGGCGGACAGGGCAAGGTTGGACGAGATAAGGCAGAGCGCTCCTACACTTTCGTGATCGGAGCGAACTTCGCGAGCAGGCGCTTCAAGCCAACAGGCGCCGGGAAAGCAATTTGCAGCTCGGTGTCATCACCCGAGCCCTTCACGGACACGACGGTGCCGACGCCCCACTTGCCATGCGACACGCGGTCGCTGGCCTTGTAGTCCGGCACCGCGCCGCCTGCGGCAGGCTGCGGAGCCCGGAACGCGGCCGGTCGGGGCGCGGCCGCGGGGCTTGGCGCAGCAGTCCCGCCAGCGGCAGTGCTAGTGCTAGGCCGTCCCCCGAAGGAGGACGGCGTGCCCCAGGCAGACGAGCCAGTGGTCGTGCCGCGGCTTGATGCAGCGGCGCTGCCGCTGCTGCCCCAAGACGAGGTGCCGCCGGAACGGCCGCCTCGGGAGAAGCCGCCGCTGGATCCGCCAGCGGAGACGGTTTCCAGGAGTTCCTTCGGAATCTCCTGAAGGAATCGCGACGGCGCATTCGCGGCGGTACGGCCGAAGAGCGTGCGCATGCGCGCGCACGTGAGGAACAGCTCTTGCTCGGCGCGCGTAATGCCCACATAGGCCAGACGGCGCTCCTCTTCAAGCTCTTCGTTGTCGGCGAACGCACGGCTGTGCGGGAAGACGCCTTCTTCCATCCCGATGATGAACACGACGGGGAACTCCAGTCCTTTGGCGCTGTGCATCGTCATGAGGACGACAGCGTCCTGCTCTTCTTCGGGCTTGTCTTTATCTAGTGTATCGATATCCGCGATCAACGCTAGGTCGGTAAGGAAGGAAATGAGCGATTTATCCTCATTGCGCTTCTCAAAGTCCATGGTCACGGACAGGAACTCTTCAATATTTTCGAGACGAGCCTTGGATTCGATGGTATTCTCGCGTTGCATTTCTAAACGGTACTGAGACATTTCAAGGATTTTCTCGGTAAGCTCGGTTACGGATAGGTACTCCACCATGCGATTGAGGTTATCAACCATTTCGCGGAAATCTGCGAGGGCATGCTTGGCCTTCGTGTTGATCTCTAGAGAATCAACTTCCTCCAACATGGCAAATAGAGAAATCCCTCTACGTCCAGCCATTTCCGCCACTTTATCCAACGTCGTACCGCCAACGCCCCTTTTCGGCACGTTTACGATTCGGTTCAGAGAGATATCATCGTTCGGATTGGAGATCAATCTTAAGTATGCCAAAATATCCTTAATCTCTTTCCGATCATAGAACTTGACCCCGCCGACGATGGTGTAGGCGATATCGGATTTAATTAGAATTTCCTCGATGACCCGGGACTGAGCGTTCGTACGGTACAAGATTGCGTGATGGCCGAAGTTCTTCCCGTTCGATTTATTCTTATTGATTTCATTCGTAACGAAGTAACCCTCTTCATACTCGGTATCAGCCTGATACAGCTTAATCGGTACGCCGCCCTCTTTATCCGTCCAGAGGTTTTTCGGCTTACGACCTGTATTGTTCGCAATAACTTTGTTCGCAGCCTGCAATATATTCGAGGTTGAACGATAGTTCTGCTCCAAGAGAATAGCCGTTGCATCCGGGTAATCCTGTTCAAAATTAAGGATATTGCTAATATCCGCTCCACGCCAACGGTAGATGGACTGGTCACTGTCCCCCACAACGCAAATGCGTTTATGTTTGGACGCGATCATTTGGCATAACATATACTGCGCTCTGTTCGTATCCTGATACTCATCGACATGAATATATTGAAATTTGTTTTGATAAAATTCCAGCACCTCTGGAACTTCTTTAAACAAATGGATCGTCGCCATAATCAAATCATCGAAATCTAAGGAGTTATTAGCTCTTAGCTTCTTCTGGTAAAGGGTATAAATTTTCGAGGTCAGCCCGTCGAAGTAGTCACCGATTTTGTCTTCAAATTGTTTAGGAGAGATAAGTTCATTTTTGGCTGTGGAGATGGCCGCTTGAAATGTTTTGGGCTCGTGTTTCTTCGTATCAATGTTGAGCTCTTTGCAGCAGGTTTTGATAACCGACAGTTGGTCACCTGAATCTAGTATCGTAAAGTTCGAGGAAAAGCCGATCCGATTGATGTCCTTGCGCAACATTCGCACACACATCGAGTGAAACGTGGAGACCCAAATATCACTTCCACTGCCACCCACCAGTTTACTAACACGATCTTGCATCTCACGTGCTGCTTTGTTCGTAAAGGTTAGGGCTAGAATGTTCCACGGTGCCGCTTTGCGTGTACCAATCAGGTATGCGATCCGATGCGTGAGCACGCGCGTCTTACCGCTTCCCGCTCCAGCCATAATTAATAGAGGGCCGTCTACGGCTTCTACAGCTTTGCGCTGTTGGGGGTTTAACTTTTTGACTGCTTCTAAAATATTGACAGTTTCATTCACGTTAGAGTTACCTTCCATTTCTATCAAAGTTCACATGCACGGTCTGGAGCGCCTGCTCCAAGTCACTATATATAATGTTGCCGACCACAATGGTATCTGCCGCTTCGGCTGCTAGTTGCGCTTTCTCTAGGGAGTCGATCCCGCCACCATACAATAAACGGGCATTCTCGAGCACCTGCCGCGTCCGACGGACGAGCTCCATATCTCCGAAGGTGCCGCTGTATTCCAAATACACAATCGACATATGAAAAAGCTTGTCCGCCATACGCGCATAAGCTGCTACGTCCTTCGCATCCAAGTCGGTACGCGCTGAGGTCAGCTGGGCTGCCGTCGCTTCTTTATTCAATATTATATAGCCTTCGGCTACGATCTCATCCCAATTCAATAATGCGCCGTATTCCTTCAGTGCCTCATGATGTTGCCCAACGATCCATTTCGGATCATCTGCATTCAGCACAACGGGTATTAGAAAAAGGTCAAACCCAGGCACAATTGCTTCCTGATTCGAAATCTCCAAGGCAACAGGAACCTCATATTGGCGGATTCGCGATAGAAGATCTACCGTGTTATCGAACGTTACTCCGGAAGAGCCACCTACGAGAATCGCATCTGTACCGGATAAACAGAGCCGATCCAGCGCCTCGTCTGAGATGTCCCTGTCTGGGTCGAGCTTAAATACATGTTTCCACTTGCGTATATCGACGATCAAATGTTTCCCTCCGATTAGGCGGCAGTTCTGCCATACTAACAACAGTCTATGCTACGCATTCTGGTGTGTCAAATGACAAAAGACGGGCTAATCGCCCGTCTTTTGGAGGAATATGCAACTGAACGTATCCGATCTGCGTCGAAGCTACATTTGCGCCGAAATACGCACAAATGTTCGTTATTTCACAACGATGTTGAGAATTTTCTCCACATTGATTTCTTTGTGATCATTTTGCTGAAGCTCAAGTTTAATTTCATGGGCACCTGTTGTTAAATTCGTGAGCGTCAATGGGCCTGTCTTCCCGATCATCGCCTTCTGCTTGCCATCCACATACAGGTGGAGATGTCCTTCTCCCAGTACGTTGGCTTTATTCATGTCTTCTTCCGATAATTTAAAATTGGACGTTTGGTACGTAATCGTGACATTCTTCCCGTCTACCTTGTAGCTGGCATCAATCGCAGGCTTTGCACTCGTCGTTGCCGCTTTCGTTCCTGTCTCCGTCTTCACTTGAACTGTTTTCGTTGTACCCGCATCCTTCGTCCCTGTTGCTACGGACGGGATGACCTCATCTTTGGAACCGCACGCTGTTGTTAATGCTCCAAGTACCATTAGAGTAGCCGCACCATATACCCATGTTTTTTTCATCAGCTTAAGCTCCCTTTTCCCTAAGTTTGGACATCCTATGTTCCTTATATATGTGAGCCAAGCCGTACTCATTCCTGAATTAGAAAAATAGTGGGACAAATTAGAGGAAGAAGCAAAAAGACACCCTGCCAATGGAGGCCAGGATGTCTGAATGTCTGGAAACGATCTAAACATGAGATTACACTTGTTTAGAAGTTATATTTATTACCTTCTTGTGACCTATTCATGTAGGAGTTTCCTTCGGAACCGGACGATGTTACGCCCTGCTGTGAACGGGAAACAATACGTGCTTGTGCACCTCTGCCTGTCCCCGTTATGCCTGTATGCTCATTTGCTTGGTTGGAAGAAGCTGCATAGCCCTGAGGCCCACGACCATAGTTCGATGCATCATGACTCTGATCTTGGTAGCTCCTTGTTGGAGTTTGGTTATAAGAAGAGGACTGTTGCTGAGACTGACTAGGTGTATATCCTTGGCCTCGACCTTGTTGATTATTGTATACCGCATTCGGATACTGGTTTGCATAATTCACTGGCTGGAACGAAGGTGCAGGTGCTGCCGTTGTCGTTGGTGCTTGGTGCAGTGCCGCAACTTGATTCTGCCCTTGATTTGGTTGTCCTTGTTGCTGACTGTATGGCTGTCTTTGTTGGTATGACTGTTCGAACTGGTGAGACTGCGTTGGGTACGATTGGTGTTGCTGCGATTGAGATTGAGTTTGCGGCTGTTGCTGCTGTTGCGACTGTGTCGTTGACTCCGAATTCCGTTCTTGCTGGGTAAAGCTTGCTGAAGCAGCTCTGCTAACATGCTGTTGGACGATAGCTTGTACTTGTAACGCCGTCTGACTCTGCTTCTGAATCTCTTGCTCAATCATCTGCTGCTCAGCCTGCCCAATTTGATAACCGCCAAGACTCTGAATTTCTTGAAAAACAAGCGCTTGGTCATCCAATGTTTTTTGCAATAAAGTTTCGAACGTCTGTCGAATGCTAGGATTAGCAGCTTCCAAGGCAGCCGTTGTGTATTCACGCGCACTGCGCTTCAGTTCAGACAGGACGAAGTTGGCAAAGTCTAAATCTTCTAGGTCGACTTGCTGCTGTTGTTGAGAATTTTGCTGATACATGCGTTTTGCACCTCCTTGTGGGTTCGAATTAGTGGGTCATGCCGGATTGCTGTTGCAGGGCATTCATTAGGATACTCATATTTTGCAAGCGTTCTTGAGATAGGTGAGACAGGGTTTGTTTCAAGGACTGACTTTGGCTGTTCACCGCGCCTTGTACACAAAGCTTTGCTAACAATTCTTCATTCTTGAATGTATCCGATAGATACGAAAGTTCTTTACCAGAAATAACTTGGTTCTCTTGTGTGTTGTACATGTGCATGTGACCTCCTTTCCTCTCTTTTATTTTTCCCAAAAAATGCCGTTTTATGTCGGATTAACAAAAAAACTGCTTCGCCACAGTTTAAATCCCTGTAGGAAGCAGTTTTCTCATTAGGAAGCAGGCTTAGCGGTCTTGCCCGCATAAGCATCTGCTAGACTTTGAATATCCTCGGCTGCCAAAGCGTATGCCCACTGCCCACCCTGTTTAGCTAGCCAAACTTGT
This sequence comes from Paenibacillus sp. 2RAB27, assembly GCF_052115445.1. NCBI lineage: Bacteria > Bacillati > Bacillota > Bacilli > Caryophanales > Paenibacillaceae > Paenibacillus > Paenibacillus sp. 2RAB27. Next base: position 10,026 of record NZ_JBFRGR010000022.1, read on the forward strand.
TCTCCGCTCAATTTACCTTCATAAACGTCGGTAACGTCCTTCCCGTCCACCGTCATAGCTATCTCCAACTTAAGCTCTCCACCAGTTGTCGGCTTCTGTGCTGCCGCTTGCGGAAGTTCACTGCTATGCAAGAAGATTAACTGATCGAGGAGCGGACTTGCCTCCGTGCCCTTCATCTCTTTATCCCCAAGCTTCCAGCCTGCATCCGCAGCGACTTTATCTTTGTCTGTCTTAGAAAGCGTCCATGATTGGCCCTTCCACGTCAACTTGACACTTTGCACCTTGTCGTTCTCCTGATGAATCGGGCTTGTGTCGGCAAAGTCGACCGGCGTTTTGTTCAGCGATGTCAATGATTGATCACTGACTTGATACACGGCAGATGAGCCTTCCACCTGCACGTAAGAGAAGCCTTCGATCGGCAGTGCAGTCCCTACGAGCAAGCCTTTCTTGGAACCGTCCTTCAAGGTGACTTCATACGTGCCCACTGGTTTATCTAAGCCATATTCGGCTAGATTCGTTGCTTGATCCTCCACAAGCTTGGTCGATGTCACCAGACCTATCATATCTAACCAAGAATCAACTTGATTCGAATTGATCGGCGCAGCCGCTGGCTTTTGCATATCCCAACCAGTCGTCGTACGGCTTAGTTCAATCTGCGCCTCCTCCGTTTTCACCGAGACAGCCTTCACATCTTCTTGTTTCAGGGTTAGAAGGGACTTGGGTTCATCTTTCTTCTCTTGGAAGAAGTCTTTGCTTGAGGCGTACCAGAAACCACCGATGCAAATGACGACTAACAGAATGGTTGGAATAAACCGTTTCATCCTCTTCTCCTCCTCCACCAGATCAAGCCGCCAATGACTAGGAACAAGAGTGGTAAGAACACGATGGTAATGAGGAAAATCGTATTCGCTTGGCTAGGCGTAATCATCGCCTGTTGATACGCATCACCTTGACGCGGTCGGATTGTAATTTGATCCTTCTGTTCTTGCAGCCAGCCAATACTGTTCAGAGCAAAGTCCTTATTCCCTTGATTCTGAATATCTTCATCCAGCACGAATGTAGAACCACCAAGAATAACGGCCTTAGGCTTGTTATCTTTGTCCGAGATGGCGTAACCCAAATTAAGCGGTCCTTTGACATCCGTCGCATCCTGCTTCGTCTTGTTCTGTGCCAGCAGGTTAATGTCGGTTTCACCGTATGCTTTGTCCGTTGTCGTCAACAACAGGGATTTCGTGTAATCCGGTGCACTATCATCGGCATTCAAGCTAACAGCCAAGGAGAGCATGGTAATCAGATTATTGCTGGATAATTTGTTCGTAATATCGTGTGAACCGTACTCTGGAATGATCGTTAACGGGTCATACAACGACGTTTGTTTCGTTTCAATCGCAATCGCGTGCTGATCCTGAACACCGTAGGTTTTCATGATGGCATCGATATTTTTCCACTTCGTCGTCATATCCTTATTGAAGCCCAGCGCGATATAAATTTTACCTTTACCCTTCAAATAGGTCTGAATGAGCTCTGCTTCTTTGTCATTCAGATCGTTGGTCGGCCCAAGAAGCATGAGCATTTGCGCATCATCCGGGATTTTGCCTTCCACGTAAAGATTCAGATCTTTCACGTCATAGTTGGCAGCAGCCAGGCTGCTTTTAAAAATACTCATTGCAGACGCCGGATACTCTTGATGACCTGACAGTAAGTAAACCGTATGTTTCTCCGTCGATGTAAGGCTCTGAATCGCTTGCGTGAACTTCTCTTCACCTGAGAATGTGTAAGAACCATCCTGTTGTCCCACGAACAGTTCATAGAAGTTGATGTTTTGCTTTTTGGTGCCTATTTCAAAAATAATCGTTCCGCCTTGGTCCACCCCATACTGCTTTGCCATCGAAGGCTGCTTCAGCATATCGTACTCATCGTACGTAATTTTACTGCTTTGTTTTTTGTACTCAGCCACCATATCCGTGACTTGACGCGTTACAAAACCATTGCCATCTCCACTGTTCGTGAAAGCGATGACGTGAATATCTTGATTGAGATTTTTGAGTGCAGCGGTTGTTTGCTCTGAGAGCGTGAAATTTTTATTTTTCGTCAAATCGACCTGGAAGCCCTTAAGCGAGTGAAGGAAGATTGTCAGAATAATGAAAATGCCGATAACCGCGATTGATAGAACCGTCGCATTAGTTCCCCGTATCCACTTATTCATTCCGCTCACCTCCAACGCTTTCTTTCAAGGACTTGTATACAAAGAACCAGGAACACGGCTGTTAATGTGATGTAAAAGAGGATGTCTCCGCCATGGAAGACGCCTTTTTGCAGATTGTTCAAATGACTGGTCAGTGAGAATTGACCTACGTAATCCTTCAATTTACCCGTCATCGTGCTGCTAACCCAATCTAATAACCATAGCAAAAGCAGAATAACGAAGCCGGTGATCCCCGCAACCATCTGGTTATTCGACAGACTGGATGCGAACAATCCGATCGCCATCATCGCACAGCCAAGCAGGAACATGCTCAGGTACGACAACCATGTAACAGGCATATCTAATGTACCGAAGGAAGACATGATGAGCGGATATACGAGTGAGATCGCCACTAGGCCGACTTGCACGATTAGAGCGGATAAATATTTACCCAGCACGATTTCGCTAATACCCGCAGGTGATGTCAGAAGCAACTCGTCCGTACCCTGACGAAACTCATCTGCAACAAGACGCATCGTTAGAAGTGGGATGATGAACAGGTAGATGAACGTGGTATTGCCCACGATGGAGCGCGCGTCCACGATTGGCGGCTGTCCCGCTACGAAATTGATATAAAAGAAGAAGCTCGACAACAGCACGTAGAAGGCAAACGCCACATACGCAACTGGCGAGAAGAAATACATTTGCAGCTCTTTGGAGCAAATGGCCCAGATTCTACGCATCGGTGTCACCCTCCTCTTTGGATGTGTCGGCTGGCTCGTCCGTCGTCAGCTTGAGGAAGATATCCTCTAAGCTGAGGCTTTCCCGCTTCATCGCTAGAATCGGCAGTCCTGCGCTTGCGAGTCGGAAGAATACCGCTTCGCGGATGTCTTCTGCGCGATCTGCGGAGGTGACGAGGAGTTTAACGGACTCGACTGGTGCAGATGAAAGAGCAGCTGCGGGAACATCGGTTGCTTCGTCGGCAGCAGACTCCGAAGATTCCAAAGCTACCAAAGATTCTAGGGMAGACGCCGTTGGTACTACTGCCCCCGCTTCCGGTGCGTCGACTTCTTTCACTTCGCCGATGGAAGGCAGGCTGCGCAGCTCGTTCAAGATCCGCTCGCGAGGTCCCTTGACCTCGAGCGACACCTCGAACGTCTCGCCCATCGTGCGGCCGAGATGCTCGGGGCGCTCGTCGAGAACGACGCGGCCTTGGTTAATGATGAGAACGCGATTACAAATCGCGTTAATTTCAGGCAAAATGTGCGTGCTCAGCAGCACGGTGTGATTCTCGCCCAGCTCGTGGATGAGCTGGCGGATCTCGATGATCTGCTTCGGATCGAGGCCCGACGTGGGCTCGTCCAGAATCAGCAGATCCGGTTGGTGCAGGATCGCTTGCGCGAGTCCGAGGCGCTGCTTGTAGCCCTTGGAGAGGGAGCGAATGATTTGCTTCTCGCGACCTTGTAGTCCAAGTTTGTCGATGGCTTCGCCGACACGGAGTTTTTGCTCGCGCGCAGGCACATCGCGCAGGTTGGCGATGAAGCGCAGGTAAGACTGTACCGTCATCTCGGGGTACAGGGGTGGTGTTTCAGGCAAGTATCCGATCTTGCGGCGCGCCTTCTTCGGGTTATCGGCCATGGAGTGACCGTCTACCCATATTTGACCATGCGTCGGATTCAGGTAACCTGTAATCATGCGCATCGTCGTTGTTTTGCCAGCACCATTCGGCCCTAAGAAGCCGACGATTTCACCGCGCTGCATCGAGAAGTCGATGTTATGCACGCCGCGATCATTTCCGTACAGCTTGCTGACTTGTTTGACCTCTAGCATCCAAGATCCCCCATTTCTATGCGTTCGTATTATTCATCATCACTATACGGGTGGAAACATAAACCAACCTTAAGCGAATCTGAAAAATAGATTAAAATAATGTGTCTAAATTGTGAACTGGCAGAAGTGTTTTGTTTAGATGTGTTCCACTAGTGCACAATATGTCGGATATACGATTTAGATGGAAAATAGGTAGGTAATTCCGTGTGTTTCTCTGTTTTTCGTGAAATAACTGGAAAAGGTACAGCTATTCTTGGCTGTAAGACGAAAATGTGGAGGAATGATCAAAATTAGCTGGATAATTTCCAGTTATGCATTAAATTCGCTTAGAAATCGATAATTTAGATGGAGGTTTTCCATTTAAACGGTGCGGGGAAGCGTTGGCATGGGGCTTGATTGGGTGGTGAATGAGTTACGTTTGGCATGGACCTCGATTGATTGTTGGTTGAGTAACGTTTGGCATGGAGATCGATTGGGTGGTAGTTGAGTAGCGTTTGCTTGGGAGATCGATTGGGTGGTAGTTGAGTAGCCGATACAGCACCTGCTGGGGCAATTTGAGAGAGATAGAGTTGCTTCCACTGATTCAAGGTCGAATTCGTGGCTGTCGGGAAGAGGATCCGTGTGTTATTAACATCCCAAAACTCAAAATACAGCTGCGAGCTTCCTTGGGTATTGTAAGAATACACGGATGCTTCGTATTCCTTTCCAGGCGTCACCGCGATCTTCGTGCTGCGCAACCCCACCTTAAATCCGTTAACTGCACGCTGTAGACAGCGCTGTGCACGGTATACGTTGAGGATGTCACTGTCCCACTTATGACGGACCAACTTGCAGGCTTACCATCAGCAATCTGCTCAAAACCACCATTGGGAAGAATGGGTGAAGAATCTGCTCTTAGTTGTGTAGGAATGACAGTAAAAACAGAAAAAACCATTAAAAAAGATAGGAAAACAGCTAATATTGGCAGGCTTCGAAATCGATACATCAATCATCATTCCTGTCTTATTAAAATGGCAGTTAATCAAATTTAAAGCGTTATTATTCTTGCTTTCGATCATTATAAAGCCCGCTGCAGATCGGATACTATGCACTTATTTCAATAAAGTGTTCACTATTTCAATACAGCCTACATAAATCCTCATGTAACTTCCTTGAAACTGACACTTACGACGCCACACACATCATTAACTGGAAAACCTCCCGTTATTTTTCCGATTTCAGCTGGATTTTAAAGAATAACTGGAAAATAGGTAGGTAATTTCTAAGATTTTGCTGTGATTGAGGAAATGACTCGATATTACATGTACTTTTTCCAGATATTTATATAATGTTGAGGATTCTCACGGAATTAACTGTATGTTCTCCCGTTATATCTTTGTAAAGAGACCCTAAACTTTTAAAAAAACCGCCCCCCGACATCGTTGTCGGGAGACGGTCTAGAAATTGTGCTATATTCGTAGCTATTTATTTCACCAACGTACCCTTCGTTACACCCAATTGGTTCGTCGCCTTCAGGGAACGCCATACTTGTGTGCCACTAATTTGACCATCAATCGCTTTGCGGTACAGGTCAAGAATTTCGGTTACTTTCTCTGGTGTCTCTTCCAAGAACTCCACACGGAACGAGCGAATGCCTAGATCCATGAAATGGTTCAAATACTCTGCACCAGACTGATCTATCGCGTTGTACACGGTATTCCGGCAGCCTTCATCTACGCGCACGGGATGAGACATGCCCACACGATCCTGCAAAGAAACGCGCTTCTCCTCGCATGGACGACCACAGTTCGTGAAGTCAGTTCCTTCACTTAGGAACGTACAGTACACACAGTGTTCGGTGTGGAACATCGGCATGTGCTGATGAATAACAACTTCGAGCTTGGATGTTTCCGCGCGGCGAAGCAAGTCAACCATCTGCTGAATATTCAAGTCATACGAAGGTGTTACCTTTGAAAGCCCAGCAGCCAAGAACAAATCCGCTGCCTTATGGTTAGCAACATTCAAGGAGAAGTCACCGATCAACTGCGGTTGTGGTGCATCGGGATTCTCAAAGCGATGCTTCAAGAAATAGTAGGCTGCGCCAGTATTACGAATCAGAACCGCATCTGGCTTAAGCTTGAGTATATTGTTAAAATAGCCCGTTTCCCCTGGCATATGAATCCGCGGTGTCACGAGGGCAATTCGGCGCCCCGCGGCATGAACGGCTTCGACAGCGGCAGGAAACTGCTTAATAAATTCAAAATCAGCATAAATCAAGTTGACGTCCGTAGTCGCCAGCACAGCCTTCACCTGATCCAAGCTACGGCAAAGTGCGGTCAACTGGGCGCTACTACGATCCGCTTGGGATAGAGCAGGTGCATTCACAGCGGTAACAGCCGCATGATGCTCGGTCACAGCAACCGGCACGTCGTCATAAACGCCGACTTCACGCTTGATGTACGCGCGCGGCTTCTGCCGCTCGTCTTCCATCAACTCGACAGCCATGCGGCGCATGCTGTTCAGCTCACGCATCGGCACGATCAATGCGCCGTCCAGCTGGACATCCAGCTCGGCAAGCTCATAAATCGTGCCGCCAAGACGACCGAACTGCTCGGTGAAGAGCTGTTCGTCCATGGGTCTTTTTTCCGCTTGAACCAGCGGAAGCTCGGACTGTACGAAGACGGTGTGACCGCCTTTCACATCCGTCCACCAGCTCTTCAGCGTCTCGCCAAGGACGCCAGTTACTTTCACACTTACCGGGAATGTACGGTAAGGCTTATCCGTCTCGAACGTCTGACGCAGACGTTTGTCCAGCGCAGGATCGTTCGTCTTCCAGATGCGGTCGCCAACGTGCAAACGGCCTAGCTCTACATCGTTGCGTCCCATAACGATTTCGATTAATCCACCCTCGGCTTCGCCTTCGAGTTTCTCTCCCTTGCGGCGCAAATCGTAGATGCGCCCGCCTTCCTCCTTCTTCGTCGGGTCTCCCGCGTCGAAGACTAGCCCATCACCACGCTTCAGCGGCGCTTCCAGCTCACAGATCACCGCATCGCGCAGAATCTGCTTGATGCGACCCACGAAAACCCCACGGCTCTTCGGAAACGTGCCGTCAACCAACTGCTTGTTGTTGGTTCCTTGCAGGAACCCAACTGTAAAACCGCGTGAGAAGCTCTGCTGCAGCTCACGCACTTCCTCTTTGGACGGACGAGCGTCCAGCCCATCGAAATAACGATCAATGGCTTTGCGATATTTGCTCACAACATTGGCTACATATTCAGGGGTCTTGAGACGCCCTTCAATTTTGAAAGAACGAACGCCCGCTTCGATCAGCTCCGGCACGATTTCAATCGCCGCCAAATCTTTCGGCGACAGCAAATACGTCACGTCACCCATCGGCTTTTGCTCGCCATCGACCATCAAGTCATACGGTAAACGGCACGCCTGCGCACACTCACCACGGTTAGCCGAACGTCCTCCCCACATTTCGGAGGTTAAGCATTGTCCCGAATAGGACACACAAAGGGCACCATGCACGAACACTTCCATCGGAAGCTTCGCTTGATCACCGATTTGTTTAATTTGTTTCAGGTTATTCTCACGACCGAGAACGACACGTTCGATATCGAAAGGTTTTGTAAACTCAACCGCTTCTGGCGATGTAATCGTCATCTGCGTTGAACCGTGAATCGGGAAATCGGGTGAGATTTCACGAATCATTTTAACCAAGCCCAAATCCTGAACAATTACCGCGTCCACGCCCGCATCGACACACGCATCAATTAATTGTTTGGCATCGTTCAACTCTTCCTCGAATACGAGAATGTTAAACGTTAGGAAGCCCTGTACACCATATAGATGAAGGAACGACATAATATCCGGCAGCTCGGCCATCGTAAAGTTATGCGCTCTCGCTCTCGCATTGAATTTCTCCACACCAAAAAACACGGCATCTGCCCCATTGGCAACAGCCGCTCGCAAACAATCCCAATCCCCCGCAGGGGCCAATAATTCTACATCTTCTCTGCGTATCGTACGCATGGCAGCAAATCCTTTCAATATCAATCCTCGGTAATCCTCAAACTCTTCTCTTTAGTGTAACAGAAACGATAGGTAGGAATCTAGGGCAGGGGATAACTACCCCTTAAGCCAATATCCGACAATACAATGCGCTTCCATGCCTTTAGAAGTTAACAAACGTACCCATGAATGCTATAATGGCAAGGATAGTGGCCTTTATCAACCTTTCTAGCAATCGAGGGATCCTTTTGAATTTGTCGAAAATTCGTGTAACCCAACTACTTCTCGGGTTAAGCCTTGGCCTCTTAGTCATCGTGCTAACCCTTCTATTTTTGCCAAAAGTCGAGGAAACTAAGCTTCTATACGCAACGAGCGGGGATTCTTATGATACAGCCGCTTATAGTAATTTCGAGCAAACCTTGCAAGCAGGTGTTCAAATTGATAGAAAAAGCGTGCTTTCCCTCTCAGCCCGCCAGCTACGCTCCTATGACGCTCTATATCTGGATCCCGCGCTAGCGCAGGCTTCCACATGGTCCAAACAAGCGGATAAGCTCATGAGCTTCGTGAAGCACGGTGGACATTTACTGTTAGAAAATGAGTTCGCGAATCAGTTCCCGGTAGACTTTCTGGGAGCTAAGTCGATTATTGATTTGAACAAAGTGCCTATCGGCAACTTAGTTTTAAGCCCTCAGACAGTAGATTCGCTGACGCTTGGCTATCCACAGGTGTCTGTTAATTTACAGGGCATTCAGCAATCGTTTCAATTGTTTACACAAAGCTATCTCAAACATAATGCCATGGATGATATGCCTGGATTTCATCTTGGATACGGCTTCGAGCCATCTACGGGACAATCCGTTATCAACATGTATAAAGCATTCGAATCCAAGCAGCCTGTCTCCCTTGTCTTACACAATCGTGTGGGCAAAGGCGCCGTGCTCATCAGCAGTAATTTCCTGCCGAACCGGTACTTCCCTACGGGCTTTGATATGAAGAGCGGATTCGATCCGAAATTAGGCTTTGCCCAACTGGCAGAGAAGTACCAAGCAGCAAGCAAGGCAACACCGGGAACGACTTACTTCAATAAAAGAGCGATGCCCATCGAGCCCTATTTTAATTTTGCTTGGGCGGCGGCGAACATGCAGTATCGCAGTGAACTGCTCGCCTATGTCGCTAAGGAAACGCTCGGGTACAGTATTAAGAAGAGTCTTGGGCCGTATGGCAGGCCAGCGATGGCGTTTCAGAACCATTTTGAGGCGATGCCGGCCATTGGGCAAAAAGACGGCATTGCCTGGGCGGAGAAGCTGAAGGAGTATAACGAGGTTCCCTCGTTTACCCTCGTGCGCAGCGCCTTCTACTGGGGTGAATGGCGCGAGAGCGTGACGGTGCAGCTCAACACAGGAACGAACGCGAAGCCGTCGTTCGTCGGTGAGCTGCCCGGCTCCGGCTACGCGAGCGGACTGCACGTGATGGCTGCCGGCATTCCGTTGCGGCAAGCCACGTACGGGCCGTATCGTGACCTCGCAAGCACGATTGAACTGCCGTACCGCGCGTACCCGGCTGCCGCGGATCTGAACGGCGACGGCCGCATGGACCTCGTCGTCGGCAGCGCAGATGGATTCGTGTACGTCTACACGAATCTGGGCAAGGATGAGGCGGCTTACGTCAGCGAGCCGCCGCCGAAGGGCATGGCGCTGCCCGACACGTTCGGCGCGCCGGCGAAGTTACTGCTGGAGAGCGGCGCACCGCTCCAGCTCAGCCCTTACAGTGCCGTTCACGCCGCCGACGTGAACGGGGATGGCCGCACGGACCTCGTCGTCGCAGGCGAGTCCGGCGGGGTGTGGCAGCTGCCGCAACTCGCAGGCGGCAGGTTCGGCAAGCCCACGGCTGTGCTCGCGGGCGGGAAAGCGCTGCAGCTGCCCGGAGGGCCTGCAGCGCCAGCCGTCGCCGACGTGAACGGCGACGGCAAGCTCGACCTCGTCCTAGGCGCAGCCGATGGACGAGTGTGGCTGTATCAGGGCCGCAGCGCAGCGGCCCTGGATCTTGAACCGGAAGGCAGCGTGATCATCACGCTGCCGAACCGCTCCACGCACGCCGCGCCAGCGGTGCGTGACATGAATCAAGACGGCCGACCGGATCTCGTGGTCGGCAGCAGCGATGGGGACCTCCAAGTGTTCACGCAAGAAGTTGGTGGCGCTTGGGCAGACATAGGTCCCCTCGCAGGGACAACCTTGAACCAAGTCGGTAACCACGCGTTAGTTGCTGGACATTATTCCGTGCCACTATGGCTGGACCTCAATCACGACGGCAATGATGATCTCATTGTGGGTGGTATCGAATTCGGCTCTCCAGTGTCGATCGATGATCCGCACTTTCCATATAAGGCGGAATTAAACGAGTTCATTGCGTATGCGAAAGATCAGCATTTACAACTAAATCCGCATACATTTGTACATAATTTTAAGAGTGCTGAAGATGAGACCACAGAGTTCAACCTGCATCAACAGGCTTTTGATAAGCTCGGTATTCCATGGTTACATCCTGGAACGAACCAGCACACCTGGCGCATTAACAATGAAGATCACGATCAGACCCTGCTTACCGAGAAAGGAAAAGGCATGTGGTACAACTTCGGATTCTTACCGTCCGAGTCTCCTGTGCTCGCTCGTCCAGAATCGATCTGGTCGTTTCCCTTCCTTCTTCAAGATGAGCAAGGAAAGACTGATGCGACGATGCTCATTCATGCACCTACACCCGTCCTTAGGCCAGCTGGTGACAATGCGAACACGGATATTTTCGAATCCATGGTCAAGTTGGATATGCCGATAGATTATTTCGAGCATATTGAATACCATTTTCCTGAACCTCAGAAAATCGCTAACTTAACGGAATTCGCTGATTACTTTGACAAGCTTCGCACGAAGCATGATTATAATTTTATGTCCGAAACACAGATGGCCAAATCGTTCTTAACCGCTATGCAAAGCGATGTGAAGATCAGCCAATCCTGGGCCTCCTATCTGTGGGATCGATTGAAAGATCGTCTCAGCGGAGGTAGTCCTCACTTCCACGCTACGCTGTCACCAGAAACATCAGGCGTTTCTGGTTTAACGGAAGAGTACGCGAATACCTTAGGCGTCACCATTGAAAAAGGCGATAAGCTAGCCCTATACTCCCTGCAAAGCAATTCCAACATCTATACGACGATGGAGAACAAGTTATATCTCGGATTAGCAAAGAAGGCTGAGATACGCGTGGGCCCAACGTCACAACAGTTCCATGTTGTCCGTTCGAATGTTCCTTTTACCCTTACAGAGGAAGGAACCACCTATCAGCTGAAGCTTGAATCAGCGGGTCTGCAGCAAGTGAAATTGTTTAGTCCAGTTGAGCTCAAATTAGAGTCTTCACCTGATGTTACCGTCCAGCATGACGCTGCTTCCCAAACGTACACACTGACCCGATATGGGGATGTAACAACACTTACTCTTGCCGGACCTGTCGCCAATGCGCAGTAACCCTATCAACATTCTTCATCTACCTATTTTTGAATCAGGAGGCTTTCCCCATGTCTACTTTATTAGAAGAGCTTGAGCAGCATATTCGCGAGCGTTACGAAATTGCCGAGGACGATGACGATTTCGATGTTGATGTTCATTTGTTCGATTATGGTTTTATTGATTCCGTTGGGGCGACTGCCCTCATCGCGCATATTGAGAAAACGTACAACCTGCAAGTGACGAATCAAGATCTTATGCTCTATCCAATGAACACGGTGAATGAAATTGCCGAATTTATTTCCAAGAAGACAGCGAGGTAAGCGACTCATGAATACTGTTAAAATTCCACTTACGGGCCTAGCTGAAAGCCAACACGGTCAAGTCAAATATGCCTCTGCTTTCGCCGATGAGCATATTCAAGAAATCCTTTTGATCGATGGACACATCATCATTACGCACAACTCGCCAAACGGCGATGAAGGCATTACCGCACGAGTTAAGCGCTTGATTGAGCGTTTCTCCCACGGGGATTTCGGATTTAAAGAAAATATTTTATTCGAAAATAAAGTCAACACGCCTTATGAAGGCGATATTATTGCTGAGCTCGCTGAGCGTAAAGCGATTAAAGTACTAGAGCCTGGCCTCTTCATCTTCCGTGAGCCTTTCTCCAGCTTGATGCGTTTCCTTGACTACTCGTTCGTCAGCAAAATTGCTAGACGTTTCGAAGGTGTCCAAGAGGAACAATATCCTGCGGTTATCAACAGTCATACGTTGAACAAAACGAATCACTTTACTTCGTTCCCTGAGCACATTCATTTCGTGACGCATCTTCGTGAGGATCTCGATGTGATCGAAGCATTCTCCCAGACGATTCGCGAAGCAGGCGGTTGGGACCAAGAGAAGCCTTTGGCGCTGGATAACAACATGGTGAAACCTAACTTCATGATGAACCCTTCTACGTGTTACCACTGCTACGAGGGTCTTGAGAATGAAACCCTGGAAGGCGACGGCATTGTTGTCACTGCAATTGCGAAATGTCACCGCTTCGAGTCCAAGAACCACTCCGATTTCGGTCGTTTGCTCGACTTCTCGATGCGTGAAATCATTTTCGTCGGTAAGCCTGAGTTTGTGAAAGAGAATCGCTTGAAATCCATCGAGTATTTGAAAGAATTGGCGGTAGAATGGCAGGTAGACAGCCTTCTTGAGATCGCGAACGATCCGTTCTTCACGAACGATTTCCAAGTGAAAGCCTCCTTCCAACGCAACCAGGAGATGAAGTACGAGCTTCGTCTGAACATTCCGCATGTGAAGAAGTCGATCGCTTGCTCCTCCGTCAATTTCCATAGCAACACGTTCGGCAACGCTTTTAATATCAAAATGGGCAAACGCAACGCCGTCACAGGCTGTGTAGGCTTCGGTATCGAACGCTGGGCGTTCGCGTTCCTCGCACAGTATGGGCTCGATGAGCAGCAGTGGCCTGCCACGTTCCGTGAGCAGTACCACGCTTGGCAAGAGAAGGCTTTGTAATCTAATTCCCCCAGGGTTCTCGTTTATCCGAACGAGGCCTTGGGTTTTCATTTTCACCACTACGAAGATAATGAGTGATTCTATTGAAAGCAACCGCTGCTTTTCTCAAAAAAAATAGCTTTGCACTCGGCCTTTTGCTCGCCATCGTCGTCTCCGACCTGCTGATCTCCTGGTGGAACCCGATGGCGTCTTCACGCCGTTTTTACAAAAACGATTTCACCAAAACGCTCTTCCACCATAGCTGGTCCCATACGGGTCCGGTTTTCTTCGGTAATTCGGCCGTTACGGGTGCTTATATCGAAGAGAAGTCGGATAGCCATTTGGTCGAGATGGGGCTTTCCTACGGGAAGCTCACGGATCTGAAGGGCATACTGAAGAACAACCTCTACCAGGTGAAGGACGAGCTTGTCATCGGAATTGACGTGCATACGATGCTCGACCCTCTCGAAACGGATCCGACCTATCAGTGGTTCAAGCCTTGGTACCAGCCTTATGTGTATACGTACCGCGATTACTTCCGTGATTCGGGTACCGAGTTTGCTCGCAATTTAAGCAAAGGCAGTCTTGCCTTCGAGCCGCGCTGGATTGATAAAGAGCTGTACCCAGGACGTAAGGACGACGCAGCGTTGAAGCTCAAGTKGGACGACTACGACAAACGGTTCGGCGCCATGACACTTAAGGATTTCCAAGACAATCTGGATGCCTTGCAGTGGGTCCTCCAGTATGCGGACGAGCATAAGCTCGCGCTGCGTGTGATCTGGATGCCGTGGAACAAAGGCTACGCCGATCCTCCCTATGTCGCTTCACTGAAGGATGCCGTTAACGCCCAGCTGAAGGCTGCGAACGTTCCCACGCTCGATTTGATGCACACGTACGATCCGCGTTATTTCCATGACCTTGTTCACTTGAACCGGGAAGAGGGCGCGCCGTTATTTACGAAGGAGGTTGACACATGGTTAAATTCCTTAGGAAAACCGTCGAAATCCTCATCTACCTCGTGATGCTTTACTTGGTTTTCATTTATTTTACCGGCAAGGGATTGTTCATCTACGAGAAGTTCTAAGATCTAGCAAGCGAGGAGTTCTTTAGCTATGTTTTATATGCAAATGAACGCGATGGTCGCGATGAGTGGCATGATTGCCGTTCTGATGCTCACCCGCAAGTGGGCGGATAATAAGCGCATTTTGATGATCATATTCAGTCTGTGCTTCCTCCTGTTGTTTAGTAAGAAGCTGGTGATTTTCTATGCGGCTTTTACGATTATTAATTATTTCGGGTTTGTTTATCTGTGTCGGACGACGATCTGGCGGAAAGCGACCTTTATTTTCGGAATCGCCGCGAATATCGTGGGTGTCTTTCTCGGTGTTCGTTTTTTCGTTATGGGTGTTTTCAGCTCTCCATTGTTCGACGCCATCATTTATTTAGGACTCATTTACAACGTTCTTAAAGTCATTGATTCGTACTATTTCGCTTATTTCTTTGGAAAAGAAGGCGAAGTGCCGGCCATTGATTACGCCAACTATCTGTTGTTCATTCCGACTTTTACCTCCGGACCTATTCTGAAATTCCGCGATTTCATGGCTGATAGCAAGAAGCCTTACACGGTAGATGCCAAGCTGTTTGAAGACAGCATTAAGCGTATTATTTTAGGTTTGTTTAAGAAAATCGTGGTCGTCACCTGGATGACTGGGGTATTCGATAGCGTGTTGAAGCATGAGCTTCATACTTGGGAATCTTTGTTCCTGCTGATTTGGTTCTATGCGCTCATTTACTTCGATTTCTCCGGCTATTCCGATATGGCGATTGGCTTTGGCCGATTAATGGGGTATACGATGCCAGAGAACTTCAAAAAGCCACTCTTCTCGCCTTCCATGACCCAGTTTTGGCGGAATTGGCATGCGACGCTGGGCGATTTTTTCCGGGATCACATCTTCATGTTCTTCTCGCGTAAAACACCCTCTACGGCGCTCACAGCTAGCCTATCCATCCTGATCATGGTGCTAATGGGCTTATGGCATGGCTTTACATGGTTGTACTTCCTCTACGGGCTGTACCATGGCATCATTATTGCAATTGAGAATATTTTCAAACTTACAACCGTGAATAAGAAAAAGGTGTCTAAAGCATACTTCTACTTCCGCTGTTTGGTGACGCAGACGCTCGTGACGTTCTCCGTGATCATCTATAGTTCGAATTACGATACAGTGCTTCGGATCTATAAAGGCTTGCTTCATTTTACTGGATGATAGTGGTATAATTTGATGGGATTGTTTTATCAATTATGGAGGTGTAATCGAATGAAGTTAGGCGTTTTTATGGTTCTTTTCGGTGGAAAACCTTTCGAGGAAGCTTTGGATTATATTGCTGCGAAAGGCTTGGACGCTGTTGAGATTGGTACAGGGGGCTACCCAGGTACTGCACACTGCAACCCAGCTGAATTACTTGCTGATGCAGGGAAACTGAAAGCTTTCAAACAAGCGGTTGAGTCCCGCGGCTTGACGATTAGCGCACTTAGCGCTCACGGTAACCCTCTTCACCCGCAAAAACACATCGCGAAAGAGTTTCACGATGCTATTATACAAACGATTGAATTGGCTGAGCGCCTTGAAGTACCTGTTGTTAACACGTTCTCTGGTTGCCCTGGTGACCATGAGGATGCCAAATACCCGAACTGGCCGGTAGCGCCATGGCCGAACGATTTCCAAGAGATCTTGGACTGGCAGTGGACGAACAAAGTCATTCCTTACTGGACAGAAACAGGTAAATTCGCAGCAGATCGTAATATCAAAATCGGATTAGAGCTGCATGGCGGATTCTCCGTACATACGCCAGCTACGCTTCTTCGCCTTCGCGAAGCTGCAGGTGAGGCAATTGGTGCTAACTTGGATCCAAGTCACATGTGGTGGCAAGGGATTGATCCAGTTCAAGCGGTACAAATCCTTGGACGCGCTAACGCGATTCACCATTTCCATGCGAAAGATACGTCCCATGACTATAACAACACGAACCGTTTTGGTGTGACGGACATGCAGTCCTACACAAACATGCTGGATCGTGCTTGGCAGTTCCGTTCCGTTGGTTTCGGTCACGATATGAAAGTATGGGCAGACATTATCAGTGCATTGCGTCTGGTTGGCTATGACTATGTCGTTAGTATCGAACACGAAGACGGCTTGATGTCCGTTGACGAGGGATTCTCCAAAGCCGTATCGAACCTGCAACAAGTACTCATCAAGGAACCCCTTGGTGAAATGTGGTGGGTGTAGTTTAATAGATTGTACACAAAAAGCCCACAGGCTAGAGATCTTCCGATCTAGAGTCCTGCGGGCTTTTGTTTACTTGTATGTACTACCAGCCTTTGATCATGATGACATCCATGAAAAGAAATACGAGTAGAGATACAGTTCCAAATCCAAGTGCGAACAGATTTCTTCTTGGGTTGATCAATTGACGGATAACGGCAATTGCAATCACCACTGTGAAGATCAAAACATAGATATCAAAGCTTGTATACGTACTAGTTGATGCTTCAGCTGCTTCTGCTAATAACATGGTGAAACCTCCTTATAGTAACTCGGTGCAAGGCACACGTCCTGCTATTTTAATACTATGTTAGCTCGATTGGACACGAGATGCAAGTAGTTGCATCGATGTGTAACAAGTTTGTCACCTTTTGTTTGGGATTAGGCCTATTTGGCTAGCCCATGCAGGCAGATTTCTTTATTATCCCTTGTACGTATAAAATGTCCATCTGTGCAACTATTTATTACTCTCCGTAAGAACAACAAAAGCCCATACGTAGAAACCGTACGGGTCTTGTTCATTGGAACTTTAGACTATGCTTACACGGCTAGCGCATCTCGGTGATCTTCATCTTCCGGAATTTCGGTCAATTCGGCGTAAGATAGCTCTTTCTCTTGCCATGCTAGAAATCGGAATGGATCAATCCCTAATGCAGATACAATTTCCTGTAGCTCTAACGTCGGTTTCATCATTTGCCTCCATTACATGGAATAGATTAGAACTGCTATATCTCTCAATCATCAAGTCAATGGTTAAGGGAGAGGGAGATGTTCACTGTTACTTACTATTATTATAGGCCTACTTCTATGACTATTGATAGAGGGTTAAATTGTCGAAGCCTGTATCATTCAATTAAGTCTTCGCAAACTTTTAGGTATTTTCGTCACTTGCGCAAATAAAAAGCTCGGAATTGGCAAATGAAACACCCAATTCCAAGCTTAAATGTTCGCCTTCTAGCTAACGGATCCTTCTAGGACCTCCATCCGCTTCGCATAGTCTTCTGAACGCACGCGATCCCGTTCAAGGATCGGCTTCAAATATTGGCCGGTATACGACCCGGCCACCTTCACGACATCCTCTGGCGTACCCGCCGCCACGATCAAGCCCCCGCGGTTACCACCTTCGGGTCCTAGATCGATGAGGTGGTCCGCCGTCTTGATGACATCGAGGTTATGCTCGATGACCAGTACCGTTTCACCGCTCTCCACGAGGCGGTGAAGGACCTTCAGGAGACGATCGATATCATGGATGTGAAGCCCCGTCGTGGGCTCATCCAGAATATAGATCGTCTTGCCAGTGCTGCGGCGATACAGCTCCGCCGCGAGCTTCACACGCTGGGCTTCGCCGCCTGACAGCGTGGTTGCTGGCTGGCCGAGGGTCATATAGCCCAGGCCGACATCAAGAAGGGTATTCAGCTTACGATGAATACGCGGCAAGTTCTTAAAGAACTCGCAACCGTCCTCAATCGTCATCTCTAACACTTCAGAAATGCTCTTGCCTTTGTACTTCACTTCCATCGTCTCGCGATTGTAGCGTTTGCCTTTACAAATTTCGCAAGGCACGTAAACGTCCGGCAAGAAATGCATCTCGATCTTGATGATGCCATCCCCACGACAAGCTTCACAACGGCCGCCCTTCACGTTAAAGCTAAAGCGTCCCTTCTTATATCCACGCACCTTCGCTTCGCTCGTATTCGCATAAACATCACGGATATCATCGAATACACCTGTGTACGTTGCAGGGTTGGAGCGCGGTGTGCGCCCAATTGGCGACTGATCAATATCGATAACTTTATCAATATGCTCTAATCCGACAATTTCTTTATGTTCACCAGGTCGGACTTTCGCCCCATTCAAATCACGGGATAATGTCTTAAACAAAATTTCGTTGATTAACGTACTCTTGCCTGACCCGGATACACCAGTCACGCAAGTAAATACCCCTAAAGGAACCTTAGCCGACACGTTTCGCAAGTTATTTTCTTTGGCGCCTTTCACTTCGATCCATTTGCCATTCGGCTTACGTCGAACCGCAGGAATCGGAATGAACCGCTTGCCGCTCAAATACTGACCTGTTAAGGAGTTCTCATCCTGCATCAGCTCGGTTGGTGTACCTTGGGCAATAACCTGTCCACCATGAATACCAGCCCCTGGACCAATATCAATGATATAATCGGCCGCCATCATCGTGTCTTCATCATGCTCGACAACGATCAATGTGTTGCCCAGATCGCGCATATGCTCAAGCGTTTGAATCAATCGCGTGTTATCCCGTTGATGCAAACCGATACTAGGCTCATCCAGGATGTACAAGACGCCCATGAGGCTCGAACCGATTTGCGTAGCCAAGCGAATCCGTTGCGCCTCTCCACCTGATAATGTGCCTGCGGCGCGATGCATCGTCAAATAATCAAGACCCACGTTCACCAGGAAGCCTAGACGAGCTCTAATTTCTTTCAAGATCAAATTCGAAATCGTCAGCTCGCGCTCATTCAGTTGCAGACCCTTAAACCATTCTTCCGCTTCTCCAATAGAAAGGGAAGTTGCGTGCGAGATATTCTTACCGTTAATCGTTACGGCAAGTGTTTCAGGCTTCAAACGGTGCCCTTTACATTTCGGACAAGGCTTCGTACTCATGTAGGTCTGAATATGCTCGCGGATGCCTTCAGAGAAGGTATCTTTGAACCTGCGTTCCAAGTTGCGAATGATGCCTTCGAATGGAACCAGCGCTTCTTTGGATGCACCCATATCATTCTCATATCGGAAACGGATTTTCTCGCCACCCGTCCCATACAAGATCACTTTCATTTGATCGCTGCTTATCTCAGAAACAGGAACATTGCGTGGGATCTTGTAATGCTCACACACAGCGGCAAGAAACTGCGGATAGTAGTTAGAGGTACTGCCCGCCCAAGCTTCAAATGCCCCCTCTTCAATCGTCAACTTCATATCAGGAACAAGCAGATCCGGATCGACGATCATCTGACTGCCTAAGCCATCACAATCTGGACAAGCACCGAAAGGACTATTAAAAGAAAACATTCTCGGCGCAAGCTCCTCGACACTGAATCCACACTCTGGACAGGCCAAGTTCTGGCTGAATAACAGCTCTTCTTTCTCCATAACATCGACAATGACACGACCATTCGCCAACTTAAGCGCAGTTTCCAAGGAATCTGCTAGACGTGTCTGTACATCATCTTTGACCACGATACGGTCAACGACCACATCAATGGTGTGTTTTTTATTTTTGTCGAGCTCAATTTTCTCAGAAAGGTCTACCGTTTCCCCGTTTACGCGAACCCGTACAAATCCTTGCTTCTGAACATCCACGAATAGCTTCGTATGCTCGCCTTTACGTCCAGAAATAAGGGGTGCTAGAATTTGAATCTTCGTGCGCTCTGGGTACTCCATAATCCGGTCAACCATTTGTTCCACGGTTTGCGAAGTAATCTCGATACCATGGGTAGGACAGTGCGGCCGCCCAATACGAGCAAACAACAGCCTTAAATAGTCGTAAATCTCCGTTACGGTTCCAACCGTGGAACGTGGATTACGGCTTGTCGTCTTTTGGTCAATGGATATAGCTGGTGACAACCCTTCAATTGAATCGACATCTGGTTTATCCATATTCCCAAGAAATTGACGCGCATAGGCAGACAATGACTCTACATAACGCCGCTGCCCTTCTGCATAAATCGTATCAAAGGCCAGCGATGATTTCCCCGATCCACTTAAGCCCGTGAGTACGACGAACTTGTCACGTGGAATGGTGACATCAATATTTTTAAGATTGTGAGCTCTAGCTCCTTTAATAACGATCTGATCTCTAGACACAGATACCCTTCCTCTCCTATGTGAAACTGAAACCCTACTTAGGCGTCAGCTTTCATTTCCATAATCGCGTCACGCAGCTGTGCTGCACGTTCGAACTGTAGGTTCTTCGCCGCCTCTTTCATTTCCACTTCTAGGCGCTCAATGAGGGATGCTCGATCTTTCTTCGACATCTTAGCACCCTTCACATCAGCCAGATAGTCGGATTTCTGTTCGGCAACCTTGGTTGCTTCGATCACATCGCGGATTTTCTTGGCAATCGTCTGTGGTGTGATGCCCAATCGCTCATTGTTTGCTTCCTGTAGGGCGCGGCGTCGATTCGTCTCCGAGATCGCTTTCTCCATGGAATCGGTGATCTTATCCCCGTACATGATGACTCGACCATCTGAGTTCCGAGCTGCACGACCGATCGTTTGAATCAACGAACGCTCCGAACGCAGGAAACCTTCCTTATCTGCATCTAGAATAGCGACCAGTGAAACCTCTGGCAAATCGAGACCCTCTCTGAGGAGGTTGATCCCGATTAGCACATGGAAAGTCCCCAAGCGCAAGTCCCGCAAAATCTGCATACGTTCAAACGTCTTAATATCCGAGTGCAAATAACGCACTTTAATACCAATTTCTTTAAAATAATCCGTTAAATCCTCCGACATCTTCTTCGTTAAGGTGGTCACAAGTACGCGCTCGTCTTTACGAACTCGGTCTTGGATCTCGGCGATCAGATCATCAATTTGACCTTTGGTTGGTCGAACCTCAATAATCGGATCCAACAATCCTGTTGGACGAATAATTTGTTGAATCATCGTAGGGCAATGTTCTAGCTCATAAGGGCCTGGCGTTGCTGATATATATAAAATCTGACTGACTTTCTCTTCGAATTCCTCGAAACGCAGCGGACGGTTATCCAATGCGGAAGGCAGCCTGAAGCCGTGATCAACTAATACATCTTTCCGTGCTTTATCCCCATTAAACATCGCGCGAATTTGCGGCAACGTTACGTGGGATTCATCTACCATGAATAGCATGTCGTCTGGGAAATAATCCATTAACGTATACGGGGTTGCCCCTCGCTCACGGAATGTTAGTGGCCCCGAGTAATTCTCGATGCCTGAGCAGAAGCCCATCTCTTCCATCATTTCCATGTCATAGCGCGTACGCTGCTCCAATCGCTGTGCTTCCAGCAGCTTGCCTTGCTCCCTCAACTCAGCTAAACGATCCTCGAGCTCTTGACCAATGTTCACGAGCGCGCGCTTCATCGTATCCTCGCCTGTCACAAAGTGAGATGCCGGGAAAATCGCGATATGATCGCGTTGACCAATGATTTCACCAGTAAGAACATTGATCTCCGTAATCCGCTCAATCTCATCGCCAAACAGCTCAACACGAACTGCATGCTCACTGTGCGAAGCTGGGAAAATCTCCACAACATCTCCACGCACACGGAACGTGCCGCGAACAAAGTTCATATCATTACGTTGATACTGGATATCCACTAGACGATGCAGGATTTCAGTCCGCGATTTCTCCATCCCTACTCGTAACGATAACAGTAAATTACCGTACTCTATTGGTGACCCCAAGCCGTAAATACACGACACGCTGGCAACAACAATGACGTCACGGCGTTCGAACAAGGAACTTGTCGCCGAGTGACGAAGTTTATCGATTTCTTCATTGATGCTGGAATCTTTCTCGATGTAAGTGTCGGAGGAGGCAATGTAGGCTTCGGGCTGGTAGTAGTCATAGTAACTAACGAAGTAGGAAACAGCATTATGAGGAAAAAACTCTTTGAATTCACTGCACAGTTGTGCGGCTAAGGTTTTATTGTGGGCAATAATCAAGGTTGGTCGGTTTAGTTTCGCTATTACTTGTGCAGCTGTGAACGTTTTACCTGTTCCCGTTGCACCGAGCAGCGTCTGATGCTTGTTGCCGGCTTGTATGCTCTGGACGATCTCCTCAATCGCTTGAGGCTGGTCCCCTTGCGGCAGAAAATCGGATACAAGCTCAAATTTCTTAGAGCTCATGACAAGTTCACTCATCCATTATCACCCTCATTGTCGAAATAAATCGAACTTTTATCCTATAAACTTTCCCATTCGACATTCCGATATAGAAGTCTATGGAACTTTTTCGTACATATATGAAGGATTGCTATATCTATCCAACATAAGAATGTTTGTTCTCGTTTTTTCATTATACTATTTTTGAATCATGGATGCAAACAGCTTTATCTATTTTAGCCTTATGTAAGGCGGTTTTCCTGAGTTTTGGACCCTATTCTTTTTATGATAATTAGGAGTGGTACAGTCATGGATTTGACAACAGTATTAGGATTACTATTAGGACTTGCAGGTTTAATCGGCGGGTACATGTGGGATGGCGGTCATATCAATTCATTGATCATCCCAAGTGCGATGCTCATCGTTTTCGGCGGAACCTTCGGTGCTGTCGCCGTTAGTTTCCCTGGCTCTATTTTAGCCAAAATTCCTAAAGCACTCGGCATTGCCTTTATGCAAGTCAAACGAGATCCTGCAGCAACCATTAACGAAATTGTCGATATGGCCTCTGTCGCTCGTCGCGAAGGCGTACTTGCCTTAGAACAGCGCGCCCAGGAGCACGAAAACCCGTTCCTGAAGGACGGATTGCTCATGGTCGTAGACGGAACCGATCCCGAACTTACCAGACAAATTCTTGAGCTGGAAATGGACGCCATCGAACATCAGGTTAATAATATGTCGAAGGTATTCGAAGCTGGAGGCGGATATGCACCAACGATGGGGATTATCGGTACGGTTATGGGACTTATCCACGTTCTCGGTAATCTAGAAGATCCCTCTTCCCTTGGCCCAGCGATTGCCGTCGCATTCACAGCTACTCTCTATGGTGTTATGAGCGCCAACTTAGTTTATTTGCCCATCGCTAACAAAATCAAAGTCCGCGGTAAAGAAATGGTTAATGAAATGGAACTCATGTTAGAAGGCATCCTTGCCCTGCAAGCTGGGGAAAACCCGCAATTGATTAAGAAAAAACTGAACTCCTTCCTCCATGATAAATCGAAAAAAGCCGTAGAGGAGGATGACGTTAATGGCGAGGCGCAGTAAGAAGCAAGAAGAGCATGTTAATCATGAAAGATGGCTCATTACTTACGCCGACTTAATTACGCTGTTGCTCGTATTTTTCATTATTATGTATGCGATGAGTAAAGTGGATGTTCAAAAGTATGCCGTTTTGGCGCAAGCCTTAAACCTACAATTCCAAAAAGCTGACTCTATCTTAGATAAAAACCATGGTATCAGCGGCTCGATGACCCCTAAGCAAGGGGACGCAGACAGCAAAGATAAGGATTTAACACATCAGAATCAGGATGATCAGAAAGAAGAGCATGACAAGACAAAGACGGAAGACAGCGAGAAAGAAAAGCGCGAGAAAGAGCTTCAAGATCTTCTGAAACAAGTACAAGCCTATATTAAGGATCAAAATTTAGAGGCGCAAGTGTCCGCAAGTGATACGGAACGCGGTGTGGCGATCACGCTCAATGACTTATTCTTATTCGATTTGGGAAAAGCTGATCTGAAGGCGCCATCCTTCCCGATTCTGCAAAAACTGGCTTCGCTCTTTCCAACTTTGAAGAGTAAAGTTAGCATCGAAGGACATACGGACGATTTGCCCCTTGCACCAGGCTCTCCCTATAAGGATAACTGGGGACTATCGTTTGCCCGTTCCCTTTCTGTTCTGCGCTATTTCAGCGATACGGCTAATTTGGATGATCACAAATTCATCGCCACCGCCTATGCGGATACGATGCCCCAGGTGGCCAATTCCAGCGATGCAAATCGCAGCAAAAATCGCCGCGTGGAGATCATTGTCTTGCGAAACGATATTGCACCAACGACACCAGTTAAATAATTCGTCCGGACGCATAGAAGCCCTATTTCCACGTTTGTGGAGGTAGGGCTTTGTTGTTGTGGTGGGTTGGGGTTGTTTGTTTTTCATGCATTGTTTTGTTCGTGCTTTGTTTCCCGCATTGGCATGTTCACGTCACTGTAGCTGTGCCGCTGATAGTAACTGTAAAAACTCCAGTTATTTCGGCCATTTGTCCCTCCAAATTCAAAATAACTGGAAAACACGTAGTTAATTCTCCCCAATCCGCTCCATCTGAGCTAAAAGGGGAAATTTAACTGTAGTAAATCCATCTATAGTCCGAACTGCGCCAAAACAAGCCGATTTAACTGGATAAAATCCAGCTATTCACCTAACAACCGCTGATGCGTAAGCGTAGTAGGACGAATATGAATACAAAAAAGAGCCATCCTCACCCGTAGATTTCACTACGCGGAGGACAACTCTTCTACAATGACTTCGTCGTGTCATTYGGCAATAAACCCGTTAATTTGCTTCGCAGATAACTAAACAAGTGCATCGGACGCTGCTCCAAGAAGTACAGCACATCTTGATCCGGTGCCAGTAGTATGCCCAGTTGATGATGATCACCGGCAAAAATCCCCCGCTTCAGGAAGCGAACCTCCCCTTGGTCATTCAGGACTTCCAGTCGGCAGAAAGCGGAGTTGAGGCTCATGGCCGCATGCAGATCCGTCTTTGTCTTAATTTTGTATCCATTGACTTTGTGGATGATCTCCCCGACGCTAATTCCTAAGTCCTGAGCCGGACTGTTCGGAACAACGGATAGCACCATAAGCCCGCGCTCTGAGTGGATGTAGAAGGGCGTCTGCTTCGCTTCTACCCACTGGTTGTAGAGAAGCAGCCCTTCATGCAGGGCTATGCTAAGGATCGCGACAAGCAGCACCAATGGCGTCCAGTAGTGGGCAGCAATGGCTGTGCCTAGCAGAACGAGCCCGTACACATAGAGCAGCTTAGCGCTGAAGCGTGCCTGTCTCTTCGGCAGCTTCGAAATCGTCAACTCCGTGAAGCCAATCATGGCCGGGAATGCGAGCATCGTCCAGCCTGCGCCTATGTTAGGGCCGAACAACGTTGGCCACGGCAAGCCCAGTTCACTACCTCCAGCCATCGGCACTAGGAGAAACAGCGGGACTGGCCAAAAGCCCTGCAGCTGCTGTGCGCCAATCATTTGCCCGCGCTTCCCTTCCAGGAACAAAGGAGTCGCCATTCGTGCACCTTGGAAACCAACGAGCACTCCCTCCAAGAGATGAAGTACGCCTACTATGACCAGCAGCGATGGGATATCTGCGCTTGCAATGGTCTCGAGAAACGTGTAAGACTCACGTACACTCTCTGCATTAGGAAACCAAGAGAAGAACACTTGGGCAATTCCTAGAACCCCTACTGCATAAGCTAAGCATAGGAATCGAATGCGGAATATCATCAGTACGACGGTGATGATCCAGAGCACGATCACCACATTCAGTTGGATGTTTACTCCGACGAAAAGGAGCAGAACGGAGGCTCCTAGCCCGCCTAACCAGCCCCATAGCACCACGCGCCACGTTTCATTCAACAAGGAATGAAGCCGCGTGTGAAACAGCTTGCGTTCTAATTGGATTTGCTTCCTGTAATGTAACACGATAAAAACAATACCTATATAGTAGAAAGGATTCGTAAACAACTGCCCCACAGCCAGCAGCATTCTGTCCAATAGTTGAAACCACACATCCATACGAATCTAGGCTCCTTGAAAAAGAAATAGGAAGGCTGCCTAAGCAACCTTCCTACTCTATTTCGACTGTGAAAGCTTATTTCCTGCCCGCCCCGCACAATTTCCATTAACTAACGGTTATTATTTCCCAAGCTGCTTCTGAATTTGAAAGACAGCTGCTTTCAATTGCGAGTCATTCTTCGGATCACGAATTTGCGCTAAAATCGCTTTTTCGATTTTGGCCGCTGTATCCGTATCAACTTCGCCGGTCACCGGCAAATCATTGGTCCGTTGGAACGCTTTAACCGCGAGAGCCGTTTTGTCGTTGAAATAGCCATCTGTTCGCTCAGGATTGAAACCAATACCAGCAAGCATCAACTGCAAATTCTTCACATCATCGCTGTTGTTGTCTAGTTTCAACACCTCTTTCTTCGAAAGCGGTGCTGCTTTGAAATAAGCTGGTTGCTCGATCGGGATATCCGGCGTAATGCCTTTTTTGTGAATCCAGTTGCCATTTGGTGTTAGCCATTTGTAGACTGTCATCTTAATGTTGCTGCCATCGCCCATTTCCTTCTCGAACGTCACTTGAACCGTTCCTTTACCGTAGGACGTTTCACCAACAATCTTACTGCCTACTGCTTCTTGGAATGCGCCTGCAAGGATCTCCGATGCGCTGGCGCTTCCTTTATTAATCAACACGGTAACTGGATAATTCTTACCTTTACCTGTAGAAGGTGTTGGCTCACGTTTGCCGTCCCGATTCTCCACTTGGAGAATGGAAGCCCCACTCTTCACGAATGGATTCACGATATCGACAACGACATTCAGTAGGCCGCCTGGATCATTACGAACATCGATGACAAGTCCCTTCATCCCTTTAGCCTCTAAGTTTTTCAACTCTTCAGCAAAACGAACGGCTGTGTTCGAGGAGAACTGACGAATCTCAATCTTGCCAATCTGATCCTGCATCATTTCACCGTAGACCGTTTCAACGTCAATATTGTCTCGAACCACGATGACTTGAACCGGATCTCCTGTTCCTTGACGGAGTAAATCCAGCTTAGCTTGCGTGCCCTTCGGTCCGCGGATTTTCATGACGGCTTGATTCAAGGTAAGCCCGTCCAATTTGTCGCCATTCACAGAAAGGACAACATCTTTGGATTGAATGCCCGCTTTCTCGGCAGGTGAACCTTTAATCGGTGAAACAATGACGAATTTACCATCCTCTAGCGATACCTCAGCCCCGATGCCTTGGAAAGAGGACGTAATGCTCTCATCAAATTGTTTGGCTTCCTTCTGATCCATATAAACGGAAAAAGGATCCTCTAATGATTCCAACATCCCATTAATAGCTCCGTTAACTAATTGATCATGATCAGGCTGTTTCAAATATTTGCTTTCAATTAGCTGAAACGTTGTTGCGATCTTGCTTAAATCCTTATTCGAAAGACCAGACGAAGCAGATACAGAGGTAGCTGAACCTCCTGTTGATTGCTCCTTCTGTCCCCAAGTAAAGGAGGGATCTACAATCGTTAATGTGACAATACTGCTTGCAAACATAGCTAATAGAACAAATACAATGACCGTGCGACCTTTGAATTGCAAAACCGATTCACCGCCTTTTTCCTAAAACCGAATTTGAGTTGGCCTGTTATAGTATATGACAAGCCCCTCCATATTTATGAAAAAACCTCCATCGAAGTCATTCAAGGATGAGCGACCGCGTTAAGCGGAAGGTTTTATCGCCAATAAGAATGCCTGTTTTCGGGAACCGAAAACTTATGCTTTCTTATGTGGTTACCAGTTTGTCCTATCGAAGGTACGGTTTAGGATCGGTAGGCACTTCATTTTTCCTAACTTCAAAATGCAAGTGATTACCCGTCGACTGTCCTGTGGAGCCCACGCCAGCAATTTTCTGGCCGCGCTTCACGACATCGCCTACTTTCACATAAATCCCATCGTTCATAATATGGCCATATAACGTCCACAGACCATTCCCGTGATCCACGATGACACAATTTCCGTAACCGTTCATCCACGAAGCATAAATAACAGAGCCATTCTCCGCAGCAAGAATTGGTGTGCCTTTTGCTGTACCCAAGTCAATCCCTTTATGATTCTCTGCTCGCCCTGTAACGGGATTAATACGCGCTATGAAATCAGAGGTCATTGGCGCTTGTACAGCCAAAGGATATCCAAGCTTACCGCCCGAATAAGTAAACGGTGATTTCGCATTCTCTGCTGCCCGCTTCTTCGCTTGCAAATCCGCTTCTTGCTTCGCCAGCTGCGTGATCATTCGGTCGCTTTCTTCCGAAATATCCTCGAGCTCTCTCTCCTGCTTGGAAAGGGAAGCGATCTTCACTTCTTTCGCTTTTTCCTTCGCTTGCAGATCGTCACGCAAGGCATCTGCTTCCGCATAAAGCCCCTTCACGTTCTCAAGCTGCTTCTCGGTATCTGCCTTCTTCAGCATAACCGTTTCTTTGTCTTTCATATTCGACTCTAGTATTTCTTTATCTTGATTAACGATAGATTTCAAGGCTTCGACCCGATTCAGAAAATCAGAGAAGCTCGTTGCGCTCAACACTACATCCATATAGGAAACGAAACCGTTCATATACATCAGGCGAACGCGGGATTTCAACATATTATCACGGCTCTCTACACGAGCCTCAGCTTCGTCCAATTGCTTAGCGCTCGCTTCCAGGGCGTTCGACACTTGATCAATTTGTTCATTGAGCTGCGTCAGCTTTTTGCTTGCCTCATTCACCTGGCTGACAAGGGCATTCATATCCTTCGTTGTCTGATCCTTCTCGGATTGAACTTTCGTAATTTGACTTTGGGCGCTATTGGCCTTCTGCTGCGCTTCCGCCTTCTGCTTTTTTAGCTGCGTCAACTGCTGGTCGATCTTGTCCGTTGCCGAAGCGGCATAGCTAGCTGCATGAGGTATAGTCAGCGATATCGCCATACCTAATGTTAATACGACAGGTAGAATCTTCTTCTTCAAGCACGTAGCCTCCCCATTTTCAAGCGATTAATGCCCCATGTATGGTTTGAATCTCTTACGTTCTGAGTCTAGGAATCTATACTTCTAGAAATCTATGAAACTTTGAAAATGAAAAAACGAGGAATAGATGAAAAAGGAGACAAGAGGAACACTCTGCCCCAGTTTTCATTTAAAGTTTCCTTAAACGCGTAGGAACTTGCGAACGGAAATGAGGGAACCCCATACCCCAATTACGATTCCTAAGCCGATCAACAAAACAGTCAGCGTTGGTGCAATATCTTCAAATGGTGTTAATTTAATCATCAATAAATTCAAATTCAAGGAGCTCAAATTCAGCAATTTCCAGTAACCAGCAAGAATAATGGCAGTGGGGACAGCCGAACCAATAAGTCCGAGTAACGCACCTTCAATGAAAAACGGCCAACGAATAAAAGAATTCGTCGCACCCACGAGCTTCATAATCGAAATCTCTCGTTTTCTTGCCAAAATCGTAACTTTGATCGTATTTGCAATCAGGAATACCGCTGTAAAGGAAAGCAAAACAACGATACCAATACCAATCCAACGTGCAATCTTTGTCACTTTAAACAAAGCTTCCACGGTTCCTTTACCGTAGTTCACCTTGTAAATAGGCTTAGGATCTTTGCCAACGTTAAGCGCTGAGATCTGGTCAGCTACAACCGCGACATTCCGAGGATCATCCACTTCGATCGTAAACGCGTCGTTCAGCGGATTGTTGTCCCCCTCGAAGCCATCTAAGAGTGCCTTCCCGCTATCGCCAAGCTTTTCGCGTAAGTAGACAAGTCCCTCTTCCTTCGAAACGAATTTAATCGTTTTCACTTCAGGGATCGCCTTGATTTGCGTTTCGA
Organism: Paenibacillus sp. 2RAB27; assembly: GCF_052115445.1. Taxonomy (NCBI): domain Bacteria; kingdom Bacillati; phylum Bacillota; class Bacilli; order Caryophanales; family Paenibacillaceae; genus Paenibacillus; species Paenibacillus sp. 2RAB27. Next base: position 39,681 of record NZ_JBFRGR010000022.1, read on the forward strand.
GCGCTGTGATTTGATCCTGAGCGGTGTTTACCTCCAGGTACACGTTGATCTCGACCTGTTGCTCAATTTGCGTAGCTACATCGTTCACATTTAAGGTGATAAGTACGAAAATACCAAGAATAAATAGGGAAATTGCGATGGAGCTAATCGACGCGAACGTCATCCAACCATTTCTTACGACATTTTTCGTACCTTCTCGCAGGTGTCGAGAAGCTGTACTAATCTTCATAGCCATATTCCCCCCGGATTTGATCGCGAGCAATAAGGCCATTCTCGATTGCAATCACGCGCTTACGCATCGTATTCACGATTTCTTTGTTATGCGTAGCCATGACAATGGTGGTACCGCGGAAATTAATTTCCTCCATCAACTTCATAATGCCCCATGACGTTTCGGGGTCCAAATTTCCTGTCGGTTCATCGGCGATAATGACGGAAGGGCTGTTTATTATTGCCCGGGCAATAGCAACACGCTGCTGTTCGCCCCCAGATAACTGCGATGGGAGGGAGTTTGCTTTGTCCTTTAGCTTAACGAGCTCAAGAACTTCCATGGTGCGTTTCTTGATTTGCTTCTTAGGAGCCTCAATAACTTCCATGGCGAAAGCTATATTTTCAAAAATCGATAATTTCGGAAGTAAGCGATAATCTTGGAAAATCACGCCGATATTTCGACGTACATAAGGAATTTTACGTTGTTTTAGTTTTTCTAAATTAAAACCATTTACGAAAATTTGACCTTTCGTTGGTCTTTCTTCTCTATACATCAACTTCATGAAAGTAGATTTACCTGCGCCTGAAGGTCCAACCACATAGACAAACTCATTGCGGTCCACTTTTACATTAATACCTCTTAATGCATGAGTCCCGTTGGCGTATGTTTTCCATACGTCCTGCATTTCGATCACAATATCACATCCTAATTATATAGATAGCCTATATCCATTCGACACAAAAGGTGAAAATCCTTCTAAAACCTCTTTGAAATTCATGGGGAATACCGTCATTATACCATGCATTGTACATTTTTTAGCCGAATCAGGATTATGTACTAAATTGGCATCGAGATTGATACATATATAGAGACAGGCCGTAACACATTCGTATGTAAAGGAGTGGCTCTTCATGACACGCTCATTCAGAAACCCCATCCTCTATTTCTCGGTCGCTCTTGGTTTATTCGTCACGTGCGGCACCGCACTCTACATATATGGATCTCAATCTACGTTCCCTAAGAATGTCACGATTGCTGGCTGGCGTGTGGGCGGAATGTCCTATGCGACATTTCAGTCTGAATCCGAGCAGCGCTTGAAGCGACTAGCCGCATTCCCGGTCCTTTTGCATACATCCAATCCAGAAGTTCCTGCCAAAGAATTGTCACTTGGACAACTAGGCATTCGTTATGACAAGAGCCTCCTCACACAATCCTTCCAACAATTAACTAGCGGATCTCCCTTCGAACGTGCGAAAGCCCGCTGGACCTTGCGAAATGCGAATATCCCTTTGAATGTCTCGCTGGATCCCACTCAACTTACGGCCACTGTAAAGGACAATTGGAAAGAGCTATACACGAAACAGCCTATTGCTGCCAAACGCATCCTCAAATCGCAAGATCAGGTTGATTACGAACCGGAGCGAAATGTGCTGCGCATCGATACTGCGCACTTACAGGAGCAGCTACAAAATATCGCCCCTAGCTTGGGTACACTAACGCACACCGCACCACTCGGGCTCTCGTTACCCATTTATGAGCTGAGCCCCGCTATCACAATGGCATCCTTGAAGCAGCAAGGTATCGATGGCAAAATTTCCGAATTCACGACCTCGTTCCCCCAATCAGGCGAAGGGCGGGTTCACAATATACGAGCAACCGCTACATCCATTCAGGATTACTTGATGGCACCGGGCGACACCTTTGATTACAGTAAAATTATTGCACAGACGGAAGCCAAATTCGGTTACAAAGAAGCCCCTGTTATTCTCAATGGGAGTCTCGTCCCAGGAATCGGCGGAGGCATATGCCAAGTATCCACAACGCTCTATAATGCCGTTTTACGCAGCGGTCTTGAAATCGTAGAACGACGTAATCACTCTCTCCCGGTCAGTTACGTCCCTCTCGGACAAGATGCCACATTCGCAAACGGCTATATTAATTTCAAATTTCGTAACAATACCAATAGCTATATCTGGATTCGTACCATAACGACGGATTCAGCGGTGACCGTGAAACTTTTCGGGCATCAAACACCAACGATCACCTATGATATTGCATCCAAGATCGTAGAAACGATTCCGCCTCCAGTCAAATATGTGAACAACCCAAGCTTGAGTCCAGGGTTAGAACGCCCCATCAGCGCGGGAAAGGTCGGTTACAAGGTTGAGACCTATCGAACCAAACGAGAAAACGGCACAATCGTGAGCAAAGAATTAATCTCGAAGGATCAGTATTCACCTGTGCCTACCGTCATCGCGGCCAACCGTAAAGGTCTCCAAACGGAGGACCCGGCTCCAAAGCAACCTATGGTGGAAGATGGCGTAAGTACGCTCGCTGTACAATGATAACCAATAAATGTGATGAAATCATGAAGGTCATGTGACTGTAGTTACTACGTCATTATGACTTTTTTCTTTTATGATAAGACTATGGAAAAAGTATTGAAGGAGGCATAACGATGAGCAAAGTGGATTATTTCAAAGAATTAAACTATCGCCTGCGCGGACTTCCTGAGAAGGAGCGCCAAAATATATTGAAAGTATATGAAGAATTATTTCAAAAAGCCGTTGAAAACGGCAAGCATGAAGATGAGGTGTCACAGTCTCTCGGTTATCCGCGGGTACCGAACTGGGATGCGCAGAAGGAGACACCACCCGTTAAAGAGGAAGTTACCAAACGTCCCATAGATGAGTTTGATGTTGAAGCGATACAAGCTGAGGAACTTCCTTATTCGAATGAGGAGCTTGGAGAGACCGCTATCCCGTATGTAAAGCAGTCCGATCCAGCTGTCGGACCGAAAATTCCCGTACAAGCCCCTGATGCTTGGGTGCCGCCTGCCTACACACAGCCGCCTCAGCTGAATTACCCACCTGTTTATAATACACCTTACCCACCTCCCTATCCGACAGCAAAGCCTGAAAGTGGGATTAAGGCGATCATTATTTCGATTATGCTTGGTTTCTTTAATCTCGTATTCGTTGTAGGTCCGTGGGTCGGGATTTGTTCAGCTTTGATTGGGTTTTTCGCTGCCGGATTCGCTCTTCTGATCGCCCCTGTTATTGGCGTGCTTACCAGCTTAGCGGGAACATCGGGGAGTGACTTCCAGTTCATTTCCTTTTCACTACTTGCCTGCTTTGGCCTAGGCATCATCATCACGACGCTTAGCACTTGGCTGCTTAAGCAGTTTTTCAAGCTTAGCTGGAAGTACATCCAATTCAACGCCAAATTGATTAAGGGGGTTTAAGCCATGCAACGTAAAGTGAAATTTTTCTTAGTGACCGGCTTTATCTGCTTGGCAATAGGCTTGATTGGAGCAGCCGTATCTTTCCAATCCTTGGATTTCGATGCAGGTGTCTCAAACATAGATGTCGAGAAGAAAATAGCCGCAGCCAATATCGATACATTAATTATTGAAAATGATATCTCAGGCATTACTTTCGTTCCTAGCAATTCAGATGAAATCAGTGTTCGTTTAGTCGGCGCTGCTCGATCCGAGAATGATCAGAACTGCACAATCGAAGCCGTGACAGAGGGTTCAAATACGTGGCGAGTCGACGTCTGTACGAATAGAAAGCAACACATTGATTTCGGCTTTGATATCACCGAATTCAAAAGCTTATTTAGCGGTCAAAGCCTTCGCTTGCGAACAGAAGTCAGTTTGCCCGACAAACTTTACAAAGCCATCACTGTCAGGACAGATACAGGCAGCATCAACTTCAAGGAAGTGAAAGCTGAGAAGCTAACCGCTAGTGCAGATACGGGAACTATTACGGTTGACCGTTATGAAGGAAAAACATTGAATCTGCAAACAGACACAGGCAGTATTCATCTCAATGATGGGCAGGGCAATGTGAAACTCAAAACCGATACCGGTTCCATTACTGCGAAGCTTCGTGAGCTTGGTGATGCAGTTACCGCTGAATCAGACACAGGCTCAGTACGCATACAGCTAGATTCCACACCTACAGATGCGAGCTTTGATCTACGCACAGATACAGGCAGCGCTACGCTGGATGTACCAGGTGTGAGCGTTCAACAGCGAACCAGCCGCAATGAAGCCAAAGGCTCTATCGGCAATGGCAGTAAAAAAGTTACGGTACGGACAGATACAGGTTATGTAGAGGTTAAGGGTAGATAACTGTTTCAGATACACATCGTGTTTCCAGAGGCTTCTCTTAGGTCCATTCGACCTTTTGAGACAGCCTCTTTTCGTTAACAAAGGAAATTGCTTACATTTATATTATTTTGTCGAAGAAGAAGGAATTACGTCACACGCCCACGAATATACAAAAATATACAGTTTTCCTCTATATTTATCCAAATGTTAATAAAACTGTATATACAAAGAGAGAAGAGGGTCAACATGAAAAATAGTAGAGAAATTCGAGAAGAAGCAAGAAAAGCATTAAAAGGGAATTGGCTTGCAGCAGTTGGGTTATATCTGATTACAATCCTGATCACGATCCCCTTATCAATTGCTAGCAATCTAGTTGAAACGAACGAGCATTATGTATTATCTATTGTAATCACGTTGGCTTCCATCCTTCTTTCCGTTATCATTTCTACAACCGTATCAACTTACTTCCTTCACATAGCTAGACAACAGAAGATTGGGTACTCTGACTCATTTGCATATGCAATTAAAAAATTCTGGCCATTTTTCAAATTAACTTTTTTAATGGGACTCAAAATATTGGCTTGGACACTGCTGTTTATCATTCCAGGCATCATTGCTTCCTTGCGATATTCACAAGCGATATACATTAAGTTAGACGATCCAGAAATATCTTCGTCGAAAGCCATTCGAGTTAGTTCGGAGATGATGAAAGGGTGCAAGTGGAAATACTTTTGTTTAGCACTTAGTTTTATAGGATGGGTATTATTAGTTCCATTCACATTATTTATTGGAGGATTATGGGTTGGCGTTTACTATAATACCGCAAGATCCGTATTCTACGATATCCTGAACGCGGACAGATTAGTGAAACTAACCTAATAAGTCATACAATAAACCTAAGCAATAAAGCTCCTCTCAAGCATCCGATGGATGATGGGAAGAGCTTTTTTATGATAAATGGACTTCTCAAGCTGTGACCTATTTCAAAAAGGTCTGAATCTTCTCCAATAGCCGATTCCAATCAACCGGCTTCGTATCGAAGTCATCGCAGCCAGCCTCGAAAGCCATCTCCCGATCCGATGCCATGGCATGGGCGGTCAGCGCGATAATGGGAATTCCCTGCGTCTCCGGCGATGCTTTGAGCAGTCGTGTCGCTTGCCAGCCATCCATGACAGGAAGACTCATATCCATAAGAATAAGAGCTGGCGCTTCGGCCCGTGCTGCATCGACGCCTTGCTGTCCGTCTGTCGCCATAATGACTTCAAAGCCTTTGCGGATTAAACGGCGGGACAGCATGTCACGATTCATTTCGTTATCTTCCACCAATAAAATTTTAAACATGGTCGTCCGCTTCCTCTTTACGTCGAATACAGGCCTGATCCCCGTTGCTATGCTCATTCATTGCACTTGCCATAAGGCTGCGGATTTCCTGCAGTAGCGTTTCGCGCTTAAAACTTCCTTTTTGGACAATGTTTTTCACATACCCGTTCAGCCGCATCCGGTCTTCGGAATTAATATCCTTCGCCGTAACAACGACAATTGGAATCCATTGCCAACCCTCACGTTTGCGCAGCTCCGTAACAAACTCGAAACCATCCATGCCCGGCATCATTAAATCGAGCAAAATTAATTGCGGAAGCGCTTGAGACATCACGTTCAAAGCCGCGCGACCATCCTTCGCCTTCGAGACTTTGAAGCCCTCCCTTTCCAGCATTTGCGTCATCATGTGGCTTGTTGTCACGTCATCCTCGATGACAAGTACCGCGTTGGTTTGACGCTCAGGGATATGCTTATCCAACACAGCGATTAATTTATCGATATACACCGGCTTGGTCAGAAACTCTGCCGCGCCAAGCGCATAGCCCGTATTCTTGTCATCGGTCATCGACATCATGATAACGGGGATACCGGATAATTCCGGGTCGTTCTTAAGCGTCGTCAGCACGGCCCAACCATCCATTCCCGGCATAAGTACGTCTAGGGATATCAAGGTAGGACGCAGCTCTCTAGCGAGTCGAATGCCTTCTTCACCATTTTGGGCCAAAGCAACCGTACAGCCTTCTTTACCGAGAAACCTCTGCATCTGTTGCAGCACAGCTGGATCATCGTCAATGACTAACACCGTGCGATTGTTTTGAACGTCGAGCGGACTGCTCTCCATCAATTCATCAGGGCTTCCACCCACCTGACTTTCCTGCAAAGGCAACCAAGCGGTAAACGTTGTACCTTGACCGTGCACACTATCAACGGTGATATGGCCGCCCATCATTTGGCACAGCTTCTGAGAGATAGCAAGTCCAAGCCCCGTACCTCCATATTTCCTGGTTGTCGAGGAATCAGCCTGTTTAAACGCTTGGAATAGATGCGTCATCTGCTCCGCAGTCATCCCGATCCCGGTATCCTGAATACTGAAGCTAATGCCCGTTTGCCGATTGACCATCTCGTAACCAGCCGTCAGCCAGATGGTGCCATCCTTCGTAAACTTGCCTGCATTGCTCAACAAATTGAAGAGAACCTGCATCAGCTTCGTGACATCCGTTCGTATTTCTCCTTCAGGGAAAACAACCTCCAAACGGTTTCCGCCAGCCTCTATAAGCGGATTGACTGTCGTCAGCACATTGCGAATCAAAGTCGGGATATCACAGACTTCTAGATACATATCCATCTTACCTGATTCGATCTTGGAGAGATCTAGAATATCATTAATGAGTGTCAGCAGATGCTTGCCGGCGTTATGAATTTTGCCCAAGTCATCTGCAAATGCGGGTTCATTCATATCTTCGGCATCTTCTTTGAGCATCTCACTATAGCCAATGATCGCATTCAGCGGTGTACGCAGCTCATGGCTCATATTGGCAAGGAACTGACTTTTGATCTGATTGGCTTCGATCGCCTCGTCACGTGCTTTGGAAAGTTCCGCCGTACGCTCCTTCACCAGTACCTCCAGTTGATCGTTTAACTGCATCAGCTCTTGATTCACATAATAAATTTCGCGAGTCTTCTCCTCGGCGATCTGTTCGGCTGCCTTCCGCGCTTTCTTCTCCCGTTCAAGCTGCCTTCGAAGAACATCAATTTCGGATATGTCCTGCATTTAGTTCACTTCCGCTTTCGACAAAATAAACCGTGCCGCGGTCCCTTCCTCCAAGTTCTCGCGAACCACGTTAATCGCCTCACCATAATGCTGAATGCATCCGTTAATTAGCCCTTCAGCCAAATCTGCAAACGGTCGCGAGGAGCGATAAATCATAATCAGAGTCCCTTCTACGGACGTGTCATATTCAAACGCAGGCAGCTCGGCGCCTGGATAGAGCTTACGAACTTCAACGTGAATATAGCTGTCCACCTTTTGCAAAAAACTAAATACCGTACTGTTTTCTTCAAGAAATTGCGGGTGCAGCTCAGTAAGCTGGGTAAACAAATATTCGCCGAAGGTGATAATCAAATCGGTAACGGGGATGCTTGTCCGCTGGCTTAACTGCACGATAAGTTGAATCATTTCATTATGATGATAAGTGCCCACAGAGGTATAGCTGCCGCCCGAAGGTAAATCCGAGCCTTCAATAATTTGATCGACGATGCTTAAAGAGAATTTATTTTCAACCATTTCCAGAAAAGAAGTAAAAACCATACCTTTCATCGTAACACGCTCCCATTTTCTATATAGAATAACTCTCTTTACGTACGATGTGCATGAAGGCATCCACCACTTGGGGATCAAAATGATAGCCACGCTGCTTCTGAATTTCCGTCAAAGCTTCCTCGGTGGACCAAGCCCGTTTATAGGGGCGTTCGTGCGTCAAGGCATCATAAAAGTCGGCAAGTGCCACAATGCGCCCTGCAAGTGGAATCTCTTCTCCCCTTAATCCGTTCGGATACCCGGTACCGTCCCATTTCTCATGATGCGTTAAGGCAATCGTATGGGCTAATTGCAAATCCGGGAATTGACTCCCCTCGAGAATACTGGCACCAATCGTCGTATGCGTCTTCATCTGCTCGAATTCTTCTGGACTGAATCTTCCTGGTTTCAATAAAATATCATCCGGTATGCCTAACTTCCCGAGATCATGCAAAGGTGTAGCCCGTTCAATCAGCGATGCTTCGTGATCCGATAAACCTAGCGAGGAAGCAATCTCCTTCGCCATTTGACCCACACGCTGCGTATGCTGCCCCGTCTGATCATCACGGAATTCCGAAGTTCTTCCTAGTAATTGCAGGATTTCCAGCTTCGCTTGCTCTAGTTTAACGGTCCGTTCTTGTACGCGCAGCTCTAATAACTGATTCTGGTCTTGCAACTGCAAATGATAAAATCGTGTTTTCAACAAGTTATTGATCCGTAAGACAACTTCTGTTTTATCTAAAGGCTTCGTAAGGAAATCATGAGCGCCCAGGTGCAGCGCTTCCTTCTTGGCCTCCTGCGTCACATCTGCAGTCAGCACTAAGATCGGCAGAAAATGACCTTCCTCCACCCGTTCCCGTAGCAGCTTCAAAGCTGCGAATCCATCCACATCAGGCATATGTAAATCCAATAATATAATATCAGGTTTAATCTCTTCATATAGGACTTCTAGCTGTCTGGGATCCGTTGTACAGTGTAAATTGGAAAAACCTGCACGGCTTAGTATGCGCTCTAACAGGCTGATATTGTAGGCCTGATCATCGATAATCAGAAAACGAGCGCCTTGCATCCAAATTTTATCCATCTATGCACCTCATTCCATCCTTGCTTGCTGATCTAATTCTCATGCATATTTTACCATATATATCATGCTATGTGACTTTGTAATGTCGAAATTTAGAATAAAATTTAACATGGTTTCCATTTACACGAATTGTAAAAATTTGTCGAAATAGAGGGAATACAATAATTGTAAAGAATATATACAAAATAATACAGAAAGTAGGTAAATTAACCAGTCTGATCGTCCTCATCCTCTTTGCTAGACATATCGCTAAACCTCTCGTTCGAGTTGAACGCATCTCAGCCTCCGTTAAAAACTTAAATGACATGTCAGCCCAGCTGCAGGATGTTATTCAACAATTTAAGGTATAGGGCGGTAATGTGAAAAATAGAAAGTAAAAAGCTCTTCCCATCATGGATGACGGAAAGAGCTATTTGACGTGCCTATGTGAAAATAACCTTATTTGCTTTTCTCTAAAAAGTCGTGCAACCATGCCTGCGATTCCGCCAGCACTTGCTCTGCGCGACCAATCGCCTCGCTCACTTGATTGCTTGCCGTTCCGCCGTACACGTTGCGCGCGTTCACAACTTGCTCCGGTTGAAGAACCGCATAAATATCGGACTCGAATAGCTCGGAGAAGGTTTTGAACTCCTCGATGCTCATATCTAGCAAATATTTTTTGTTTTGGATGCAGTAGAGCACCGTTTTGCCGATCACTTCGTGCGCTTGACGGAAAGGAAGACCCTTGTTCACTAGGTAATCTGCGATATCCGTTGCATTCGAGAAGTCTTGGTTCACGGCTTGGCGCATGCGCTCCGTGTTCACCTTCATCGTCGACACCATCGGTGCAAACAATTGCAGCGCGCCTTGCAAGGTACGAACCGTATCAAACATGCCTTCTTTGTCTTCCTGCATGTCCTTGTTGTACGCCAGCGGCAGCGACTTGAGTACGGTCATCAGACCGAACAAGTTGCCATAGACGCGGCCTGTTTTGCCACGGACAAGCTCCGCAACGTCCGGGTTCTTCTTCTGCGGCATGATCGAGCTGCCGGTGCAGAATGCATCGTCGAGTTCGATGAATGCGAACTCGGTCGAAGACCAGAGCACCATTTCCTCGCTGAAGCGAGAAAGGTGCATCATGATCATGGACGCGTTAGAGAGGAACTCCAGGATGAAATCGCGGTCGCTGACCGCGTCCAGGGAGTTCTCGTACACGCGTCCGAACCCGAGCTGCTCCGCCACGAAATGGCGGTCGATCGGGAAGGTCGTGCCCGCGAGCGCGCCAGCGCCGAGCGGCAGCATGTCTACGCGCTTGTAGCTGTCCTGCAAGCGCTCGAGGTCACGCTGGAACATGCTGACGTAGGCCATCAGATGGTGCGCGAACAAGATCGGCTGCGCACGCTGCAGATGCGTGTAACCCGGGATAATCGTATCGAGATTAGCCTTCGCTTTCTCAAGCAAAGCCTCCTGCAGCTTGATCAGCAAGCCAACGAACTCAACCACGCGCTTGCGCAGGTAGAGATGCATGTCCGTCGCCACTTGATCGTTACGGCTGCGACCCGTGTGCAGCTTGCCGCCGACAGGACCGATCAGGTCAATCAAGGTTTTCTCGATATTCATATGAATATCTTCGTTCTGAATCGTGTATTCCAGCTCGCCGCGGCGAATCATGCCCTGCACTTGCAGTAAGCCGTCTTTGATTTTCTCCACATCGTCAGCAGGAAGAATCCCGCATTTGCCAAGCATCGTCACGTGCGCCAAGCTGCCTTCAATATCTTCCTCGGCAAGTTCTTTGTCGAAAGTAATGGATGCTGTATATTCTTCGACCAATTGGTCGGTTTGTTTCGTGAAACGTCCACCCCAAAGCTTAGACACCTTGCATGACCCCTCTCGTATGAAACTTGTCCCTATGAGACAAGTTTATGGACAGCCCAAAGGCTTTCCACGAAGGGAAAGCCCACGGCTGAGGCTATTGAAATTTTACTTCTTCGCGTTTTGTTCCACGCCGGAACCTACTTTCAAGCGCAGTGCATTCAAGCGGATAAATCCTGTTGCATCGCCTTGATCGTAAGCCTTCGTTGGATCAGCTTCCATTGTCGCGATATCCGGATTGTATAGGGATACTGGACTTTTCACGCCAGCGCCTATCACGTTGCCTTTGTACAGTTTCAAACGAACCGTACCAGATACGTTCTTTTGGCTCTCGGACACAAGCGCTTGAATCGCCAAACGCTCAGGAGCGAACCAGAAGCCATTGTAGACAAGGGATGCATATTTCGAGATTAAGGAATCACGAAGGTGCATAACATCGCGATCCATCGTGAGAGATTCCATTTTACGGTGAGCGGTGAAAAGAATGGTACCGCCCGGCGTCTCATATACGCCACGGCTCTTCATGCCGACGAAACGGTTCTCAACCATGTCCACACGGCCAATCCCGTGTTTGCCGCCGATTCCGTTCAACGTTTCCATCACTTGAAGTGGCGTAAGCTTCGCTCCGTTGATCGCTACGCAATCACCAGCAGCAAACTCAAGCTCGATGTACTCCGCTTGATCTGGTGCATCTTCTGGTGCAACGCTGAGCACGTACATGCCTTTGTTGTCGTCAGCTGCTGCATCGAACCAAGGATCTTCCAACATGCCGCTCTCGAAGGAGATGTGCAGCAAGTTACGATCTGTTGAGTACGGTTTCGCTGCGGATGCTGTTACCGGAATGTTGTGCTTCTCCGCGTAAGCGATCATCTCTGCGCGACCTGGGAACTGCTCGCGGAATTCTTCCAAACGCCAAGGCGCGATCACGGACAGCTCAGGCGCTAGCGCTGCTGCTGTAAGCTCGAAACGTACTTGGTCGTTCCCTTTACCGGTTGCTCCGTGAGCAATCGCTGTTGCGCCTTCAGCGCGAGCGATCTCAACCATACGCTTCGCGATCAAAGGACGCGCAATGCTCGTGCCAAGCAGGTATTGCCCCTCGTAAAGAGCAGCCGCCTGGAACATCGGGTTGATGAAATCTTTCGCGAACTCAGCGCGAAGGTCGTCGATGTAGATTTTGGATGCGCCGGTTGCAAGTGCTTTTTCTTCCAAACCGTCAAGCTCATCTTTTTGCCCAATATCCGCTGTGAAAGCAATGATTTCTGCGTCGTAAGTTTCTTTTAACCATTTGAGGATAACTGATGTATCCAACCCGCCTGAATAAGCGAGTACGATTTTTTCCTTAGCCATGTCTACTCTTCGCTCCGTTTCTACACTCTCATTTGAAATTTATATCATTGTCGCGGCCATGATGGCCTTTTGCGCATGAAGACGATTCTCTGCTTGGTCGAAAATAATGGAATGCGCGCCGTCGATGACGCCTTCGCTCACTTCTTCCCCGCGGTGTGCAGGCAAGCAGTGCATGAACAGGTAATCCTGCTTCGCATATTTCACCAAAGCTTCATTGACTTGATAGTTTTTGAACGCGATTTCGCGCTCTTTTTGCTCATCTTCTTGGCCCATGCTCGCCCATACATCCGTATAGATGATGTCGGCATTTTCAATCGCTTCACGCGGATCGCGCGTAACAAGCAGACTTCCACCTGTTTCAGCGGCATTTTCCTTGGATTGACGAATCACTTCTTTCCCAGCCTCATAGCCCTCTGGCGAAGCAATCGCGAAATCCATCCCAAGCTTACTAGCTCCCATCATCAAGGAGTGGACCATGTTGTTGCCATCGCCGATATAGGCGACTTTAATGCCTTTCAAGCGGCCTTTTTTCTCCAAAACGGTCTGATAATCGGCCATAACTTGGCAAGGGTGTGCATGATCCGTTAAGCCGTTAATGACAGGCACTGTCGCGCCGCGTGCCAAATCGATCACCTTGCGGTGCTCGTAAGTACGAATCATAATTCCGTCTAAGTAACGGGACAGGGTTTGAGCGGTATCCCATACCGTCTCTCCGCGGCCTAGCTGCAAATCATTTTTGCTCAGGAAAAGCGCTTGGCCTCCCAATTGGTACATCCCCACTTCAAAGGAAACACGCGTACGCGTGGAGGATTTCTCAAAAATCATGCCCAGCGTTTTACCCGCTAGTACCGCATGAGGCTCTCTTGCCTTCTGCTTGCGCTTCAGCTCAATGGCATAGTGAATCAAATATTCGATTTCTTCCGCTGTATAATCAACCAATGCAAGAAAATCCTTGCCCTTCAACTGGGCAGCCATTTCTTCCTTGACCATGCTATTCATGTGATCCAACCTCTCTACTGTAAACTTCGGTTAGACGCCGCTAATGGTCGATGCCTTCTGGGAGAGGACACCGCACACGACTTCTAACGCTTGATCCAAATCTTCTTGCGGTATCGTTAACGCCGGCACCAAACGAATCACGTTAGGTCCTGCTGGAATGACCAACACGCCTTGTTTGTGGATTTCGCTGATGATTTCGGCACTTGGCTGTGCACATTCAATACCAATGAGAAGGCCAATGCCACGGATGCTTTTGACCAACGGATTACCCGCCAGCTTGCTCTCTAACGTCTTCACCGTATACGCGCCTAACTCTGCTGCACGCTCCGGCAACTGATTGTCGATAATCGTACTTAATGTTGCATGAGCCGCTGCTGTTGCAATCGGAGTCCCACCGAACGTGGAACCGTGACTGCCTGCGCTAAACGCTTCTGCCAAGTGCCCTTTAGCTAGCATCGCACCAATCGGGAATCCACCGCCAAGACCTTTGGCCAATGTGAAAATATCCGGCTCTACACCATAATGTTCATAGGCAAAAAGCTTACCCGTACGACCTACACCTGTCTGAATTTCATCCGCGATCAGAAGTAGATTATGTTCCTTACAAAGCTCAGCAAGCTGCTTCACAAATGTCGGATCCGCCGGCAACACGCCGCCTTCACCTTGTACGAACTCAAGCATAACCGCACACGTACGGTCGTTCACAAGGTTGCGAACAGACTCGATATCGTTATAATCGGCATACACAAAGCCTTCTGGAAGCGGAAGGAAGCCTTCCTTTACTTTGTCCTGACCTGTCGCTGTTAATGTAGCTATCGTACGCCCATGGAAGGACATGTTGAACGTGATGATCTCGTACTTACCGTTGTTCAGCACTTTTTGGGAGTAGCGACGCGCGATTTTGATCGCTGCCTCGTTCGCTTCCGCTCCTGTGGAACAGAAAAACACAGCATCCGCACAACTGTTGTCCGTCAATAAACCAGCCAATTTTTCCTGATTCGGAATATGAAATAAATTACCCACATGCCAAAGCTGATCCAGCTGCTCGATCAATTTCTCCTTCACGCCCTGCGGTGCATGCCCAAGAGCGGCAACGGCAATCCCGCTCATCATGTCGATGTATTCCTTCCCTGTGTCATCCCACAGTCGGCTGCCTTCACCTTTCACTAGCGTAATCGGATATCTGGCGTAGGTTGGAAATAACGAGCTTTTCCCTTGTTCTGTCATGTACATTCCCTCCTAAAAGTTTTCGTTAGAAAACTAGCTTCGTAAGCTTTTCAAATTACCGTACAATGCGCGTGCCGATGCCTTCGCCCTTCAAAACTTTGCTAAGTACGTTCGGTTCCGAACCGTTCACGATAACCACTTCTTGCACTTGCCCTTGTATACAAGCAATTGCTGCACGAACCTTCGGGATCATGCCGCCATAGATGTCGCCACTTGTGATCATCTCTTCAATCTGCGCTACGCTGACAACAGGAAGCACTTGCTTCTCGCCATCCACGACTTTCATAATGCCGGGAACATCGGTCACAACAACCATCTGCTCCACGCCAAGGTGAGAAGCGACAGCACCAGCCGCCGTATCGGCGTTGATGTTATACCGCTGTCCGCCATCTGCGCCCAGCCCTACCGGTGCAATAACCGGAATGTAGCCCATGCCGACGATGCCTTGAATCAGCTCAGCATTCACCCTAGTTACATCGCCTACAAGACCAACTTCATGGCTGTTAGCAACGGGCTTTGCTTCGATCAAATGTCCATCCACACCGGACAACCCAAGCGCCTTCGCGCCCGTTAACTGAATACGGCGTACGATTTCTTTGTTAATCTGGCCTGAAAGCACCATTTCCACTACGTCCAGCACGGCTTCAGAAGTTACCCGCAGACCGTTCACGAAACCTGACTCGATGCCCAACTTGCCTAACGTATCCGAAATCGCAGGACCGCCGCCATGCACGATGACTGTAACGATTCCTTCTTCCTGAAGCTGACGCATGTCTTCAAAAAAACTACTAGGCAACGCCGCAAGCGTGCTGCCTCCGCATTTCATCACAAAGCAATTGTTCTTCACTGCTCTTCCCCCTAAAAGTTTTGCGTAGCAAAACTAGCTTCGTAAGCATTTGCTTACGTCCGATAAGCCGCATTAATGCGGACATAATCATAGGTCAAGTCGCAGCCCCAGCCCGTTGCTTTGCCTTCGCCCATATGTAAATTCACATGAATTTGAATCGTATCTGTTTTCAAATAAACCAGCGCCGCTTCCTCGTCGAACTTCACGGGACGCGACTGTTCCAACACTGCGATATCGCCTAAGCGAATATCGACCGTGTTCACGTTCACCGGCTGACCCGAGTAACCTACAGCCGCAATGATCCGGCCCCAGTTCGCATCAGCGCCATATACGGCGGATTTCACGAGGCTCGATCCGATGATCGACTTCACGATCTTACGAGCCGCATCGTCACTCTCAGCGCCGATCACTGTCGTTTCGATCAGCTTCGTCGCGCCCTCGCCATCACGTGCAATCGCTTTGGCGAGGTATTCGCCAACGTATTGGAACCCTGCCGCGAAAGCTTCCCAATCCGGGTGCCCCGGATGCAGGGAGTCGCCGCCGGCAAGCCCGCTTGCCATCACCACGACCATGTCGTTGGTGCTTGTATCTCCGTCAACAGTGATCATGTTGAACGTGTTATCTGTAATCCTGCTTAGCAACAGCTGCAGGTATTCGTTCTCAATCGCGACGTCGGTTGTCATGAAACCGAGCATCGTCGCCATGTTCGGGTGAATCATCCCCGAACCCTTAGCTGCGCCGGCAATGTGAACCTCTTTGCCGCCAACCACAACACGGACGCACGTCATCTTCTGCACGAGATCCGTCGTTAGGATCGACTGGCAGAAGTCTTCGCCGCCGTCTAACTTCAGCTTCGCTGGCAGCTGCTCGATGCCGCTCAGCACTTTGCCCATCGGCAGAAGCTCGCCGATAACGCCCGTGCTCGTCACGCCGACGTGGTGCTCCGCCACGCCAAGTGCCTTCGCACTTGCCGCGCGCATCGCGCGAGCGTCGTCTTCGCCTTGCTGGCCAGTGCACGCGTTGGCGTTGCCGCTGTTCACGATCATCGCCTGCAGCTTGCCGCTGTGGGCGATGCTTTCTTGCGTCACGCGCAGCGGTGCCGCTTGGAACGCGTTCAGCGTATAAACGCCTGCCGCTGAAGCTGGTACATCACAGAGGATCGCGCCAAGATCATAGCGCTCCGTCTTCTTCAATCCGCAGTGCAGGCCGCCTGCACGAAAGCCCTTCGGTGTTGTTACAGTGCCCTCTGGCACGACAGTGAAGCTAACTTGGTCCGACATGGTCGTCTACTCACCTATCCTCATCTTCTAGTTATGGATATACCGGTGCGAACAACAACCCTGTCGTTTCGTCCCAGCCTTGCATAATATTTAAATTCTGAATCGCTTGACCTGCGGCGCCCTTAACCACATTGTCGATAACCGACACGATCGTTACACGCCTTGTACGCTCATCCACAGCGAAGCCGATATCGCAGTAATTGGAGCCCATAACTTCCTTCGTTGAAGGATACTTCCCAAGCGGGCGAATCCTTACGAATTTGCGGCCTTCATAGTACTGACGGTACTTTTCGATGAACTCTTCAGCTGTATGTTCACCTGTCAGTGTGGCATACATCGTCGCCATAATCCCCCGTGTCATTGGCACAAGGTGCGTCGTGAACGTCGTCACAACCGGTTTCCCTGCAATGCGGCTCAGCGCTTGCTCAATTTCCGGGATGTGTTGGTGCTTATTTATTTTGTAAGCCGATAAGTTCTCATTTACTTCGGAATAGTGTGCGCCCAGGCTCAAACCGCGACCCGCACCGGATACACCGGATTTCGCATCAATAATAATCGTGGACGGATCAATCCATCCTGCTTCAACCGCAGGAATAAGTCCTAGCAGCGTCGCTGTTGGGTAACACCCAGGGTTAGCGATCAGATCGCTGCCCTTCACTTCGTCCCCGAACACTTCGGATAGACCGTAGATCGAACGTGCCAACGCTTCTTCAGAAGCCGCCGGCTTTTTGTACCATTTTTCATAATCGCTAGCGGACTTCAGTCTCAAATCCCCCGAAATATCAATCACCTTCAGGCCTGCTTCGACCAGTTTAGGCGAGAGCCCCGCGCTCACACCTGCCGGAGTAGCTAGAAACACAACGTCTGCTTTACCAGCGATCAACTCAACATCAAGGACATCGAGGATATCCACGACCACTTCCTGCAAATGTGGAAAATGCTCCGCCAACGGCGCTCCTGCATTCGAAGTTGAAATCACGGATGTAATATGTACAAGTGGATGCGCCTGCAAAAGACGAATCAATTCCGCACCACCATATCCTGTTGCTCCAATAATAGCCGCTCTAATGCTCTGACTCATTCCCATGACCTCCCGATGTTCCGAAAATATATGTATTATTATACATTCGTATACATAATAATTCAATGAATTTTTTTGCGCTCTGGCTTTGGCCAAAAATGCTGTTCAGCAAGGTATTTCAAGGCTTTTATCCGGTAAAACGAATTGAATTTAGTTAACTGAATAGTCTGACTATATCGAGTTATATGCACATTATGCATCAATTTTCGCAAGTCGTGCATAAAACTAATCGCAATCACCGCCATCGCTTCTTCCGTTACCCATTGGCTCAGCCTTACTCATTATCCCAAAGACTATAGTCAGAAGGCAAATTATGTTAGTTACTCTAGAGTTATGCACATTTGTACACAGGCATTGTGTATAAGTTAGGCGTTTACGCACAATTTGCCAACAAGTTATCCACAAAAAAGACCATCAGGCATATTTCTCCTGACGGCCCTCCACTATGCGTGGCGCTTAAACCCTTCTCCCAACACTTCATTCGTTTCACTCAAAATCACAAAAGCCTGTGGATCCACGGATTGCACCAGTGTTTTTAACCGACTGACTTCATTCTGTTTCACGACCACCATCATGACCGTCCGCGATTCACCCGTAAATCCACCCGATCCGCTAAGTTCGGTTAACCCGCGATCCAAATCGTACAAAATCGCCTTCCGTATGGCATCCGTATGATCCGAGATTATAAAGGCTACTTTGGCATAGTTAAAGCCGAGCTGCACGATATCAATCGTTTTGGTCGTAACGAATAATCCGATCATCCCATACAGCGCATTCTCTGGGGTGAACACCAAGGCAGAGCTGATAATAACGAGTCCATCGAATATGGCAACCGAAAAGCCGAGGCTTAAGCCGGAGTACTTATGTAATAATTGGGCTGCCAACCCCAGTCCACCTGTGGAGCCACGCCCTTTAAATACGATGCCCAGACCCAACCCCACGCCGATGCCTCCATATACAGCAGCTAGCAATGGATTATGTGTAGGTACGCCTAAGTGACTGGTGATGAGTACGCAGAATGGGAAAATAACCGATCCAACGATGGCTTTAATGCCAAATTTCTTTCCGAGCAGCCACAGGGCTAACAATAAAATCGGGATATTAAGCGCCCACTGTGTGTACGCCGGGTTTATTTGGGTGACTTTCTGCAAAATGGTCGAAATCCCCGAGACTCCGCCTGTCGCGATTTGGTTCGGGTTCAGAAAGCTGTTAAAACTCGCTGCCATGATCAATGAACCGACAATCAGTAATATATATTCAAAAACGGTATGCGTGGGACTTCCCATTGTAATTCGTGGTTCTCTTCTGGACACCCGTGGTCCTCCTTTGTTCGTTTACATGAAAAATCCTACACCCATTAGGTGTAGGATCAACGTTTATGACGTGAACCATGCACAGCCCGGCAAATCAGCTTGCTTTCGCATGGCTTGTTTATGGCAGGCCTTACTCTGGCTTCCGTATTTGATGACGCAGATACGCGTCAATGAAGGTATCGAGATCCCCGTCCATGACGGCTCCAACGTTGCCCGTCTCAGCGGAGGTTCTGTGGTCCTTCACCATGCTGTACGGATGAAAAACGTAGGAGCGAATCTGACTTCCCCACGCAATATCCGACTGCTCGCCGCGAATCTCGGCTAGGTGCTTCAATTGCTCTTCGATCTTCCGCTCATAGAGCTTGGAGCGAAGCATCTTCATCGCTTTCTCGCGGTTCTTGATCTGCGAGCGCTCTTGCTGACAACTCACCACAACGCCAGTCGGAATGTGTGTAATCCGCACAGCCGAGTCCGTGGTGTTGATGTGTTGACCGCCGGCGCCGCTTGCGCGGTACGTATCAATCTTGAGATCCTCGGAGCGGATCTCGCCCACCTCGGTGTCGTCTTCGATCTCTGGCATCACGTCACACGATGCGAACGAGGTGTGACGACGGCCAGAGGCGTCGAACGGCGAGATCCGGACGAGCCGGTGCACGCCCTTCTCTGCCTTCAAGTAGCCGTAGGCGTTGAAGCCTGTGATCTGCAGCGTGACACTCTTCACGCCGGCTTCGTCGCCGGGCAAATAGTCGAGTACCTCGACTTTGTAGCCCCGCTTCTCCGCCCAGCGACGGTACATCCGCAGCAGCATCTCTGCCCAGTCCTGCGACTCGGTGCCGCCGGCGCCTGGATGCAGCTCTAGAATCGCATTCAGCCGGTCATACGGCTGATTGAGCAGCAAACCAAGCTCGAAGGACTCGAGCTTCTTGACGAGCGCCGCGATGCCGGTTTCGATGTCTTTGACAAGACCCGCATCGCTCTCTTCTTCCTCGAGCTCAACCATCACCTGAATATCCTCGAACGCGTTCGTGAAGCCTTGGAACTCCTCCACGACACTCTTGATCACGTTGAGCTCAGCGATCGTCTTCTGGGCACGTTCATTATCGTCCCAGAAGTCTGGCGCGCCCATTTTTTCCTCAAAATCCCCGATAGCTTCTAGCTTATGATCTAAGTCAAAGAGACCCCCGTAATTCGGTTAGTCGCTTCGCTGTTTCTCTTAAGTCTTGTTTTACTTCTGGTTCTAGCATGTCGTACACCTCGTTTATTCTGCTTGCATGTACCTAGACAAGTGGTTTAGTTGCTTACATGCCTTGCCCGTGGCACTGCTTGAACTTCTTGCCGCTGCCGCATGGGCATGGGTCGTTGCGTCCAATACGCTGCTCTTCACCGCGTACTAGTGGTTTCTTGCCGCCGGCTTCATTCTTCGTATCAACAGCCTGACCTTCTGCTACTGCTTGGCGCTCCAGGTTGCTCTGTACGTGTGCTTTCATGATGTACATGGCGACTTCTTCACGAATGTTGTCGATCATCTCTTGGAACATCTCGAAGCCTTCGAATTGGTACTCCCGAAGTGGATCTGTACCGCCATATGCACGTAAGTGAATACCTTGGCGCAGCTGATCCATCGCATCGATGTGATCCATCCATTTGCTATCTACTGCACGAAGCGCTACGACTTTTTCAAATTCACGCATAAATTCTGCGCCAATTTCCGTTTCACRCTCATCATACCGTTTGCTCACAAGATCTTTGATCAGCTCGATGATCTCATCTTGCTCTTTACCCCACATGGTTTGATCAGTAATTTGTGCATCATCGTGCAGCAAGTTGTTATTCACAAAGTTCGCAACTTCTTGCAGTTCCCACTCTTCCGGAATTTGCTCCTCTGGACAGTGGGCTTTCACGATACGCTCGATCACGGCACTGATCATACCCTCAATTACCTCGCGGATATTTTCAGACTCCAGCAGCTCGCGGCGCTGTTTATATATAATCTCACGTTGTTGATTCATGACATCGTCATATTGAAGGACGACTTTACGTACGTCGAAGTTGTTACCCTCAACGCGCTTTTGCGCAGATTCCACGGCACGGGAGATCAATTTGCTCTCAATTGGTTGATCTTCTTCCATTCCGAGACGATCCATCATCGCCATAATATTTTCAGCGCCGAATCGTTTCATCAACTCATCTTCAAGAGAAAGGTAGAATTGTGAGGATCCAGGGTCACCCTGGCGTCCTGCGCGCCCACGCAGCTGATTATCAATCCGTCTGCTCTCGTGACGTTCAGTACCTATGATATGCAAACCGCCAGCATCATGTACGCCTTGACCAAGCACAATGTCAGTACCACGACCCGCCATGTTCGTTGCAATCGTAACGGAACCTGGTTGACCTGCACGTGAAACGATTTCCGCTTCTTCCGCATGATACTTAGCATTCAATACTTTATGTTGAACGCCTTTCTTCTTCAGCATCTCGGAAAGCTTCTCTGAGTTCTCAATGGATACTGTACCCACAAGCACTGGCTGATTCAGCTTATGACGCTCTAGAATTTGCTCAACAACAGCTCTGAACTTACCGTTCTCTGACTTATACACCACGTCCGGTAGATCCTTACGAATCATTGGACGGTTCGTCGGAACGATAATAACTTCAAGGCCGTAAATTTTCTTCAACTCTTCTTCTTCCGTCTTCGCCGTTCCCGTCATTCCCGCTAGCTTGCGGTACATACGGAAATAGTTCTGGAACGTAATCGTAGCGAGTGTCATGCTCTCATTCTGAACTTTCAGCTGCTCTTTCGCCTCAATGGCTTGGTGCAACCCATCACTATAGCGACGGCCAGTCATGATACGGCCTGTAAATTCATCAACGATCATAACTTCTTCTTCTTGAACAACGTAGTCCACGTCACGTTTCATAATGAAACGAGCTTTGAGCGCTTGTGTGATGTGGTGGTTGATGTTTACGTTTTGATGATCAAATAAGTTCTCAATACCGAAAGCTCGTTCACCTTTCGCCACGCCTTCTTCCGTTAACGCGACAGCACGCACTTTGATATCGATCGTGTAGTCTTCTTCTTCTTTTAGAGTCGATACAAAACGGTCCGCCGTAAAGTACATATCTGTTGATTTCGCAGCTTGTCCAGAAATAATCAATGGTGTTCTCGCTTCATCGACTAGAATGGAATCCACCTCATCGATAACCGCATAGTACAGCGGACGTTGAACCATCTGCTCTTTGTACAGCACCATGTTGTCACGCAGGTAGTCAAACCCGTATTCGTTATTCGTGCCATACGTAATATCACAAGCATAAGCAGCTTGCTTCTCTTCATGAGACAAGTCATGCAAGTTAACCCCAACGGTTAAGCCGAGGAACTCGTAAATTTGACCCATTTCGGCGCTATCCCGCTGTGCCAAATAGTCATTGACGGTAACAACGTGTACGCCTTTACCAAGCAAAGCATTCAAATAAACAGGAAGTGTTCCAACTAACGTTTTCCCTTCACCTGTTCTCATCTCTGCAATACGGCCTTCGTGCAGTACCATACCCCCGATAAGTTGAACGTCATAATGACGTTTTCCTAATACACGGATACCCGCTTCTCTGACTACTGCAAAAGCTTCAGGCAATAGATCATCGATTTCTTCGCCCTTCTCAAGGCGTTCTCTGAACTCGATTGTTTTCCCTTTTAACTGTTCATCGGTCAGCGGTTTAATACTGGCTTCAAGCTCGTTGATGTAGTCAACGGCTTTGAGCATCCGTTTAATCTCCCGTTCATTGGAATCACCAAAAATTTTCTTCACTAGTCCTAGCATCGGTGAACCCCTTTCCCTTGCGTTCGTATCCTTAAATTGTACCACTTATGACAGTCCTGCCGCAACAAACGAGCATTCTCTTCCTTCTAAAACCTATAGAAATAGGACTTCAAAACCATGCTTTTCGTATTTCTTAGTATGAAATGGAGATGCCGCTAACATGCATAGCAAAGATTATGACTTCATCGCTAAAGGAAAGAGCTTAATCCGATGATATCGAATTAAGCTCACTTGATCATTTTGTATAGGAATGTTGATTAAATGTATTAGGCCATTTGTTTATGCATTACATCGCCGGTTCGATTAAACCGTACTTACCGTCGTCTCGTTTGTAGACCACATTGACTGTGTCTGTCTCCATGTTCGAGAATACAAAGAAGTTATGACCCACCATATTCATTTGGAGAATCGCTTCTTCCACGTCCATCGGCTTCAAATTGAAGCGTTTGTTGCGCACGAGTTCGAAGTCCTCTTCTTCTTCCATGTAGGAAGCTGCCGCGACTTCTGCCTTGAACAGATCACGCTTGCCGCCATCTTGGCGAATTTTACGATTCGTCTTAGTCTTGTGCTTACGAATTTGACGTTCTAATTTGTCCACAACCAGATCAATGGATGCGTACATGTCGGTGTTGCGTTCTTCTGCTCGTAGTAACACACCTGTTAACGGGATGCTTACTTCGATGGTCTGAAGACCTTTAACCACGCTTAGCTTTACTTGTACATCAGATGTAAGGGGAGCTTCAAAATACCTCTCTAGTCTATTCAACTTCTTGTCGACATAGTCTCCGAGGGCTTCAGTAACTTCAAGGTGTTCTCCGCGAATGCTAATTTCCATAGTTAAACATCTCCCTTCCTTCTTACATTATACTACATTCCACTCCAACTTCATAATTCCTTTAAATTCCGAGCTAAACTTTCTAGCCAAAATATAAAAAACACCCCAGAGTATGTCCCCAGGGTGATTTGTTCATCGTTGTATGCGATGGCACAATACGTGCCGATTAATTATAGTCTGCTTACGTTTGCAGCTTGTGGTCCGCGCGCGCCTTCTACGATGTCAAACTCAACAGCTTGACCTTCGTCTAGCGTTTTGAACCCTTCGGACTGAATCGCGGAGAAATGAACGAATACATCCCCACCATCTTCGCGCTCAATGAACCCATAGCCTTTTTCTGCGTTAAACCATTTCACTTTACCTTGCATATCGTACACAATCCTTTCGTTTTAAAAAATATAAAAAAGAGTTTAAATGAAATGTAAGCCCTTTCTTTTTGACTATACCACCTATCTGCTTGACCTGTCAATTTCTAACTTTTAATAAAAGTGAATATTTAGAAAATTCAAGTATTTACATCCCGTGGATAACTGCAGAATTTGTAGAATCCTGTCATGACGGGCTTCTTTACATGTTATTAACAAAGTTATTAACAGGTTTATGCACATTATCCACAGGTAGAATAGGAGGAATTATGGATAACTCGCGGTAAAACGGTCCGTTTATTCACATCGTGGGGTCAGATCGGATTGTTTATCCACGGAAACTTGTACGAGGTTGAGGAAAACAGGGGATAAAAGAAAAAACCTCCTGCCGCGGCAAAAGGTTGGTGTGGATAGGTTATTTCTTCTTGTCGAAGAAGTAACTTTCCTGTGCATAGGGTTGCTCATACGCATTGTTATGCACACGGGCCCGTTCTATTTTATCGATGCCGATCTTCGCTTCATCTCTTAATTGCTGCATGCGCCTTACGATCGCCTCATCATGTTGGAGAATGCCTTGAATCACCAACTTTTGCTGATCATTATAACGCTGATTCATCGATTGTAATTCATCAATAATGAGTTGTCTGTCCTCAACAAAGCTAGCTAACTGCTCATACTCCATCTGATCCAGCTCTATGATGATTTCGTGCGTTATCCGCTGTAACGTTTGAAGTAGCTTATCCATTTTTCGACGCCAAAGAAAGCTTGGCTGCCTGAACCCACGTTTCTTTCAACTCTACTAGATACCCTAACACTTCCTCCGCGGATTCCACCTGCTTCTTCGTATTCGCTTCGACTAGGCGGAAGAGGAAATAATCATATAAGCGTAGCAACTCGTCAGCCACAGGAGCTTTCTTATCCAAAGTGATAATAAACTCTTGGATGATGTCTTGTACTCTCATCAGATAGTTATTAGCATCTTGGTAATTCTTCTGCGAAAGTGCCTCAATGGCTTGCTTACAATATCGGATAGCACCATCAGATAACATGATGAGCAGCTGAGCTGGGCTCGCTGTTTGAATTGAATTTTGCATATACTTATTCTGCTGCGCCGAAATCATGAGAATGCCCCCTAATGTTTTGTCTTGTTCGTTTATTATCTACGCTCATCTACCATAGCTCCAGCCATTTCCCAAACCCTAGCTAGAAAATCAAGCGATTTCTCATTCGGGATTTCTCGAATAAGTTCACCATTGCTTTTGTCTAATACTCTAACAATAATATGCTTTGTCTGTTCGTGAATTGAAAAATCAAGCGTTGTAGAAGTACCTTCTACGGCTTTAATTGCACGTTCAATAGCCTTTACAAGTTGTTGCTCACTAATCGGGATATTCTGCCCTTGCGCTTGAGCTTGCTTTAAATCATGAACACTTTGAATGCCGTCATTGCTCGAAACTTTAGGTACTGCAGGGGCTGCGTTAACACTAGGCTTTGGAACATTTCCAATCGATGGGTTCATACTCAAAGCAAGGACCTCCTAAAATAATAGTTATTACTAATATCGGTGAACAGTTACATATTATTTATAGGAAATGATTAACTACCACTTGATAGAGATTGTGAAAGGTAAGAGCTTTGCGAATTATAGTTATTCATCGCTGTTTCCATAGCAGTAAATTTTTTGTAAAAATTAGTTTCTTTCTTGCTAAGTCGATCTGTCTCGGTATTAATGTCCTTATATGTCTTGCTCATCAACTTTCCGATCACACTTTGATCAAACTGAGTATTTCCAGCACTCCCCGCTTTATCTTTAATTTTAGTAAATGCTGTTTGGAAATCATCATACAAACGAACTACCAACCCTTTTTTCGCATCTGTCGTTGTATCACTGGAGGTTTGTGAAAATAGGTTTTTAACTGCCTCTGGATCAGCCACAATCGCCGCTCGTAACTTCGTTTCATCAATATACAGTTTCCCTTTATCCGTATAATTTTGAGAAGCGATACCAATTGATGAAAGAGAGTTGTAACTGCTCCCATTATCGACCTTAGACGTTATATGATTTCGCATACTATTAACCAATTCTTTTAAGCTACTGTCACTATGGAACAATCCACTCTTAGCTTTCGTTTCCCACGCTGTGATCTGTGTTTCTGACATGGCTTCCCTTTGCTCATCGGTCAAGGGCAGATAGTCCTTATAGACAGTCTCATTAATCGCTTTATTGAGTTTATCCAACATCTCATTATATTTAGTTACGAAATCTTTAATATTTTTAATCTCAGCATCTATATCACTTGCAACAGTCACCGTCTGGGCAGTTGTCGTAACATTTTTTAGTGTGTAATTGACACCCATAACTTTTACATTATTAGATGCTGAGGTTACGTCCGTACCGTTAAACTTAATCTTAGCGTCTTGTGCAATATTTTGATTCGTTGAATCAGAACTACCCTTGCCAACGATTTTCCCCAATGCGGTCGCTGCGGATACATTTATGAGTGAGAAAAGATTTGCTACTTCGTCAGCCATTGTACCATTACCTACATCAATCTCAATAGAGCTCGAAGGACCCGCCGATTTAGTCTTGAAACTAATATCTGTACCGTTTGTCGTAATATCAAGCAAATCAGATAGTTTACTAGTGCCAGAGGTTACTTTCTTTAATTCGGCAACCACATCAGTAAGTGTCTTACCAGACCAGTTTTTTTGCAAAGCTAAAKCAATATCGAAGTTTGTGCCGTCAACTGTAATACTGGCATTCTTTGTAGCATCAGTAGCACTCATATTAAACATATTTGCTGAACCAGCTACATAGTTAGTCGCATTAGTGTCTGGCACACGAGTTGCACTTGTTTTTTGAGCTGTCGTATAGGACCCAGAGCCTCCGTTAAATCCATTAGCAAAGTCAGTATCTGCGGAGCTGCTAAAACCGAGTGTTGTATCCAGAAATGTATTAGGCGTAGTGTCGGTAGTATCGGTATTTGTTGCTGAAATCGAGATTTGTGTGTTCGCTCCAGTATCTTTTGTTTTCAAAATAAACTGTTTGAGAGTGGAATCATAGATCGCTTTGAGACCCATGCTCTTTCCAGATTCCGGTTTACCAGTTGTAGTATCTTTAGCCGCGTTTAATTTAGCAATCACATCAGCTATCTTATCCTTGGCAGCAATGCTGACCTTCGTCGTATAGGAAGCACCCGTCTGATCTTTGGTTGTTATAGTTAACTCCGTCGCACTCCCCAATTCAGCAGTCTGATCAATATCGATATTGGACTTCATCGTTGCCGATTGGGCAAGATTTGAAATCTGATAACTATATGTTCCCACAACAGCATCGGCTGATGATACACCACTCATCGAATCAGGACTAGAGGGAGTTGTCGAATAAGTGTTGTAGTTGCTCGATAGCTTCATATTAAATAACGTGTTACTCCTAAACGCAAATAAGTCTGAATTCCACTGACGGTAGCCATCACTTTGCCAGGTATACTTTTGCTGAGTTTGCTTCATTTTGTTTAATTTGATACTTTCAGCCGCCATCATCTTTTTTACCAGCGCATCTGTGTCCAGACCTGAGGCCATTCCACTGATTCGAGTGACCGATGTCATCATCATTCCTCCACTTAACATTAAATTTATTAACAATATCCCGGAAAGTATTCTCTACTCTTTATATCGGTATTAGCATCACTTTTCTGAATCCCTTCATCAAAAATATTAACTCTAATCATTAGCTACTACAACAAATAGAAATAGAAATAGACCGAGCTAGCTAAGGTCACGGTCTACTTCGTAGTTAAACTTAATACTATTAACCGCCTTTAGATACGATTAGTTGCGGGAAACCGCACTAACTACTTCAGTCTATTATTTATACCTTCACATCAAAATTCCCACCGAGATGTGGCTGTACTGATTGCTGTATAACTGTATTTTGACTTAACATCTCCGTAAGATTAGTTGCACTCATTTTAGCTGAATCCATTGCTATTTTCATTACAGACAAGCTTGCATTTTGCACTAAGCTAGTTTGGCTCATAACCATTGACATTGCGGCAATATCCATTTTAGCACCTCCACTAATGTTTTAGGCCAAGCTCTTACATTTTTATATTTCATAAGTATGAAAAAGAGGACTCTAGAAAGTCTAGAGTCCCCTTCCGTAGGGCTAATATTAGCCACGAAGCAATTGAAGAACGCCTTGTGGTTGTTGGTTCGCTTGTGCAAGCATCGCTTGAGCTGCTTGAGCAAGGATACTGTTTTTGGATTGGTTCATCATTTCTTTTGCCATATCTACGTCACGAATACGGGATTCAGCAGCAGTTAAGTTTTCAGAAGATGTATTCAAGTTGTTGATAGTATGCTCCAAACGATTTTGATACGCACCAAGTTTGGAACGTTCAGAGGATACATTCTTGATAGCTTCATCAAGAATATTCGTAGCACTTTGAGCGCCCTCTTTAGTGGTAACATCAACATCTTTTACAAACTTATCTGAACCGTTAACATTCGTTTTGCCAATTGCACTAGTTCTCATATCACCAATGCTGATTTGTAATGTTTGGTTAGCATTAGCACCAATTTGGAAGGATACACCTGAGTTTTTGATATCAGCGTTAACATTAGTCATGCCGATTAGTGAAGCTGCTTGAGATTTCTCATCAAATTTCATTTCAGCAGGACCACTGATTTGTAACTTATGATCTGCGGAGAAAGAAACATCAAGGCTTGTTCCTGCTTTAGACAACAGATCTTTCATGTATGCAGCTTTTTTATCGTCAGTTGTTGCACCATTATATCCTTTTGCTGTCAAGTCAGCATCACTCAAGCTTTCAACAGCCTTAACGATACCCGTTGCATTAGCAGCACCACCTGCAGCCGTACGAAGGGTTGCAAAATCAGTACCTACCATAGCGCTACCTGTAAACGTAGTAACATCACTCGCACTTGCACCAATGATAGCTGCTTTTACGGCATCTTTGAGGGTCGACTCAGAAGCGTAGTCACCTTCAGCAATCTCACCACTTACAGTAAGTCCATCGTAAGTCAGGCTAATTTTGTTGTTTTGATTAGCCGTCTGATTTAAACCATCCTCTAACTTAATAGAGAAATTGTCAAATGTATTTGTAACGCCAGCATTATTTGAGGAATTAGCAGCGGCTGTTGCTGTAGTGCTTGTAGCTGGTGCAGTAACTTTAGCAATAGATACTGAAGATGTACCGAATCCTAAAGAATTTGCAAAGACATCATTTGTATGAGTAGTTCCAGTAGAATCAGCGCCCGACAAAACAAAATTGTTCGTCGCATCCGTACTTACAAAAGAAAATGTTACTTCTTTATATGTACCGGATGTTGGGTCAGTATCAACGTTAAAGTTCAGTTTCAAATTAGCGATAGCAGTTGCTGCAACGGTTCCCCCGTTAGCTTTGTCGTACGCATCAGCTGCAGATTTGATTGCACTTTCAACTGCAACTGAAAAATCCACTGCATTTGTATAGTTACCCTCTGCAACATTTACATCTAAATCAAATAACGTAGGGTTAGCACCAGCGCCGCTTTGGTACGTAAGTTTAAAGCTATTGTTTTTGGTTTCAACACCATCAGTAAAGCTTATAGCGCTGGTCGGAGAAACATTTACAGCAGAACCACCAGTCAGATTAGCACTTGTAGTTTTAGCACCTTTGGAGCCATCAAGCAACTTTTGTGTATTGAACTCAGTTGTGTTACCGATACGGTCCATCTCGGATTTCAACTGTTTTACTTCGTCTTGAAGAGCATTACGGTCGTCTAAAGTATTTGTATCGTTGCTTGCTTGAACGGAAAGTTCACGCATACGTTGTAGGATATCATGAGTTTCGTTCAAAGCACCCTCAGCTGTTTGGATCAAAGAGATACCATCTTGCGCATTACGGGAAGCTTGATCTAGACCACGGATTTGACCGCGCATTTTTTCGGAAATTGCAAGACCAGCTGCGTCATCACCTGCACGGTTGATACGAAGACCGGAAGACAATTTCTCGATGGATTTGCTTTGGTTAGCTGTGTTTGTGGACAATTGACGGTGCGTGTTCTGTGCTGTTACGTTGTGATTAATTCTCATTGGTAATTCCTCCCTGAATATATGAATTCCACATCCATGTGGATTAGCGTTTCTTCCAGGTCGGCCGCCCTTGGAATCGCTCATACTATTAATATCGACAGGGGGCGACTATTTCTGAAGTCCTATTTTCGCGAAATTCCGACATTTACAGCTATAAAGTCTCAGATATCATTTCATTTCGCCCAAATTTAGCCTATTTACTCTGTTTTTCTCGTTTTTTTGAACATTTCATTGAGACCGTTATAATTTGATGCGCTGCCAAGGGCATCCTTGTTAGCTTGCTGAATAGATAGGTAGATCTCTTTTCGGAATACCTCGACACTTTTAGGAGCGGAAATACCTAAACGAACTGTATCCCCTTCCGTACCCAATACGATAAGTTCAATATGGTCGCCAATCATAATGGCTTCGCCTTTTTTACGAGTTAGCACAAGCATGCCTGTCCCCCCTTATTTATTTGTTATCGGATGGAACCGATTGCATCAATTTATTTTTGGCGTTGTAGGAAGAGCCGTGAAGGATGACCTGCTTCCCTATTCTCGAATTCACATTCACAATGATAGGCGCTAATAAGTTTAGAGTCGCTTCTTCCAGCTGTACCCCTACGGACACAACCGACCATACAGCCACATCTTCCTTGCTTTCAATCCCCAACTCCGTAACGACACTATCTGATAATTCTAGATCATAATCAGGGAAGAACTCGAATGGGTTCGTTAATAACAGTGCTACATTCCCATCGTCCAGACACTGTAAGAAGATAAACGGTGACTCCATATCGGGTTGAATGAAGATGTAATTCACAAACTGCTCAAACCCTGGAATACCCTGAGGGAACGTGAAGACCTCTTTCTYGGCAATCGTTAATTCACCAAACTGCAACGTGGTTATATTCATGAGTGACAACTCCTATACGGATTGATTAGTGGTTGAAGAATAAACAAAAAAACTATAGATTAGGCAATCTACAGTTTCAACTATACCCTACATTGTTGGGCAATCATACTTTTATATCGATCTCAGGTGGAATCATTTCAACCTTTGGATATTGCTGCATATAAATTGAAACCTTACCAGGCGTGTAATTAATTTCAGTTTGATGCGGTGTAATTTGTATATCAACATTCCCCGGATTCACATCGATCTCTATCTTGTGCGCCGTGTAATCCAGCTCGACATTGTCGTAAGAGGCCTCACCGAGATAATTCATAGTGCTTGGTTCAAAAGCCCGTTGTGCTGCCAAATCGGCAATCGGACTTCCTCCCTTATGTATGGCTGCTAGTCGATTCCCTTTCTCTACAATGCTTGCGATTCCCTGTAGAGCTATATTCTTCGACTCGCTGTAAATCCGATTCATGAAGGTCGTGTGGCTTCCCATCCCAAGCGCATCCCAAGCAGCACTCTGATCAATATGTAGTTCCCCTTGAGGGGAGCGCATTTCCATAGAAGGTGGAGTCGTATGCATCTCCATGTCAGCTTTAGGCTGACTAATATCCCACTGCCCTCGCTGAACATCTATGCCAATTCGGCCAGACTGAATATCAAGTCTAATCAAAGGAACGGACGACATGATCTACACCGCCTTATTTGAGAAAATCAACTAGACTTGGTCGTATAATCTGTGAACCTATCGACAAAGATGCTTCATACACATTCTGCGAAGTTTTGAGGTTGGTCATCGCTTCAGCAACATCTACATCTTCCACTCTAGTTTGCAGTGTCTGTAGATTAGTATTAATATCTTTCAGCCGTTCATTTGATAAATCCACACGGTTCATCTTGGCGCCTACATCAGCGCGAACGGATAAGAAGCTTTCCATTCTGGTATCCAGACGAGCCAGACCATCACTGATCCCTTTAAGATCACTTGTCCCCATAGCGGTCATTAAATCTTGCATGATTTTAAATGCATTGTCCGCATCGGTTGATTTGCCAAACACTTGATCACCTGTAATATTAACAGAAATCCGTACACCTGCACCAATTTCATATTGAATGGCTGAGCTATCCGCATCGATTATAGCAGCATTTTCCTCCGTATACGGTGCTAAATCTGTCAACTGTCCATTGAATACATGCTTTCCATTAAATTCACTATTGCCCAACTCGACGAGTTGGCTGTATAACTGCTTAATTTCGCTATTAATAGCGTCTTCAGCCGTTTGTGGGTTTGATCCATTAGCTGCATTAACAGTAAGCTCGCGTACTCGCTGAAGGACCTCATTTGCCTTGCCAAGCGTCGAATCTGTATAATCCAACCAAGATGTAGCAGACTCCACATTCGCTTGATATTGATCATTCGCAGACAACTCACTGCGGTATCTCATAGCAAAGCTAAGTCCAACCGGATCATCCGATGGCTTATTTATTCTTCTTCCAGTCGCTAACTGGTTCTGCAAGTTATCCATACGATTGAGGTTCGTTCCCAAATTTCGAACCATCTGGGTATTAATCATCGTTTGCGTGATTCTGGTTGGCATTAAGTCCCCACCTTTCATTTAAAATAATTATCTGCCAACGGTTCCCATACCATTAATTACTTTATCCAGCATTTCATCAAATGTTGTTAATGATCTAGCCGCAGCGTTGTAGGCGTGTTGATATTTAATCATGTCCGCCATCTCTTCATCCAAAGATACACCGCTAACAGACTGTCTTCTCGAATCGACCTGATCCACAAGTGCCTGTTGGTTCGTAGTTTGTCTTGTAGCTTCTTGTGACTGTACACCCAACTGTCCTACGATAGCACGAAGGAACTCATCAAACGTACCGCTAGTCAATAGCGGTGTTCCGTTAGAACTTGGATCAAAGTCAAACTTCTGATTCTGGAAAGATGCCAACGCTAATGCGATATCATTATTCCCTCTGACTACTTTGGTGTTACCATCCGTATCCACATATGTACGAGAGGAAGCAGCAATATTGGCCACTTTCTTGACGATTTCAGGATTTACGGTAAGGCTGTTTGCATTAAACTCAGTTGCACCTTCTTTTAAAGTAAAGAACGGAATTCCGCTTTTCGGTGGATCTTCCAACGTATATCCCAATGCATGCAGACCGTTAATTCCATTGACCGTGACTTTCGTGTCGGCTGCTAGGGTAGTTCCTGGTGTCGCTCCAGTCAGTGTTGCTCCAGCCGGGATTACCGAGCCTGCAGGCAACGTTATCGATACCGGACCTTGGACAAGTGCTTTAACCATAGAATTGAATTGAAATTTATAACTGTCTAAGTATTGATCTCGGGAAACAAGCATCCCATAGATCTCACCGCTCTGCAGATTACCGGATGTCAAATCAGCAGCAACTGTACTGGCATCAATTGGGTTGGTGACATTAATTCCATTTACTAGCTCAACACTGCCCATTCTCAACGTATATCCACCAGACGTATCAATAGAGGTTATATTCACTATTTTGGACAAGTTATCAACTAATAGATCCCTCTGATCTCTTAGATCATTTGCGTTATTACCCAGTCCTTCTATTTTAAAAATTTCGTTATTTAAATTAGCAACTTGTTTCAACATCGTATTGGCTTCAGAAACCTTAACGGATATATTATCAGTCAGATTCGTGGATAGATCATCCAATTGCTTACCTGTATGATTAAAAGCATCGGTCATGGCTAGTGCTTTTTCCTTAAGTGCAGCACGTGCTGTCAGGTTATCAGGTTCCTTACTCACATCCTGCCAAGCACTCCAAAACCCTTCCACCACTTGCCTGATCCCCGTATCTGAAGGTTCATTCACGATAGCTTCCAACTTCTCTAAGGTATCTCGACGAATGGTCCACTCGCCTAATGTCTTGTTCTCATCATAAAATTGCGTGTCCAGAAACTTCTCGCGAACTCGCTTAATCTGGTCGAATTCAACACCTTGTCCCAACTGACCTGGTACTGCACTTCTCGTCATGCTCGCAGGTTCATAGGGGAGCGCAGCAACCATATTTACTCGCTGTCTCGTATATCCTTGCGTATTCGCATTCGCTACGTTATGTCCGGTCGTCTGTAAGGCTGTTTGTTGTGCGAATAGACTTCGCTTTGAAATTTCAATGCCAGAGAATGTAGATCCCACAGCAATTCCCCCTAGATGTTCTTAGTCAGATCCAATTTGAAGCTATGCCCTTCTGTCAAACATCCCCATTCGCTTATCACTCTTTTGTAGGGTGGGATTCCGATAAACGACATCCTCTTCAGAGGGTCCCATCACAAGGTCGATGGTATAATCTATAAATGAAAGTGATTGCTGAATCAATTGTTGATTGGATACATTGATATCTTTCAACTTCTCCAAGACAACCACAAGCTGCTTATGTGCATGCAAAAGGGCTTGTTTCTCTTCCGCTTTGAAAATCAATCTAATCAAGTCGCTCACTGTTACTTGAGGATTCGGATTGTAGCCGCGCGAAATGAGATACTTGCCGATTTCATGAAACCGCTGCTTATCTAGCTCACTAATATGCCTAACAATCTTGCTCTCTTTATTCACAATCAGATTAAGTTGATTCACATTGTTGCTGACGAGTTCTTGGGTCTTCTCTCTGGAAAGCTCCAGCAGCGATTCATGCGCCTCAAGAAGCTGTTCCAATATCGTAATCAACGGTTGAATAGACATGGCGTTCTCCTAATCCTTATACATCTATATAAACACTTATTTCAAATAAGGGAGCAGCTTCTCTGCAATTTTCTTAGCATCTACGTGATAAGTCCCTGAAGAAACCGAATTCTTCAATGACTCGATTCTGAGGCTTTGCTCTTCCGTACGAGCACTGCCTGAAGCTCCTAGAAGCTCCTTCGCTTCCGCAGAGATTTCAACCTGATCCTTCACTTTGCCTTTCTTACCAGCAGCTTGTGCGGAAGTTGCCTCTCCAGCTTTCTTATACGGATTCACAGCGCCGATGCGACCATTCTCATTAATTTTCATACCGATACACTCCTATGCTCACTGACCTAAAAAAAACAAAAAACCGATAATCGTTAGTACTATTATCGGCATCTTCTATATAAAACTTTATATCTCTATAGACCTATTTCGAATTACCGCTTATTTTTCAGTCGATCATGAATGTTATAGGTAATCCTATTCTCTTGCTGTCTACGCTCTTCATCCCGCCGCTCATCTTCCGAGGTATTCCTAACATCCTTCACAAGTTTCTGACGACACAACTCACAAATCGTGTTCTCACGAATGAGCGTTCCACAAACTTCGCACGGATAAGACATGTTAGGCGCATTATAAATGGAGATACGACCTTCACGAACAAACTTAGTGATTTGCTTAATGCTAACCCCAGTCGCGTCGCTTAATTCAGTGATGTTGACACTCTTGTTCTCACGCAGGTACTTCAAACACTTCTCGTATTGCAGCTCCTGCTCTTTCACGCAATTCGGACAAAGCTCTACGAAGCCCTTCACGTATATTTTCCCACAACGCGGACAATTTGCCACATTCATACTCACAGTATGTCCCCCTTTTCAGCATGCCCAGTTTCCACTTTTTAATTCCAGTTTACCGCAATTCGACAGCTTTTGCCTATTACTATTTTTGTGAAAATAGGACTTTGACCTATTTATCTCGCCCAGGTAAGCCCGCAAATTTCGACAGGTATCGACATTTTCTCTTTTATTACCATCGCACATTGATTCATCGTACTCCCCGTTGTGTACACATCATCTACGATATAAATGATGACGGCGTTCCCGTTACCCATTATTTCTCGCAATTCCGTGACATCAAATTTAAAAACATGCGCAAGGTCATCGATCCGTTCACTTCGCTTTTTAAAACTTTGCTTCGCCGTATGCTTGGAACGATTGAGTAGACGTACGACCGGGAGGCCAACTCTTCTACCTAACTCTCTCGCCATTTGTTCCGCTTGATTGAATCCACGCTCTTGCATGCGTTGCTCACTTACGGGCACGTAGGTGATAACCTCTCGAACTCGCTCCGCTGACGCTGGCACCCGATCCAATTGAAGTTGCTGAAACGCATGAACCAGCATATGACCGAAAACTGCCTTCAAACGCTCGTCTCCCCGATACTTGTATCTAGCCAGCAGCTCTTTCATCGTCTCATCATATCGGACGGCACTTCGGCTTTTGGCGAAATAGGTGTGCGGCTTCCGACGACAATCTGGACAATACTCACCTCGTCCACAAGATAAACAAATCACCTTTCGAATCCACGGAATTCGGGTGTAGCACGTGTGACAAAGCCCCAACTGGCCTCTTTCCAGACTAGTCGCCTGTTTGCACAATAAACACACTTCCCGCTTAGGGCTTAATAGTGAGAATAGCGTGTTCCCCAGCCGCCTCCACTTGCTCATACCTGGCCTCCTTGTAGAAATCCCTGTTTACGCGCAATCCGATTCATCGTACGGATCTGTCGAACAGCCTCTTTCTGTGATTTCGTTATTTCTGCAGCTGCCAAGTATACCTTGCCATGTGGGTCATCCTTCGATCTCCCAGCTCGACCTGCCATTTGGACAAGCGCGGCTTCATCGAACAACTTCGAGTCTGCATCCAAAATGAAAACATCGGATTGGGGCACTGTTACCCCACGTTCGAGGATGGTTGTCGTGACAAGTACGCGGATCTCCCGATTTCGGAAAAGCTGTACCTTCTCTGTACGCGAAAGGTCTTTGGATGAGGTGCCCTCTACACGAACCGCTGCGCTTTTAGGGGCCTTGCTCAACTTCTCTCTCAGCAGCATGACCATCGGCTCCACAAGCTGAATATTTGGAACGAACACAAAAACTTGCGCTCCACGTTCAATAGATACTTCTAATCGGGATTGAATCGACTGCGGGATGGATTGAGCAGCGATGGATTTTCTTAATGTAGGCGTAGATATCAACTGAGGTACTGGTAGGGGATGTTTATGAAATCGTACGGGAACACGAACATGTGGAAGACGTCGGCGCTCTGCGGCGCGCCTAACGCACGTAGGCGGAGTCGCTGACAACAGGATATTCGTCCCGCTGGGTTTGCACACTTTCTCTGCTGCATAGCTTAGCATAGGGTTATTGTGGTACGGGAAGGCATCGATTTCATCGATGATGACGAGGTCAAAAGCTTGATGAAACCGCAACAACTGATGCGTTGTTGCGATGGTGATTTGCCCTTGCTCCCAGCGTTGCTCGCTTCCGCCATACAGCGTGACCACGCTGTATGCAGCGAACGCACGCTGGATGCGCGGTTGCAGCTCTAGCACCACGTCCTTGCGTGGTGTAGCAATGAGGACACGCCCGCCCCGGGCGGCGGTGTAGTGTATGAACGGGAAGATCATTTCTGTCTTCCCGGCGCCTGTAACGGCCCAGATGAGGAACTTGCCTGGGCGGCCAGGTTGCTTGCCTTGGATGTAGCGCAGCCCCTCCATGGAAGCGTGGGTCTGAGCATCACTGAGCCCCCAGGGCTCTATGTAAGCTTGAAATTCGTCGGCAGCCTCTGCGGCAGCGGTGGACAGTGCATCACCCGAGCCGCCGAGCACTAACAAGGAGCAGGATCGAACCCTGCCCATTGTGAGGCATTCCTCACAATAGGGGCAGTCTTGGCCGCAATGCATGCAAGGCGACCAGAACATCCGCTCTTCGCCGCTGCCGCAGCGTTTACAAGCGTAATGCGAAGTCTTCCTGAACCATCGCCGCCAGTCACGCTTTACCTGTAAGTGTAAGCCACTCGTAAGCGACACATCGCCATTGAGATAGGCGAGTTGCAAATAGGCTGGCCACGAAGCTTCCAACCCCGCCAACCCTGCCGACTCAACACCAGAAGCATCTATTAGCTGCTGAAGCTCATCCACCAACAGCGAACGCCCTCTGCAAGCTTCAACGAGACTAATATAAGTGGACGAGTGTAGCTGGAAGCTGCGCACATGCTTAGCACGCCACAACTTATAGTCCATCACTTCCGAACGCATTTCATCCACCTTCGCTATTCCAAGCACAGCGGCTTCCCGCTTAATCATTGCAAGTAAGCGACTCTCACTAGTATCCTTAGAAATCGCATCACTTTTTCTTAACTTCTCAAGCAGTTCCATGCCCTGCCCTAACGAAACAAAAGGTTCGAACAATACGAGGCCGGCGTCGGCTGCGTAGTGCTCGAACCAATATTGGATATCTGTCTGGGCATGTATCGTGAATTGCCACTCCCACACATGTCCCTTGTGAACGGCATAGATCTGAACCTTCATTCCTCACCGTACTCTCTTCATCAAATTATTTGGCGCGTATGTCGGTTGAAGTGTAGGATTTATTGAAAGCGTTTGCTCTCAGACAACAGGAATCTTCACGAGATCCTCCCTATTACTGAGGTGAACAAGTATAACAGGATCTTCATCATGCTGACTCAGAAAACGATCAACAGCATCATAGTCAGACTGTACACGCAGCTCTATGGCATACGTTTGGGATAAACGCTCAATGATCTCTCTTGTATCGTCAGACGACCCCTCGTCAATAACCGTAGCCTTGACCTGGTTTCCTCTTACACGTGAAAAGAAAAATAATGAGCGAATAACCCACTCAATTTGATTTTGATTGTTTTTGGTAACAAGTAACACTGTAGCAGGCTTCTTCTTCATTCCCTTACGGGTACCCAATAAGAGATGCAGCACGATAATGCTCACGCCATAGCAACCGAAGATACAAAGCAATCCAATCCACATAGCGGGTCCCTCCCTTACCTGCAGTGTATGCGACAGTGCAAAGGGGGGTTCCTATAGGCGCAGAAAAGCAGGATAGCGAGTTACAATGTTACCCAACCATTCTTGATTGCAATAATTACCGCTTGCGTACGGTCATCGACTTCCATTTTTTGAAGAATACTACTCACGTGGTTTTTCACTGTTTTCTCACTGATGTACAAGAATTCGCCAATCAGCTTATTGCTCTTGCCTTCCGCCATAAGTCGAAGCACTTCTGCTTCCCTTTTGGTTAGTGGGCTATTCGCATTATGTATGTATTTCAATCCGGAATCCTTCACGCCTGTGCCCGTACCAACCACACCAACGTCATCCAGATACGTCATACGTCTTAGTTGATTGATTAGCTTACCCGTTACCTTAGGATGAATGTAGGCGTGTCCTGCAACGACAGAACGAATCGCATTAATCAGCGACTCTGCTTCCATATCCTTCAGCAAGTAACCTGAAGCTCCTTTACGAAGCGTCTCAAACACGTAGCTCTCATCATCGTGGATAGATAGAATGATGACTTTAATATCAGGAAAAATCAGTTTCAGACGTTCTGTTGCAATGACACCGTTCTCCAGAGGCATATTGATGTCCATGAGCACGATATCGGGCGTGATTTGATTGCACAATTCAATGACTTGGATGCCGTCGCCACACTCGCCGATAACTTCCATGTCATCTTCCATATTAATGATCCGTTTAACACCTTCACGAAAAAGCTGATGATCGTCTGCAATGACAATATGTACATTGCGTTTGTGACTCGCCGTGTTGTCCATTCTAGTTTTCCTCCTTGTTCTCTCCAACGCCGCCGATAGGGATGAGCATCGTAATTTTTGTTCCTGAATCTTTCTCGGACTCCAGAACCATGGTACCTTCTAGCAGCTCCACACGCTCTCTCATTCCCAGTAAACCAAAGTTATTCCCCTTGGCTATTCTTAGTTCTGTTAGCGGAACATCAAAGCCGATTCCGTTATCTACAACGTAAATCTGTACTTGATCTGGTTCTAGCGTGAGTTCAACAGACAAGAAGGTTGCTTTGGCATGTTTGTTTATATTCGATAAAGCTTCCTGCACCAAGCGGAAAATGGCAATTTCCAACCCAGACGGGATGCGTGTTTCTTTCCCGACCAAGTTAAACTGTGTGTGGATTCGATATTTGTCTTCGAAATCCTGCACATATTTCCGTAATGTAGGCACAATCCCTAAATCATCGAGCGCCATTGGTCGGAGGTTGAAAATAATTTTGCGAACCTCTTCAAGGCCATTTCTGACTTGTCCCTTTAAATCAACTAACTCATCCTTCACCGCCGAAATATCTTCCTTGACGAGCATCCGATGGGCAATTTCAGTCCGAAGCACAACATTCGCCAAGGTTTGAGCCATTCCATCATGAATTTCGCGAGCGATTCGTTTGCGTTCTTCCTCTTGGGCCAAAATAATTTTGAGCCCCAGCAGTTGTCGATTCTTAGCCGACTCAATAATACGGGTTAACTGATTGAGATCCCCTGATAAATATTCCAGTGCAACATTCATCTGAGAGACGATCGTTTCGGCGCGTTCTACCTGCTTGTCCACATTCTTCATGCGAACCTGCAGGTCATTGCGGCGGATCTTGAGATTATTCTCTTTTTCCCGCGCAACGGTTAGCTGTAATTGAAAAGCGATAGCGGCTTCATAAGCAATCTTGATATCTTCTTCTCGATACTTGTTGAAATCTCGACTCACTTCCGTGAGCCGGATCCGCGACCTCTTATATTCTTTCTCTAACATATCCACGAGATCAATCGTGACACCCGTCTCATGCTTAATGTCATTGAGCTCCCGAGTAAGCGACTCCTTCTCTAAGCGTGATGACTCAGCAATCTCAAACAATTGATACTTGCTGCTTTCCATGACGTTAATGGCGTTGGTTATGACCTTGTCTATAGCGTCTGGTTGCACATGAAACGAGCTCCTTTTAATAAAACCTTATAATAGTAAGTTGTCTACCCCATATTGTAGCATAGTTCTTCCCGTTTGCCGTGTACTTCTAGTACTATTTATTCAATAGAAATTCCGTAATTCTGGGGATCCCAGCCTACTTTGAAGCCTAATCGCTCCGAAATGAGCCGTAATGGGACCATTGTCACATTATTCATGATCGCTGGAGCCACTTCTGCCGTGACACGACCGCCATTTACAAGCAGATCAGCTTGATCAATCCATAGGTCAATTAGTTTATCACCTCGAAGGACAGTTACCTTACGTTCTTTGTCATCCCACTTTACAGTGCCACCCAATGCTTCTGTGACAAAACGAATCGGAACCAACGTATTATCCTTCACGATCGTCGGTGCTTGTTCCAACGTCATCGGCTTGCTATTCAAAGTTGCTTGCTTCTTATTTACAGTAAGTTTAACTGCACTCTTCGGTAGCGCTGGCATTTGTCCTTTATAAATGAATGAAATATCGTCAATATTAATTTTCCCTTTCGCGGCTCTTTCATCCTGCCCGTTAGCTGGATTTGCGACATAAATGCTTTTCACAAGGAACGGTGCCTTCAGATCCGACACATCCGCCGTCACCTTGCGCCAGCCTGTCCAGTTCATATTTTCCGTAAAACTAACATAATTCAACTTACCATCCGCATCAATGACCTCTGCACGGACCCAGTTGAAGCTGCCATCACCCAAGACTTTAGCCGTTATAAATTCAGGTTCACCCTCAATCGGCGCGCCATTCCCATTATTAAACCTTGCATAAGCTGCTTTCGTTCCTTGTCCCTTGGAGAAATCATAGGCGATTTCTAAGTTCTTATTTCCATTGTTTTGCACAATATTAACGGTGKAAACGACCTCAGCCGGATATTTGTCCCCTGTTGTCATAACAGCAAATTTATCTAAATCGTACCACACTTTCTCCTGTCCTACAGGCAAAGTGACCATGGTGCTATACCCATCGTATCGTGCGATAACCTGAGCCGTTTGTGCGCCCGCTGTACTATCTACGTGGAGAACCCCGTTCGTAATGGTACCTTTAACTCCGCTTAGCTCCCAAGTCGCTGATGCCGCGGGTAATTCCCGAGTTGCTCCACTTCGTGTTGTAACAGTAATAGGAAGCTTGAAATCGCCACCTTCTGTCAATGAAAATGACCCTGAGCTAAAAGCCATCGACGTAATTTGATCACGCCCGACAATTTCGACATCCATCGTTGCGGATCCTTTACCTGATTTTGCGACAATCTGCGTTTTCCCAGGCATTGTTGGTGTATATACGTTATCCTTGAACGAGCCATTGGCCATCGTGCTGCTCCATTGTGGTACAATACCTGTTACGGCTATAGGATTATAATAATCATCATAAGCTTTGAATTGATAAGTGCTGGATTCATTTACGAATAATAAGGATTGCCCTTTTAAAATAAGACCTAACAAATCACCCTTTGGCGCTGTCGAATATACGCCCAAACCATTTGCTACCGCACGTTGATTC
Organism: Paenibacillus sp. 2RAB27; assembly: GCF_052115445.1. Lineage (NCBI taxonomy): Bacteria > Bacillati > Bacillota > Bacilli > Caryophanales > Paenibacillaceae > Paenibacillus > Paenibacillus sp. 2RAB27. Next base: position 81,936 of record NZ_JBFRGR010000022.1, read on the forward strand.
CCGTTCTGTGTTTTGTTCACTAACTTCGGATCTACATCACCAAGCGGCCTAGACACCATCTGTGTCGATCCACCGCCGTCGAGGACCATCCCTCTCCATACACCAGCATCAATCATGAATTGCTGCAGCTCTGGCAGCGTCATCCCTGCACTAGGACCGTTGCGATCCACTGTTATAATATAAGCCTTCTTCAGATCCTTGGAGTAACCCACTGCTGTCCTAGAAACGGGACTATATCCGTTGAAATCATTAATATTCCGCGTAAAATAGCTCGGCTTCGCCTCATCCACCAGCAATGTGCTACCGCCGATTAGCATTTTGAAGTTCTTCCAATCATATGTCTTCGACGCATCGTGTGGAATCATGTCGTACTTCGTCGAGATTTTATCGCCAACCTTGAGATGATTTACAATAAATTCTCTAGCCAAACCGGAGCCCCTAAGGATATACCCATCTGCAGGAGCAATCATTTTCACATTCGTATCAACTTGAATTTCCTTAACGATATCGTTCTGGATAAGCGCCTCAGTAGGTACGTGTGTCCCATCCACAGCTCGCTGTGTCATCGCCCAAGCACTTGTATAAAGGAAAAGACCATCCGCAATCAGCGGAACATCGTTATCGTCCCAGTAGAACGTTTTGTTCACGCCACCCAGCTCGAACTTTGTCCCATCCTTTGCCGTAACCGTACCCTGGAAATCGAAAATATCAATAATTGGTTGATTCGTCTTCGTAATAGCAAACGAGTACAATCCCGAAATCTTCGCTGGCGTCGCCATCACCTGTCCATTCGTGATTTGCGCCCCCTCTGGTACGCCTTCCGCCTGGGTATTGTAGAAATCCCCGTTCACGCCTGCTACAGCGCCTGTATCCTTCACCATGCCGAGCACACTCTGGTTCTTCGTGAACTGATTGTTTGTTCCTGCCATTGCGTCTATCTTCACGTTCGGGTTCGTCAGATCCACTTCGATCACATTGGCGTTCACCGATACATCCTTATTGCTTCGTGTTGTCGACCATACATAATTCTTCATAATTGCACCTGATGTGATCGTCTCTTGCGAGCTCAACGTCAGCTTCGTGCCTGCCGCATTTACCGTAACTCCCGATACCAACTGCCACACCATAGCGCAAGCCAGCGCTGCTACTCCTACTTGCCTCTGTACCTTCACGTTGCCGTTCCACTCCTCTTTTTAATCTAAGTCTAGTATCTATCTTTAAACCGATAACTATATAGACTCTTAAACTATGGAAAAAGTTACGATATTCCCCATGTTGTATTCATATGTCACAGATAATGGGTAAAAAAGTAAAAAGAGAGCACAACCCTACTGGGTTTGCTCTCTGCTTGAGATGCTTATATATGTTTACAAAATTCGTCTAAGTTTAGCCTCGTGTTCAATCGAACGTGCTGACAGAAGAACAATAATTTCATGTTGTTGCGCTTGAACAAGTTCTATCCGCTTCACAATCTCATTAGTTTCCAATACGGCTTGTTTGATTTGCGCTTGTTCTAACTCTATTCTCCCTAAGCGAGCATCGATACTATCAAATCTTACATCCATACCATTTAATCGAGAATCAATCCCATCAAGGCCCATAAGTACTGGTGATAATTCTGCTTTAAGTATAGCGGCAAGTGCGTCTTTCAATTCGTTTTCCAAGATATCGCTCTCCCTTCCTCTAATAAACCAGAACTTATCTAGTATTCATCATAACATAATTCCCTATGAATTAGCATCAGATGACATATATATATAGTACCACGTTTATTAGCAAAAGGAAAATAAAATGTTTACTGTAGCAAATTAAGATTTTGTTGGTAATATACAAACAAAAAGCCGCCCCAAAAGGACGGCCTCTCTCTATTAATGCTTAAGCTCTAACGCTTGAGTTCTCAATGATTCTGCTTTATCTGTACGCTCCCAAGGAACATCTAGATCGTTACGGCCGAAGTGACCATAAGCCGCAGTTTGACGGTAAATCGGACGACGAAGATCAAGTTCTTTAATGATACCCGCTGGGCGTAGGTCAAAGTTGGATTGGATCAGCTCTACAAGCTTCTCTTCACTCACTTTAGCCGTACCGAACGTATCAATAGCAATGGATACTGGACGAGCAACACCAATCGCGTAAGCCAATTGAACTTCACATTTCTCAGCAAGGCCAGCTGCTACGATATTCTTCGCAACATAACGCGCCGCGTAGGCACCAGAACGGTCAACTTTTGTCGGATCTTTACCGGAGAATGCGCCGCCGCCATGACGAGCATAACCACCGTACGTATCAACGATAATTTTACGACCTGTAAGACCTGCATCCCCTTGAGGACCGCCAATAACAAAACGGCCAGTTGGGTTGATGAAGTAGTTCGTCTTCTCATCCAACAAATGTGCTGGAACGATTGGAAGAATAACATGTTCTTTAATATCTTTTTGGATTTGCTCCAAAGTTGTGTTCTCATCATGCTGTGTGGATACAACGATTGCATCTACACGAACAGGTTTATCATCGATGTACTCAACAGTTACTTGAGTTTTACCATCTGGACGCAAGTATGGAAGAGTGCCGTTCTTACGAACTTCAGTCAAACGACGAGCCAATTGGTGAGAAATAGAGATCGGAAGAGGCATAAGCTCAGGCGTCTCATTTACTGCAAAACCAAACATCAACCCTTGGTCACCAGCACCAATTGCTTCGATTTCTTCATCAGACATGTTACCTTCTCTTGCTTCAAGGGCTCTGTCAACACCTTGTGCAATATCAGGAGATTGCTCGTTCAACGAAACGAGAACCGCACATGTTTGGGAGTCGAAACCATACTTCGCGCGTGTGTAACCAATGTCTTTAATTGTTTGTCTTGCAATTGCTTGAATATCTACATATTCAGACTTCGAAGTGATTTCACCAATTACCAAAACCAAACCAGTTGCTACAGATACCTCACATGCTACACGAGCATTCGGATCATTAGCAAGAAATGCATCCAAAACCGAGTCAGAAATTTGGTCACAAATTTTATCTGGATGACCTTCTGTTACGGATTCGGATGTAAATAAACGACGTCCACGAACTTGAGCCATATTATTCATCCTCCTACATTACATTTAGTATGTTTGAAAAGCTTCTACTCGATGCCTCTATGATAAAAAAATCGGGCCCGGCTTTAGCGTTAGCTTTTCTCGCCAAACGGAATCCCTCTTTTGCGCTCATGCGCTGATAAGATCTTTGAATTCCGCACTGGTACAAATAGATAAAGCATAAATAAAGACAATACATGAATAAAGACAACATTAAAATGAACCTTCCCCTATTGGAAAAGGTTAAATTGAATATTGACCTTCAATTAACCATCCTACTTTATTTGTCGTGTAATGTCAATTTATAATTTCCAATATCATTAATCTTCTTATTAAGTTTACTTTAAGGTACGCTTCACTTTTTTTTCACAGCTATTATCTATACTACTCTATATATTAACAACTGAGTTCGTGAACATTTTGTAATCTCTGAAAATTTGAAGAAAGAGGTCAGCCTATAGCCGACCTCTTTCTCATCACTATAATAGAAGGAATAATACCTACAAGGTAAACAAGGTTTCTTCTGCTCTCTGAATCAGACGCTGCGTAATACGCCCGCCTACAGCGCCTGCATCCCTGGAGGTGATATGTCCCCAGTAGTCTTTTTTCATAGAACTTGAAGGAATAGAACCAAGCTCACCCGCAAATTCTGTATCTGCATTGGCAGACATCGAATGGCCTACTGGCAGACCTAATTCAGCAGCAATTTCGTATTTTAAAATATCCAAAGCCTTTTTCGATTCCGGAACCACTTTATTTCTAGCCATACCCAAACGCCTCCTTAGAGTTTTTGTTCAGATCATGCACTCCATAAGCAGCTACCCGATTAACKGGATACGCTAATAGTATGGCTAGAATCGGCTCCGTGAACCGAATAAGAAGTTGTCATTTTGGGTAAAATTATGGAGTAGACATTTATTTATTGCGGAACTTTACTACCGTCTGCATTCAAAATCAAAAATCCACCACGTACCATGACATATATGGACGTGTCATTTTTTGGCGAAGGCTTAATCCCGCGGCCCTCCGTTGGGAAAATTAAAAGATGATTCAGCGCGACTTCCGTCCCTGCTGGCAGATCCTTGCCTCCCGTTACATCCGGGATGCCGTTCTCATCGTTGCTCACGGCTAGTACTTTGCCGCTTCGCACGATAAATTCCGCGCCAGCGCCGGCATACAAGGTTTGTCCATTTTCCAATTGGACAACCTTCATAATCGCAGCTGCCGTAGGGGTAGTGCTCGTGCCTCCGTTGCTCCCGCCAGCATTCGCTGCGATCGCGGAGGCCACAATCTCCTTCACCTTGGCTTCGCTCAATGTGTGCAGTTCGAAATAGCTTTGGGTGATCAGCGGGTCGGTTGTACCTGGTGATGGGGCTTCGGCTTGGGAAGTAGATGAAAAAGTTAAAACTATAAAGCTACAAGCACTCAGAAGTAGGAGCTTTTTCTGTTTGTTCATTTGGTGTTCCTCCGTTTGAATAAATGAGAAAAGAGACCCCGAAGGGTCTCTTTAAACTTAACATTAATTATTATCTTGTTACAAGTGTTGTTGTTGTTTTGCCATTGCTAGAAACTGCTTTGATAACAAATTCGTTAACAACGCCAGTCAAAACTACTTTACCATATGTTGCAGTGTTTGCTGGATCTGTATCAATTTTCGCAGTTCCGCCACCTTGTACGTTAGAGATGATGTACTGAACTCCAAAGAAGTCATTGTATACCTTGATGTTGTTCACATCTGGACTTCCAGTAACATATTTGTACTCAACACCGTAGTTGTCAACAACTTTAGCATTAACCAAATACTCAACATCTTTTGCTGCACTGTAAGTTGCAGTTGCATCAGCTGTTAATGTTGCAACTACAGGTGCATCAGTTTTTACATTTACAGTGTAAGTGAAGTCTTGTGTTTCACCATTAGCCTTGTAAACAACAGCGGTAACAGTAGTTGTACCTACTCTTTGACCAAGCACTTTACCAGCAGCAGTTACAGTAGCAATGTTAGGATCCACCACAAATGCAGTTTTAACTGCTTTCAATGCATCTGGAACTGCTACAGTGTCGCCAGCCTTATCTTTAACAGTAACAGCTACACCTTTAGCAAATTTACTTTGAGCTCCGTCAGCAAAGATGCTTGTGCTTACTTTCGCTTTATCATTTGTTTGAATAGCGAACAAATCGGAAAGCGTGTTAGCTGAGTATGTCAAGTCTTTGTTTTCAATAACTTCAACAGTTCTCTTGAACGGTGTAGAGATTTCAGTCGTACCTTTAGTAATCGTGAATTTAAGAGTTGTTTTACCTACAGTTGAGCCTGCAGTGAACTTAATCTCTTTGTCATTCAGATTATCTTTAAGAACAGAATTAATAGGATTGTCGCCTGTATTTAATGTTGTTGGTGTTACTGTTGCATTAGCGATAGTTACAACAGAGGAAGTACCTTCAACATTTGCTGTTACTGCATAACCACTTGGTACATCTGTCAATGTTTCGCCATATTGGTCTTTAACCAAAACTTTGTAAGTTGTAGTTGCAGTAGGTAGAGCTTTTTTAGCTGGTTCTGTAGTTCCAGAAAGAATTACACTCTCAGGTGTACGTGCAGCCACAACCGTCAATGGTAATTGAGCTTGCGTTTGAATGTTAGCATTGTAGATTGACATGTAGAGGTAAACTACGCCTCTCTCTTTTGCAGTCACATTGTTAATTTTCAATTTACCCTTGTTCTCACCATATTTAACAATACCTTTGGAAGTTACTTCTGAACCAGTATTAACAACAGAGGCACCTGAAACTGTGAAGCTAATGCTGTCGGAATTGTCAACAATATCTTGTGCAGAAAGTTGTTTCCCTTCAGCATCGTAAGCAACGATAGGAATAAACTTATCAGCTGTATCACCGTCTGCAATTGTTCCAGTGAAACTACCAAATTCTAATTTCGTAGGTACACTTGCTGCTTTTAAGGATAGTTTTGCAGTTGCTGAAGCTCCAGTATCATAATAAGTTACAGTATAATCAGCAGTTTTATCAACCTTTTTACCTGTAGCTACTGTAACTTTCACTTTATTATCTTCAACTTTTTTATCTAAGATGTTCATGTCTGTAGGTGTAATAACAGGAGTAATACTAGTTGAAGCATTAGCTACCATTTTGAATCCATATTGGTCATATCTTGTAATATCAAATGTAGCTTGGTCGCCCTCAGCAGATAGAGCAGTTTTACCAGTTGCATAAACTGCATCTTTAAGCTCAACTTTGGATACTAGCTGCGTTGTACCAATTTTAAATGTCTTGGATACGGAAATAGCAGATTGATTCAAGCTTACAGTTACTGGGAACACACCAATTTCGGTTGGATATAATCCTGCGTCATGAGTGTCTACTTTCAAATCAAGGTAACCTGTGTCAGCATTACGAGTCAATGTACCAGCAGTTGAAGGGAATACGGAGTAGTTACCACCGTTCAAAGTAGCATTCTCACCATATTGGTTTTCAGCTTTAACTGAAAGAACTAGGTTAGCTACTTGTGGAATTTTATCACTAGCGTTTACGAAGCTAAGTTTAGTAACTTTTTCGTTCTCAGCTGTGAATGTAGCTGTTGTTTTGTCAACATTAGCTGCATCAAGACCGGAAAGCGTAGCTGTGTAGCTGCCATCTGTAAGTTTAACGCTAGTCAAAGTCAAAACAACTGATTTTTTGTCATCTGCAAATTTTGCAGTTGTTGCTACTGCCAAGCTACCTTTTGTCAAAGCAACTTTAGCTTTAGTATCATCAACTGGTTTGCTGAAGCTAACTGTTACTTGTTGTACGCCAGTTGGTTTTGCTTCGGAAACGGATACTTTACCTGGGGATACGTATTGAGCTTTCGCTTCGTATGCACCAGTCAAAAGAAGATCGCGAGTTGCGTTGGATGTACCACCGAATTTACCGTCTGCTCCATTGGAGAGAAGTTTCAATTCAAGTGCAAGTGCTACATAACCTTGTGCCCAATCAGTTACTGTTGCATCAGTACCTGTTTTGCCTTTAGCATCAGCATCTTTACCAAGAACGCGAACCAAGAAAGTAGCAAGTTGTTCTTTTGTTACTTTACCAGCTGGGTTGTAAGTGCCTTCACCGTAACCATCAGTGATACCATTAGCTTTTAAAGCTTCGATGAAAGGAAGTGCGTAGCCGTTAGCTGCGTCATCCGCTTTAACATCGGAGAAGCTGGAAGTTTTAAGATCTTTATTAACTTCGATACCAGTGATCAAAGCTGCAACTTTCGCGAATTGAGCACGGTTCATTTCTTCTTTCAAACCGAAAGTTGTGTCGCTCACGCCATCAAAAATACCAGCGCTGATAAGAGCGTCAAACTTTGCTTTTGTAGCTGCGTCAAGATCTTTAAGATCTGTGAAATCAGCGGATGTTTTACCAAATGCTACGGAAGAAAACATGGATAATGCCATTGCTGCTGTTAGAACTACGGATAAACTTTTTTTCATAACCTTTTTTTCTCCTCCTTGAATATCTGTATAATTTTTTTCTTTAAAACCATTATTATTTGAGCTCGATGTACTCATTTTTGGTTCACCTCCTTTCCAGAGTTAGAGCATAAAGTATAACTAAGTTCATTAGTAGCTCTATTGGCTACTTTAGAAACTAGTAATTTCACGATAATATCCATTCATACCAATTCACATTATACAATGGTCGAATAGCTCCGTAAAGTTTTTTTTATTTTTGATCACTTCATTTTGTTTTCAAAGTATTAAACGCATATAATCTTAAAAAGTTGCGTTTACCTATAAAAAAATAAAAAATAATTTTTGAATCGCTTGAACTTATAAAAATAATTAAAAACAAAAAGGAGTCATCCTTGGGAAATTCCCAAAGATGACTCCTTTTTTATTAAATTTATTAGTTCGAAACTACAGTGCTTGTTGTTTTACCGTTAGATGCAATTGTTTTTACAACAAATTCATTAACAGTTCCACTAATTGTTATTTTATCAGTGCTCGGGTTGTATACTACAGTTCCGCCACCTTGAACATCAGAGATAATATATTGTACCCCTAAGAAATCTTGGTATGCTTTGACTTCATTTACGCCACCATCTGTATATTTGTACTCTGTGCCATAGTTATCAACAGCTTTTACATTCAACATTTGAGCTACATCCTTAGTTGAACTGTATGTTGCACTTGCATCTGCAGTCAGTGTTGCAACTGTTGGCGCGTCTGCTTTTACATTTACTGTGTAAGTGAAGTCTTCCGTTTCGCCATTCGCTTTATACACCACAGCAGTAACTGTCGCAGTACCTACACGTTGACCTAATACTTTACCATCCGTCGTTACTGTAGCGATATTAGAATCAGTTGTATAAGCTGTTTTCACTGCTTTAAGATCACTTGGTACAGCAACTGTGTTACCTGATTTATCCGTTACTGTAACCCCTAATGTTTTTGCAAATTTACTCACTGAACCATTTGCAAAATCGCCTGTTTTTGCTAGTTCATTTGTTGTAATTGCAAATACATCTGAAACTGCTTTTGCTTTATACACTAGATCTGAGTTTTCTACAACCTCTACAGTTCTTTTCAAAGCTGGCGCTACTTCTTGCCCACCTTTTGTAAGTGCTACTTTAACTGTTGTTTTACCCAGGGAAGCTGCCGTGAAAGTAATCTCTTTATCATTAAGCTTTCCTTTTAGATCGGTTTTGAAGTTATCTCCAGTAGCTTGCGCTGCGGAATCTACAGTAACACCTGCAGTTGTTCCTTCTACATTTACATTCACTTCGTATCCTGTAGGGACTGTATCAAGCGTTTCGCCATATTGGTCTTTTACAAGAACTTTAAATGTTGTTGTAGCATTTACCAATGCTTTTGTCGTTGGCTCATCACCTGATAGCAATACACTCTCTGGTGTGCGAGCTGCAACCACAGTCAACGGAAGTTGTGCTTGTGTCTGTACGTTAGCATTGTAGATGGACATGTATAGGTATACAACGCCTCTCTCTTTTGCTTGGATCGAGCTTAGTTTTAGTTTACCTTTGTTTTCACCATATTTTACAATACCATTCGAAGTTACATCTGTCCCTGTAGCTACTGTTGCACCAGAAACTGTGAAGTTAATGCTACCTGCATTGTCAACAATATCTTGTGTGGATAGAGCATTGCCTTCCGTATCATAAGCTACGATTGGAATGTATTTTGCACTAGTATCACCATCAGCAACAACTCCGTTATAAGTGCCGAATTCTAGTTTAGTTGGTACAGCACCAGCTTTTAGAGATACTGTAGCCGTCGCAGAAGCTCCGCCTTCGTAGTAAGTTACTGTGTAATCACTCGTTTTATCAACCTTTTTACCAGTTGCTACTGTAACTACCACTTTGTTATCTTCAACTTTTTTATCTAGAATATTCATGTCAGTAGGTGTAATAACAGGCATAATTGATGCAGCAGCATCAGCTACTACTTTATAACCGTATTGATCATATCTTGTGATGTCATATGTTACTTTATCGCCTTCACTTGATAGTGCCGTTTTACCATTTTCATAAGTCGCAGTTCCTAGTTCAACTTTAGAAACGCGTTGTTCAGTCCCAATTTTAAATGTTTTGGATACTGATACAGCCGACTGATTCAAGCTAACCGTGATTGGTAGTACACCAATTTCAGTAGGATATCTGGATGTGTCGCTCGTATCTACTTTAAGCTCGAGGTAGCCATTATCTGCATTACGGGTAATTGAACCTGTGTAACCGAATACCGAGTAGTTTCCACCATTTAATGTTGCATTTTCACCATATTGGTTCTCAGCTTTAAGTTGAATGACGAAATCCTTTACTTGCGGAACCACATCACTTACATTTACAAAGCTTAGTTTTGATACTTTTTCATTCTCAGCTGTAAATGTTGCCGTAGCTTTAGCTACACTAGCTGCATCAAGGCCGGAAAGTGTTGCTGTATATTCGCCTTCTGATACTTTAACATCAGTCAAAGTTAGCACAACTGATTTCTTATCATCTGCAAACTTAGCAGTTGTTGCAACGTTAGTTGTACCTTTAGTCAAAGCAACTGTTGCTTTCGTCGTATCAACTGGTTTATTGAACGTTACTGTTACTTGTTGAATACCAGTAGCTTTCGCTTCCGTTAAAGAAACTTGACCAGCTGGTACATATTGTTGTTTTGCTTCGTATGCGCCAGTTACAAGAAGATCACGAGTTGCATTCGTGATACCACCGAACGTTCCATCTGCATTATTGGAAAGAACTTTCAATGCAAGTGCTTCAGCTACATAACCTTGTGCCCATCCAGAAACTGTCGCATCTGTACCAGTCGAAGCTTTTGCTTCTGCGTCTTTACCAAGAACACGTACCAAGAAAGTAGCTAGTTGTTCTTTTGTTACTTTACCAGCCGGGTTGTATTGACCTTCTGCATAACCATCCGTTACATTAGCTGTTTTCAAAGCTTCGATGTAAGGAAGTGCATAACCATTAGCCGCGTCGGTTACACTAACATCAGTAAAGCTTGAAGTTGTAAGATCTTTATTTACATCAAGACCCATAATCAGAGCTGCTACTTTAGCGAATTGAGCGCGATTCATTTCTTCTTTCAAGCCAAAAGTCGTGTCGCTCACGCCGTCAAAGATACCAGCAGAGATCATAGCATCAAATTTCGTTTGTGTTGCTGCATCAAGATCTTTCAAGTCAGTGAAGTCGGCAGATGTTTTACCAAAAGCGACAGCCGAGAACATGGAAAAAGCCATTGCGGAAGTAAGAACTACGGATAATGTTTTCTTCATAAAGGGTATTTCCTCCTAATATTTAAAGTTTTTGTTATAAAACTTATAACTAAATTGATGTAACACTTTCTATTAACATTGCAATATCACTCGTATATAATTTCGTATATCATCTTTTGTTGCAAATTGAGTATACGATAATATATGCGATATTTCATTGCTAAGTATTTTCCAAACATGGCCGTCACCGTTTGCCACATCCCGACTACTTAATTAAATTGTAATCAATAATTGTAAAAAAAATTTGAATGGAAGCTTAATAGAACTTAAAAGTTACCTGAAAGAATGCTGAATGTATAGTTAACCGCTCTCAGCCAAATCCCAACTTTTCAATCGCCAAATACTTATTAAAATCCAAAAGGAGACCATGAGGTCTCCTTTTGGGTAAGCATTATTTTTTTATTACTTCGTCACCAAAGTAGTTGTTGTTTTACCGTTAGATGCGATTGTTTTTACAACAAACTCATTAACTGTTCCGCTTGTAGTGATTTTGTCAGTGCTTGGATCGTATTGTACAGTACCTCCACCTTGAACGTCAGAGATAATGTATTGAACTCCCAAGAACTCTTTGTACTTACTAACTTCGTTCACGTTAGTGTCTGTATTGAATTTATACTCTGTGCCATAGTTATCAACAGCTTTTACATTCAACATTTGAGCAACAGTTTTAGAAGCGCTGTATGTTGCATTAGCATCTGCAGTTAGAGTTGCCACTGTAGGAGCATCTGCTTTTACATTCACTGTGTATGTGAAGTCTTGTGTTTCACCATTTGCCTTCAATACCACAGCTGTAATTGTAGCTGTACCTACACGTTGACCTAATACTTTACCATCAGTTGTTACTGTAGCAATATTGGAATCGGAAGTATAAGCTGTTTTTACCGCTTTAAGAGTACTAGGCACTGCAACTGCATTACCTGATTTGTCTGTCACAGTAACATCTACAGCTTTCGCAAATTTACTTACTGCTCCATTTGCAAAATCACCTGTTTTTGCTACTTCATTAGTTGTAATTGCAAATACGTCAGAAATTGCTTTCGCTTTGTATGTTAGATCTGTGTTATCTACAACTTCTACAGTTCTTTTCAAAGCTGGGGCTACTTCTTGTCCACCTTTTGTAAGTGCAACTTTAACTGTTGTTTTACCCAGGGAAGCTGCTGTGAACTTAATCTCTTTGTCATTAAGCTTTCCTTTTAGATCAGTCTTGAAGTTATCTCCAGCAGCTTGAGCTGCGGAATCTACAGTTACAGCAGAGGATGCTCCGTCTACATTTACATTTACTTCGTATCCTGTAGGAACTGCATCAAGTATTTCACCATATTGGTCTTTTACAAGAACTTTAAACGTTGTTGTAGCATCTACCAATGCTTTTGTCGTTGGCTCACTACCTGATAGTACTACGCTCTCTGGTGTACGTGCTGCAACTACAGTCAATGGAAGTTGGGCTTGTGTTTGTACGTTAGCATTGTAGATGGACATGTATAGGTATACAACGCCTCTCTCTTTTGCTTGAATGGAGCTTAGTTTTAACTTACCTTTGTTTTCGCCGTATTTTACAATACCATTCGAAGTTACATCCGTACCCGTTGCTACTGTTGCACCAGAAATCGTGAAGTTAATGCTATCTGCATTGTCAACAATGTTTTGTGCGGATAGTGCTTTACCATCAGCATCATATGCAGTAATTGGAATGTATTTCGCATTTGTGTCGCCTTCAGCAACCACTCCATTATAAGTACCGAATTCTAGTTTAGTTGGTACAGAACCAGCTTTTAGTGATACTTTTGCTGTCGCAGAAGCTCCACCTTCGTAGTAAGTTACTGTGTAATCGCTCGTTTTATCTACCTTTTTACCAGCCGCTACTGTAACTACTACTTTGTTATCTTCAACTTTTTTATCCAAAATATTCATGTCAGTAGGTGTAATAACAGGCGTAATTGATGCAGCAGCATCCGCTACTACTTTGTAACCGTATTGATCATATCTTGTGATGTCATAAGTTACTTTATCGCCTTCACTTGACAGAGCCGTTTTACCGTTCTCGTAAGTTGCAGTTCCTAGCTCAACTTTGGAAACACGTTGTTCAGTACCAATTTTGAACGTTTTGGATACTGTTACAGCTGACTGATTCAAGCTAACTGTGATTGATAATACACCAATTTCCGTAGGATATTTGGATGTGTCGCTCGTATCTACTTTAAGCTCAAGGTAACCATTATCTGCGTTACGGGTAATTGTGCCTGTGTAACCGAATACTGAGTAGTTACCACCATTTAATGTAGCATTTTCACCATATTGATTCTCAGCTTTAAGTTGGATAATGAAATCTTTTACTTGTGGAACTACATCACTTGCATTTACAAAACTTAATTTTGATACTTTTTCATTTTCAGCTGTAAATGTCGCTGTTGCTTTAGCTATATTAGCTGCATCTAAACCGGAAAGAGTTGCTGTGTAGTTACCCTCTGTTACTTTAACGTTAGTCAAAGTTAAAACAACTGATTTCTTATCGTCTGCAAACTTAGCAGTTGTTGCAACGTTAGTTGTACCTTTTGTCAAAGCAACAGTTGCTTTCGTTGTATCAACTGGTTTGTTAAACGTTACTGTTACTTGTTGTACGCCAGTAGCTTTTGCTTCAGTCAATGAAACTTGACCAGCTGGTACGTACTGTTGTTTTGCTTCGTATGCGCCAGTTACAAGAAGATCACGAGTTGCATTTGTGATACCACCAAAAGTACCGTCTGCGTTGTTAGTAAGAACTTTCAATGCAAGTGCTTCAGCTACATAACCTTGTGCCCAACCAGAAACAGTTTTGTCTGTACCAGTTAATGCTTTAGCTTCTGCGTCTTTACCAAGTACACGAACCAAGAAAGTAGCTAGTTGTTCTTTTGTTACTTTACCAGCCGGATTGTATTGACCTTCTGCATAACCATCTGTTACGTTAGCAGTTTTCAAAGCTTCGATGTAAGGAAGTGCATAACCATTCGCTGGGTCGGTTACACTAACGTCAGTGAAGCTTGATGTTTTAAGATCTTTATTTACTTCAAGACCCATGATCAAAGCTGCTACTTTAGCGAATTGTGCGCGGTTCATTTCTTCTTTCAAACCAAATGTTGTGTCGCTTACGCCATCAAAGATTTCAGCGGAGATCATCGCGTCAAACTTTGCTTTTGTTGCTGCGTCAAGGTCTTTCAAATCCGTGAAATCTGCAGATGTTTTACCAAATGCTACGGACGAAAACATGGAAAGAGCCATTGCGGACGTAAGAACTACGGATAGAGTTTTCTTCATAAAGGGTATTTCCTCCTAATATTTTAAAGTTTTTTTGTTATAAAAACTTATAACCAACGGGGCGACTTTTGAATCTACCTACTCAGCGATCTCTGATTCTCTTTCGTGTAGCTTCGCGTCTATCACCTCGTCTACAAACTTAGTATACGACACTCTATACTACATTTCATTGATAAGTATTTTCCAAATAAGTCTCTCACGACATTCTATGGTCGCATCAAAAACAGCCCCATCGCCATTAGGTGACGGGGCTGTTTTTTTAGTTCTTATCTACTCTTGCTTATGGAACCATCTTTTGTTGCTTCATAACACGATAAGAAATAATCGACGCTTGGGCGCGCGTTAACAGTTCGGTTGGATCGAAGCGAACGGTTGATTTTGTTTGCCCCACCAGCAAGGTATTCTCGATGCCCTCAATTAATCCAGCCTTAGAAACAGCTTCAACAGCCGGCCTGGAGTAGGACTCGATATTGTCGGCGTCCGTAAATGTCTTCTGCAACGTCGTCAATGATTTCTTAAGGTCTGTGTTCAATTTCATTTCAGCGGCTCTAGCAATCATGACAGCGGCGTCCTGACGCGTTATGGATCCACTAGGGTTGAATCTATTACTTGCCTGACCACGAATAATACCTGCTCTTGCCGCGGTCTCAATGTACTTATAATCATAAAGCATGCCGATGGCATTATCGATTTTCAATACGTCTGAGAACGTTGAGCTGCCACTATAGTTCATAGGAAGCTTAAAGACCTTCACTAAGATTTGAGCAAACTCACCACGTGTAATGTAGTCATTTGGTCCAAATGAGAATGTTGTTTTGGCTCTCATAACCCCTTTAGAGTAGAGAGTTTCCAATTCCGTTCTCGCAAACGAATGACCAGTCATATCATCAAAGCTGCGATCCATGTACATAACTTGATAGTAACCAAACTTTCGGAATGGCACTGTTATCGTGTTATTCTTGTTATCTACTACACCACCAAGGTTCTTCCAACCATAATCTGTCGTGTTCGCGTAATTGGCATAAATGTCATAGAAGAATACAGTAATATACTTACCTGCATCTTGACGGATAGCTGGATCGAACTGCAACAGTAATGATCCTTCTTGGGAAGGCACAACGAGTTCATCGTTAAGGCGATTGAAATAAGGACGGCCTAAAGTTGTAGCATCATAGGGATCCAAACCAGTTCCATTAAGACCTTTGCTCAAATCGTCTGCTGTCGTTGTCGTTGTACTTGGCGCAGGAATGTAGCCCGCATCCATGTAGTACAGATTACTAGCTGCATGGAACGTATCTTCTGGCACCTTAACGCTAATCTTAGATTTAAAATAACCGTTCGCTACCGGATACAGGGTCTTATCCATTCTTCCATCATCCGTGTCCGCTATACCAAATAAGATTTTACGATTCGTTGAAATGTACTGATTGTTATTGCTATCTGGAACATTTCTCATTAATTTAGTGTCTTTAGGGAAGGATAATTGAACCCCTCCATTAAAAATCTTGAATTTAGTATTCATTAACTGTAATGTTTGCATTCCTTGCACATTCGTATTGGTATTGAAGAGAACGAAACTACCATTCACCTTGGCACCCTTACGCGTAATCGTAAACTTGATCGCATTCGCACCAGGTTTTAACCCTGTCACTTGATACAAATACTGATCCACGGAATTTACCGTACGTTTCGTTGCTTCATCTTTTCCAAACACGACGCTGTCCGCATTCTCTGCTTCAAGGATAATATTATAGAAGTCACTATTAATATTGGATTGCAGTTCTCCTTTTGGATTTTTAATCAGGAGAGGCTGAACAACTGTATAAGGGACATTTTGTCTAGTAATCGTTATAGATCTGGTTGATGTGATGTTGGAATTGTTCGTAATTCTAAATTCAAATACAACGTCAGAGTCATCTAATAACTTGAATGCATTCGTCGTAAAGGTTTGTACAGGAAGTGTATTGGATACGCCTGAGAAGAAATCTGTTCCCAAGGATGTAACTATCCTCGAATTAGGTGTTTGGTCAATAACAGTGATCGTATCTTTAATCGTTTGCTGATACACCAAGGCATCACCCTTGGCATCCTTCGTATGCACAACTAGTGTCAGTGCTTTAATTGGCGAAGCCGCTCCATTCGTATCAAGACTCGTAAATATACCGCTAAAGGATACGGTACGCTGCGTTGTTGTATAGGTGTCTGCATCCGAACCTGCGACATATTGGGTACCTGCACCGATTGCACCATTTTCTACTGGTTTAATCAAGGTGAATTGCGGCGCATCAGTTGAAAACAAATAGATGTCATAGGATTGCTCTGTAATGAAGACATTGTTGACGTAAATTTTGAATTTTAACGTGTTTTTCCCTTCGACCAAAACCTTGGAAATATCCGAATTAAACAGGTTTAAAGGCAAGGTAAAGGCATTGGTTCCTGGCGCAAATATGGTGTCGATTGTTTGAGAGTCCAATGTATACAAGCTCTCATTCATAAACACTTCTACTTTATTCCCTGGTACGGCTGGAGCCACAACAGGATCTTGATAAAAGTTCACTAAACGACCTGAAATACAAGCCTCTGTCGTTCCGCAAGTCAAATTCTTGATATTTCTGATGGACATGCTATTCGAAATATTATTGATGATAACATAAGGTGCATTGCTAATGGTTAGCTTGTAGTCCGTCGTACTATATTTCACATCATTAACATCATAAAGCTCGATGCTCAGCTTCTTGTTACCGTCGCTAATCCCTTGCAGCGTTATATCAAACTTCTTCAGACCAGTTGTTCCATAAACAGTGCCCTGCACATCATTACTATCCGGATAATCAACACCATCAAGCTTGACTCTAATATGATCAGTTATAGTATTGGTGTAAATATGAATTAGCCCTGGCAGCTCATTCACTAAATTGTCATCCGTTAAGCTTAGTTCATTCTCTATCGTTCCGTTGGTAAGTGTTGTCTTATCAATATAAGGTTTAGCTGGATCTACATATTTGAACTTATATTCTGTCGTTACTGGTATTAGACTATTCGAGATATCGCGAAATGTAAACGTAAGTCGTTGTTCATTAAGCGCATAACCCGTAAGGGTAGGGATTTCTACCGATACACTCTTAACTGCATACTCCTGACTACGTGTTAGAGAGGAGCTAACCGAAGAGTACGTTGAGCCGGTAACAGAGCCGGGTGCAGCCAATACATCACCAACTGCTCCTAAATCAATAATACCAACGGAAGCATCATTTATCGCAACATCGACATAACGATATTTCAAAGATGTACCTGTAGCATCAAAGTCACTTTTAACATTCGCTGTAAAAGTAAGCGCACTGGTTTGAAACGTCGGGATGTTGATTAAATCTTTCGAAGTTTCAGGATGCCCTGTAGCTAAGACTTTACCATTAAAAGCAAATGGCTGACCATTGTCGTACCATAGTTTTTTGACGACTTGATACTTGTTCGTGTCATTGCTTGCTGTGAAGTTAATAATATTATCCCCTGCGGTCAAACAGAAGCTTGTCACTGAAGAGCAAGTGGAAGACGACTTATTCTTATCATCCCCTGTGAAATAGAAATAACCATCATTACTTTTGAACCCCAGCTTAGGCAGACTATCCCCTGAAAGAGTAGCTTGAACTGCGCTAGCATTGGAGGCTTTGGTTTTAATTTGAATACCTGTTGTGCCTGCTTTCAGCGGGCCGCGGTCGACTGGATAGATCTTACCATCGTCAAGCTGCTCATTATTAACGGTAATGTTAGATAAATTCGTCGTTGGGGCATAGTAGAGCCAGCCTGGCGCAGACGCGATAGCGCTCGATTCTCCTAGATATACAACAACTTTATTCAAACCTTCCGATAACTGAATGTTATCGAATTTAACTAGATTGGATCCAGCAATTTGAGCCTTATTATTCTTCTCTGTTACAACAGCACCAGAGTTAATATTCGTGATCTCAAAATAGATGGATGGAATCTGTGAATCCGTTAAATTCGTTGTTTCTACATTTAAAACAAAGGGCAGTTGAGTAATCCGTGTTACCAAGTTGTTATCCGTAGGCCGTGCTGTAGATGTGCCGGCATTATCGGTTTCCGTGTATAAGTTTTTGATAACTAGCGTTGAAGCTGCACTCGCTGTCATCGCAGGCATTAAACTAATCATCAATGATAGGATCAACAGTATGCTTGCTAGTTTGGTCTGTAATCGTTTCAAAGCAATTTCCTCCTTATGTTATCTAAATGTTATTAGCTGTTTATGTATGGGGCAGGTGTATCACTTTCACTTATCACTTACTAAATTCGACAATCCCTCCTATATCCTTCTACCATTCTACATGATTAGACGTGGCTGAACGCCAAAAGTTGTTGTACATTACTTATCGGTAGATCGCCTTGAAATGTTTAGAGAAAGAACGTTTTTCCTTATAAATACAAAAAATCCAGCCCTGAAGGCTGGATTGCATAATTCCTATAAAGTTATTTACCTACACGATCGCTCTGTACCTGTTTACCAACTAATCTTTGCAGGAAGTTGATCACAGGCTTGCGGCTTTTGCTAATAATACCGATAGCTTCTGCCCCAACAAGCATTACGAGGAACAAGGCGACTATAATCATAATCAATCCCCACGTAGAGTCTTGGGAAATAAATACCGAGCAGACCACCGCGCTACCACCGAAAATAGCAGCAATTCCATAGATGATCAGAACGCTTGTACGATGACTGAAGCCCATTTGCAATAGGCAGTGATGCAAGTGGCTTTTGTCCGGAGCCGAGATTGGCAGTTTATTCACATAACGGCGAAGCATGGCGAAGAAAGTATCGGATAATGGCACGCCTAAAATCATAATCGGGATTAATAGTGAAACAACAGCAGCTTGCTTAAAGCCGAGAATCGAAAGTGTCGCAAGGGCGAAGCCCAGGAACAAGGCGCCGGAATCGCCCATGAAGATTTTGGCCGGATGGAAGTTAAAGAACATAAAGCCTGAAATACTTCCTAGCAAAATCACACAAAGTAAAATAACTGTTACATTATTCATCATCAGGGCAAGAATGAGAATGGTTGTTGTCGCGATACCTGATACCCCTGCTGACAGGCCATCTAGACCGTCAATCAAGTTAATCGCATTGGATACACCAACAATCCACAATATTGTAATCGGGATACTCAACCAGCCAATCGGCAAGTTCGTTTCGCCAAACGGAATATTAACCAAGTCTATTTTGAGTCCAAATGAAACAACGATACAGGCAGCAATAAGCTGTCCTAAAAGCTTCCATTTGGGGGATAATTGAAAACGATCATCCAGAGCGCCTGTGACAACAATCACAAAGCCTCCGAGCAGAAGTCCAAAAGCAGCATCTGAGTTCACAGCATCAAGTGCTGGAGAGACGACGAAATAAGCTCCCACGAACGCGAGGAATATCGCTAATCCTCCTAAACGCGGCATAATTCGCGTATGAACCTTCCGATGGTTCGGGGCATCAACAGCTCCTACCCAGAAGGCAAATTTTTTGACCAGGGGTGTCAGCAACAACGCCATAACGCACGCAGCAATAAACCCTATCGCATATAATCCATACATGTCTTCTTCACAGCTCCTCTTGTCATGGGTGGCAGGCTGATGACCGCCGAAATGAATTATACTCCCATTCCGTCACAAATACTACTGCTAAATTCATCTGAAATGACCGTTTTCAGCCAATTTTCAAAGATATTTTCATTATTTTGTGACGTTCTCTTTGTCGCGCATCACTTTCACTGCGAATTTCGGTAATAGAAGCATTCTCTTATAGCGCCACGGCTCCTGAAGAAGGCGGTAGAACCATTCAAGACGTAGTTTTTGAAAAAATTTAGGTGCTCGCTTTAGCTTGCCCGAAAGCACATCAAAACTTCCGCCGACTCCCATCATTACGGGTACACCCAGTTGTTCTTTGTATTTCCCGATCCATGGCTCTTGGTTCGCTGCCGCTCTACCTACGAGAAGCAGATCTGGTTCAGCATCTCTAATGGCTTGGATCACTTGCGCGTCCTCGGCATCACCGAAATAGCCATCCCTTACTCCGACCAAGTTTACCTTCGGATAAGTCGTGCGAATCTTCTCAGCCGCGGCTTGAATAACTTCATTAGAAGCACCTAAAAGATAGACCTTCCATGCCTTCTTCTCCCCAACCTTCATGAGTTCGTGAATTAAATCGTAGCCAGGCACTCTTTCTGCGACAGGTTGACCGACGTGATTAGCGGCCCAAACAACGCCTGTTCCATCTGGAACGATCAACTCTGCGCGCTGCATCATTTTTAGGTAAGAAGGATCTTCTTGCGCAGCCATCACCATAATGGGATTAGCCGTGATCACCTGATGCGGCTGTTTGTACTCAATGACCTTCGTTAAGTAGTCGACGGTTTGTTTCATACTCATTTTGGAGATAGGTACACCGTAAATTCGCACTTTCGGTATGGCTTGCAAGGATGCCAGTGCTGCTGGCTGATTGGTAACAGAAGTCGAGCTCATCATATCTCTTCCTTATTATTGACGTTGTAGGTTGCTATTTGGTTGCTATTTGGTTGCTATTTGGTTGAATGTGGATGAAAATCTATTTGCTATTTCCTTTTGTAAAAGGAAATGATCCGCTGCGCAGGCAGCTGCGCTTGCGCCTTCAGCTGCTCGATGGCGGCGCGGCTCGACGCCGCCCACTGCTCGCGAGCATCGAGGAGGCCCAGCGCCTCCTGCGTAAAAGTAGAAGCATCGAAGCGAGCTGTCGATGCGGCGGCTTTCATACCAAGCCTATGGAGGAACTGGTCGATCTTCGGATCGTACGAGATCCCCACCATAGGCACGAACTGCGAGGCTGCATAGATCAAAGAATGCAGCCTCATCCCGATCAGCAGGTCGCACGCCGCGACCTGCGCGAGCATATCCTGCGGATGCGTGATGCCACGCACCATCTCCGCCCTGTTCTTGTGATCGCCCAAGCGGTCGATCACGAACTGCGACGCCACCTCATCCGAGGGGAGGTGGAAGGGCAAGAACCGCAGCAGCACGTCCGTGCGTGCTGCGAGCAGCTCTTGCAGGGACCGCGCGAGAGCTTCCAGCTCGGTGCGGTCCTCGTTCCAGAAGCGGACGGACACACCGATCGTCCGCACCGCCCCCACAGACGCGCCGCCGTCCAGCGCGGCATCCACACATTCCCGGAGGGGCAAGCCCATCACCGGATCGGGCACGACCGTGATGCGCTCCCGTGGGAGACGCATCCGACCTAATAAGTCCGCGGACTCTGTATCGCGGACCGATACGAAGGCGCAGCGCTTGAACACGCTGCGGATCCAGCCGTAAAACATCGGCCGGCTTACCGGCCCGATGCCTTGGGAATAAATAAACGTTGGCTTCCCGAGCCATTGCGCAATTTTCAGAACAGCCAAGTAATACGGAATCGTCTTCGAGCTAGTGGCATCTTGCAATAAGCTGCCCCCACCGCTAATTAACCCATCCGATTCGCGCAAAGCTCGCAATAGTGAGCCTAGCTTCATGCGATGATAAGCCTTCACGCCATACATCTCTGTCGTTTTCGCTGGATTGGCTGAAAGCACGATAGGTTCAATCTGAATGCCCTGCTCTTGACCTTGCTCCTGCAAAGCGAACAAAATCGACTGCAGTACAGCCTCGTCCCCGCTATTATCGAAACCGTAGTAGCCGGATAACGCTATTTTGACAATTGGGGCTGTACCCATCGTTTCCAACTCCTTGTGAGTATTTCCCATGCTGCAATGAAAACTAACCCGATGATTGCACCTAGCACAAGTCCGTAGAAAATACGGATTAAGGAAATGTGCAGCGGTGTGTGCAGGTGAGCAAACGTATCCACTAAGGAAAGTTGACCAACGACACCGATGAACAGCAAGTACACAGCATGGCGATAGCGGACCGACAAATACGCACCAAGCAAGAAAATCGGATGAGCCACTAAGAACTCTTTGGTTCGCGGACGTACGCCTAATGTATTTTCTAAGAAGGAACGGAATAGTTTTTCAATAGTGGAAGCTTGTCCTTCATTGCCTGTACGAGACAAGTAGTAATACACTGCGGCCAAACCTACACCTGCGATGACGATCCACAACACACTTATATACGAAGAAAGTATGCGACGAACGTTCGCGATTTTTTCCTTATACGTATTATTCTCACTAAAGAACAAGAGATACAACCCAGTAATGGCAATCGGTAGGAGATGCAGCATGCCAACACCTCTAAACTGCTGCAACACCAGGGAGTACGTGACATGATTCAGCAGCGCTACTTCATACACCATACCGAGCAGTGAGATTAGCGATGTTCGAAGCAGCATCCATAGCCCAAACGCAAGTCCTGATTTCCACTTCGCTGCAACACCTGATCGCACTGATCGGATGGCCAGCATAACCGCAACGCTAGGTGCACTAATCGCTGTCGCCAACGCAAGTCCTTGCGCGTACAAATTCGCCGAAAGCGTGTGTAGAGCAACTAAACCAAGCAAGCCCACAACGAAGAAAACAATCGTCAATTCAGGCAAGAAGAACGAAATCATCCATACGATCAAGCTTAGTCCGCCTAACAGTAAGAAGAATCGAGCAATCTTCTGCCAACCTGTTGTATGTACATCGAATGCCTCAGCTGGTCCTAATGTAAAGCCTACTTCTTGGATACGAGGAATCGCACCTTCTTTACCCTGTAAGGCTGCATAATAGGACGAAAGCGGGTCAACAATCTTGCCTTTATCTAAGCTTTTCACCGGTCTAGCATTCAGAAATACCATGCGGATATTACGATCCTTCACAGCCAATACAAGCCGATCTGACACACCTTGCACACGATCTGCAAGCTCCGCTTTTTTCAGCGGCTCTGTCAGTCTCTCGCCATCTTTCTCTGTAAAAGAGTGCAGACGCACAACGTTATAATTCGTTTGCTTAGCTAATGTACTGAATCCTTTTTGCGGCTCCTTCAATAACTCAATTGCTGCGAGTCCGATGCCGTACTTATTAAGCAGATCAGCCATTTTATTCAAATTCACTTCTGTATCTTCTTCGGTATACCCAGGGACTTCATTCCMATCCACGATGATGCGTTTGACACCAAGATCATGGAACTGCTTGAGCATAGCATCCATCTCATTGGTGTGAAACGGTCTGCGATTCGCTAACCGTACGACGATTTGGAATCCTTGCTCTTTCAGCATTTGTAACGTGATCGGATCGGGGTCCATCGCCTTAATAGAAGCATCATCCGTGCTCATCTGAATGATGAGACCATTACGGTTTTTGAAGCTCCACGGCTTTACGCCTACATTCAAATCCGCAAAGGTTTTCTGGATAAGCGGCTCTAGCTTCTGTTGCGTTTGGTTATCTGCGAACAGAATATACGTATAGTTCTCGCTAGGATTACCAAGTGTTTGCGTCAGCATAGCCGCGTCACGAGAGTTGTACATCTCAATGCGACGGCTCTCCTTGAACTCACCCAGCGTACTTTCGTAAACAGCCATAGAACTTATACCCGCGGCTTTCATGTTCTTTAGCTCTGTGTTCACAAAGTTCTGTGGATTGGTCTGCACATCAGCAATATCCAATAAATCACGATAGTCGAACACGAATTCAACTTGATTCGCCGACGTTTCGGTTTGGTGACGTGTATAGGCCAGCGGCAAGGAACACAGCATCCCCAAAATCACGATCCACCACAAAATATTTCTTAACGGGTTATTCCAGGTTTGATACAAATTCACTAGTTCGTCCACTCCTTAGAGCATCTACTTTTTTAAATACTTTCCAATCCCGTATACATTTGAAAACCTCTCCGCCCCCAAACGCGGGGAATACGCCCACTACATGGTAGATTACATATCCAGCCATGTATTAGACGAGCTATCCCTCACTTAGGTTCTGAAGAGGTTTTGTACACCTATTTGTACTATTCGTCTACACGATTAAGTACGTATTTAATAATGCCATCTAGCTGCTGTGCAGCCTCAGGTCCTGTTGCTCCTTGGACAGCAAAATAAAATTTAATTTTCGGCTCTGTGCCGGATGGACGTAAACAGAACCAAGAACCGTCCTCTAGCTTGAACTTAAGAACGTTCTCCCGAGGTAAGCCATTAATCCCTTGTGCATAGTCCTCAACCGCGATTACACGTGTACCGCTGATCTCAGTTGGCGGATTCGTTCTCCAAGCTTCCACCATGCGGCCAATTTGTTCCACGCCGTCTTTCCCTTTAAGGGTTCTTGATTCCAGTTTTTCCAAAAAGTAACCAAAGGATTCGTACAGCTCTTGCAGCACCTCATACAGGGTCTTGCCTTGCTTCTTATAGTAAGCCGCAGCTTCCGCGATTAACATAGCTGCGATGACTGCATCTTTATCCCTTGCATAATCGCCAGCCAAGTAACCATAGCTCTCTTCATAGCCAAACAGGTAGGTATGTTCACCCGTTTTCTCGAATTGCGACATTTTTTCACCGATATACTTAAAGCCCGTTAAGGTATTCAGTGTTGGAATTCCATAGTGATTCGCGATAACTGCGCCCATCTCACTCGTTACGATCGTTTTGATCACAACACCGTTAGCTGGAAGTGTTCCACGTTCTTTCATACTCGACAATAGATAGTTCACAATAATCGCACCGGATTGATTACCCGAAAGCACGACATATTCACCCTTTGGATCTTTCACGACAGCACCCATACGGTCAGCATCCGGATCGGTTCCGATAATAATATCGGCATTCCATTCCTTCGCTTGTGCAATCGCTAGTGTGAACGCTTCACGCTCTTCTGGGTTCGGCGATTTGACGGTTGAGAACTGTGCATCCGGCAGTTCTTGTTCAGCAACAACACGCACTTGTTCAAAGCCAACGTCCTTCAGAACTTCGCGTACCGGTATATTCCCTGCACCATGCAGCGGTGTAAAAATCACACGGAAATCATCGCTGATTTCCTTAATGACGTCTGGATTTTGACTCACGGCCGTAACCGCCTGTATGTAAGCCTGATCAACATCATCGCCTAACCAAGCAAGAAGTCCTTGCGCTTCCGCTTCCTGCTGAGACAACTTCTTCACTTTATCAAAGGTGTTGATGCTCTGTACTTGCTCAATCACTTGCTCTGCAAACTCAGGAACCAATTGCCCACCGTCTGCACCGTACACTTTATATCCATTATATTCTGGTGGATTGTGGCTCGCTGTAACAACCACACCCGCTGTCGCGCCTAGGTATCTCACGGCAAAAGAAAGCTGAGGTGTCGCATGCAGCGTCTGGAACAGATAGGCTTTAATCCCATTACCCGCAAAAACAAGCGCGGATTCCAATGCGAACTCAGGTGACATGTGGCGGGAATCATAGGCTAGAACGATAGCCGGATTAGCCGCGCCTGTTCCGTTTACATATTGTGCTAAGCCTTGGCTAGCACGACCAACGGTGTATACATTGATACGATTGGTACCCGCGCCAATGACCCCACGGAGACCGCCTGTCCCAAATTCAAGATCTTTATAAAAGCGATCCTCGATTTCTCTTTCATCTTCCCGAATAGCTTGAAGTTCTTGCTTCGTTTGCTCATCGACAGCTGGATCTTGGAGCCATAATTGATACTCTGTTTGCACACGCGTCATCGTCGTAGGTTCATCTCCTTTATATGTATGGGCTATTTATTAGCAAGGGCGAACATAAGCTCACCTTCGACTACCACTTTGTCGCCAACTTTAGCCACAGCTTGACCTTTCACAATGGTGCCTTTTACCCGTGTGATGGTCATTTCTAAGGTAAGTGTATCTCCTGGTACAACTTGCTGACGCCAGCGAATGCCATCTGCACCTGCGAATAGGCCGATTTTGCCTTTATACTCAGGCATGGACAATACAGCTACAGCACCAACTTGTGCTAATGCTTCAACAATCAAAACCCCCGGCATAACTGGATAGCCAGGAAAATGCCCTGCGAAGTAAGGTTCATTGATCGTAACATTTTTAATTCCTACTGCTCTAACCCCTTCTTCTACCTCCAAAATACGGTCAACCAGAAGGAAAGGCGGGCGATGAGGAATGATCTCTTGAATTTGATTGATATCTAGCATCTTGCGTTCGTGCTCCTTTCGAATACCTGTATAAAATACAAGGGAATTACTTACACTATGGAGGTCCCTTCATATCCTGCAGAAGTGAAGGTTCATATAAGGGGAGCTTATGTAACGGTCTGTATGACAGACCCCTACATAGGCTCTTTTTTCATTTAGCCTATAACCATTATTTCGCTCGAGCTCCACGATTCAATAGAAGGAACTGGAAAATATAAATGAATGACGTTAAAAATGAGACCCCGATCACATACCACAAATAGGTGATGGCAAAGTCGAATTCAAACACAATAAAGAGGATGGCGAAATAGTAGAGTACCGTCGTTAGCTTCCCCATAACGTTCGCTGGAACGGTCAATTTGCCTCTGAAATGAAAGAAGGCGGAGCCTATAATCATGCCTACGTCACGGATGAACATGGCCACTGCTGCCTGCCAAGGAATCATCTCTGAGATGAGAAGGGAGAGGATGACCGCAATCATCATGCACTTGTCGGCAAGCGGATCTAACATAACACCCATCGGGGTGACCAGCTTGCGCGTTCTAGCGATATAGCCATCTAGAATATCCGTTAATCCAGCTACAAGTAGAATGATGAAGGAGGTTCGGATGTAGCCATTGAAAAAAAGCACGAGGTACACGGGGATTAGTACAAACCTGCTGATCGTGAGCATGTTCGGTATATTCAAGGTACTCCTCCTGCGCCTAAGTATCCGATCCGAAACTTCAATATTTGGTAGATAAAGTCTTTCTTCATTATACAACTGCTCTTACACAAAATAAACCACTAACCCGTCCTCCTTGGACGGATGGGTTTATCTAGAAATATAGCTCACTTATGAAGTGAAACTAATAATGTCTATATTTAAAATAAAACTCCCATACGGGAGTTCGATTAATTCGCAAAAACGAGATCGTATAAATGCCGCCATGTGCTAATATGTAAGATTTCTGATGAAGGTTGATTTCCGAGCTTCGTGTAGCCTACCCATAAACCAACATAGATCGCTACAACGGCTAGCACGGGAATACGTACAATTTTGAAAATAAGCCATAGGATCTTCTGCCATCTCGGCCTTGGCTTCTTCTTGACTGGAGCTGGCTTGTCTGCCATCGAGCCTATCCCTACCTTTCAACAAATATAAGAAAGTATAAGTTTCACTTTATACGATGCTTATATTTCTCCATAAACACTGTGATACGTCCTTAAAGGACATAATAGCCGTTTATTTTGGATCAAGCACGTAAATTGTTAGCCATATTCATCATCTGATCAGAGGATGTGATGGCACGGGAATTCAGCTGCAATGCGCGTTGGACAATAACTAGGTCCGTCATTTCATCCGAGAGTGTCACATTCGATTGTTCCAGAAAGCCCTGCATTAAGCTAACGCGAGTCGCTTCTGTTGCAGCCACACCGTTCACATCTTGCAAGATATTCGCTTTCTCAGCCGCAGTAATCCCCGTTGGAAGTGTGTATAAATTATCCCCCACATCTTGAAGAAGTTGCGGTCGTACGACACGCACCAGCTTGATTTGACCTAATATTACGGGTGCAGCAGCTGGATCCTGTTCATTGTAGCCTTTGATCGTACCGTCTTTCTCAACGACTGGTCGAGTCCCTGATGGTACGTTAATCGGGCTTCCATCGATATCTGAGATATAATGGCCCTCTTTCGTCGTAAGCACCGTTCCGCCTTGTCCGTCCGGCGTTAAGCTGAATGCTCCGTTACGCGTCCAAGCCGGCTGAAATACTTGATTACCATTATCGTCCACTTTGCTGACAGCTACTTCAAACAAGCCATCGCCTTGAATGGCGAAGTCCGTTGTATTGCCAGTTGGCTGAATCGGCCCTTGCGCCAAATTCGTCTGAATTTGCACAAGCCTTGAGCCCCAGCCTTGGTTAAAACCGAGCGGCGAGAAGCGACCTTGCTGACGGAACCCTTCAGGTTGTGCTTGTACATTGGTCAACACATCCTCGAAAGAGGCTTCCTTCTTCTTAAAGCCGTTTGTATTCACATTTGCTATATTATTGGAGAGAATATCCAGCTTTTGCTGTAAGCTGTGCATGGATACCGATGAGTTGATCATGGAATTGTTCATGGCTGGCTCCTTCGCAAGCTAGATTTAGACGCGTCCTACTTCATTTGCTGCTTTGTCCATACTTTTATCATACGATTGGATTACTTTCTGATTCGCCTCATAGGCGCGCAGCGCCGACATCATATCCACCATGGATTGCGCGGAATCCACGTTCGATCGCTCGATAAAGCCTTGGCGCACTTCAACTTGGTCGCCTGGCGCTACTTGCGAGATCGTCGCTTCATCTCCTGGATTAATACGCAACAACCCATTCCCCTCGCGGAGCAATAGATTCGGATTCTCTGCACGTGAAAGCATCAAACCAATCGGAGCACCTGCCCCATCAAGAATCGGGCGTCCGTCGCTATCCATGAACTCGCCCTTAGCCGTTACTTTGAAATTGGAGATCGGCTGCCCGGCTCCATCCAACAAAACTAAGGGTTGTCCATCTCGGCCCAATACTTGTTCGCCATTGGCATTAATAAGCTGACCTGCTGCATCGACAGTGAACTTCCCGTTTAAAGAGTACCGTTGCTCGCCATTCGGGTTTAAGACGGTAAATAGTGCTTGCGGTTGGAACGTTCGCTCCCCTTCTGCATTTACGTATTTACCCGTTGCATCAAATGCAATTCCCGGTAGTTGAATGTTGGAAACCAATGCGAAATCGAAGGGATTCTGCGTTTCCTGCAGATCACCTTGGGTGTGAACGGAGATACTCTCCTCTGAGAACACACCTAAGCTCATCCTCCCAAGCGGTGCTGGAGAGGCACCTTGTCCACCGCGAATCGTAGAGATCAGCATTTCTGGAAACGAACGCGACAAGGCATTACCCTGTTTAAAGCCTGGGGAATTCAAGTTAGCAATATTATTCGTTATGGTATCGTGTCTGCGTTGCTCAGAAATCATCCCTGCCGCCGCGGTATACAGTCCTCTTAACATCTAGTCACCTCTTAGATAGGTTGTTATTTCATCATTAAAATTTACGTTTGGTTACTTTATCTAAATTATCCAACATAATGCCTGTGCCTTTAACCACACAAGACATTGGTTCTTCAGCGATAAGTACAGGTACTTTCAACTCATCCGCAAGCAGTTGATCAAGACCATGCAACAATGCGCCGCCGCCTGTCAGAATTACGCCACGGTCAATAATGTCTGCAGACAACTCAGGAGGTGTCCGCTCAAGTACGCTCTTCGCCGCTGTGACGATGGAGTAAACTGGATCCCATAACGCTTCCTGTACCTCACTGGAGTGAATTGTAATCGTCAATGGAAGTCCAGAAACCATATCTCTTCCGCGAATATCCATCTCTTGATCACGCCCATGTGGATATACCGTTCCAATTTTCAACTTAATATCTTCGCTTGTCCGTTCACCGATCAACAGCTTGTACTTATTTTTGATATACTTCGTGATCGCGATATCGAACTTGTCGCCCGCGATCTTGATGGAAGAGGAGGTGACGATGTCGCCCATGGATAACACGGCAACATCCGTCGTCCCTCCGCCAATATCAACAACCATGTTACCGCTAGGTTGGAAGATGTCCATACCAGCGCCAATTGCCGCCGCCTTCGGTTCTTCTTCCATGAATACCTCTCGGGCACCGCTACGCTCAGCTGCTTCACGAATCGCTTTCTGCTCAACTGAGGTAATGTTGGTAGGGGCGCAGATCAGTATTCTCGGATGAGAATACCAATTCTTGCCCCCAATTTTGGCAATGAAATGCTTCAACATCATTTCCGTAATATCAAAATCCGCGATAACACCATCCTTAAGAGGACGAATCGCAATAATGTTACCAGGTGTTCTACCTACCATGCGGAAGGCTTCTTCTCCAACAGCCAACACACGTTTCGTATCACTTTCAATCGCAACTACGGATGGCTCATCAAGCACAACTCCGCGACCTTTTACATGAATAAGCACATTTGCCGTGCCGAGATCTATTCCAATATCCTTGCTGAACATTTCTAATTAATCCTCCCTAAACCTACCGTCCATCCCGTGAAGAATCGGCGCTCTGATATACAGTTCTAATTATAAGCTAAATTCGCTATAAATGCATGTTTTCCTCTTTTTCCGTGAAATTTCGACACGCCCAGTTAAAGGAAACACAGGAAACATCTCGGGATGAAGGGTATCTTAGGACTTAACCGTAACCAAGACCTCGGAAAGCTTAGGATTACGGGTCTTACGATACTTAATTTTCGTCGCTTCTCCTCCCCTAAGGTGCCGAATTGACTTGTGATACTCCAAAATGTGCTTCACCTGATTGGCCAGGTCCGGGTTGATTTCCGGTAGTCTTTCCGTCAAATCCTTATGCACTGTGCTTTTGGAAACGCCGAATTCCTTAGCAATGGTGCGAACCGTATTCTTGGTCTCGACGATACAGGTACCAATCTTAATGGTTCGCTCTTTGATGTAATCGTGCACTCCCCTCGCCTCCCTACTCGAGATAGTTTGGTAAAGTATATGAGGGGCATGACTAGATATTCTACGTAACCAAGCCTGACAAGCTCATTTCCCATATTTATTTTCAAAATAATCAAAGAAAATCAGCTTTAGACGCGTTTCCGGGTCAAATGTTCAATAAAAATGTGAAAAAGCAGCAGGTATATACCCGCTGCCGTTCACTGTATGTAGGCCTTAGCCTCATGTATCGTAATGCTCGAAATGCTGCTTATTGCTTCACGTTCAAGAGGGTTTCTGGGTTAACGGCTGCATTGTCGCTAACTTGACGTACTTCAAAGTGTAAATGCACGCCATCTTCCTTCTCGAAATCGTTGCTGCCAGCTTTGGCGATGATATCGCCCTTCTTCACTTCTGCACCTTTCGTTACCTTCACGTCAGATAAGCTTTGGTAAATACTGATCAACCCGTTACTGTGTGTGATCTCAACTAGCTTACCAACAACAGGGCTTTGCTCAACCGCTGTAACTTTACCACCCAGTGCCGCTAGAACATCAAATGCTGAGCCATCTTTGGCTTTCAAGTCAATTGCTGTGTGCGGTGTCAGTTGATCGAGGTATTCGATCATTGCCGCTGCTTTCACATCATTGGATGCATTCGTGTCATAGTAAGGAATTGCCACTTCGACAGCAGCTCTGTCTTTCACAGGCCATTGCATGGCTTCCGTGGTTCCATTAACCGCGATAGCCCCATCATGTGGTGCTTTCGGATTATCGGTTTGTTCGCTGCTGCTAACCTTAAGACCTGGATCATCTAGGCTGACTGTTTTCGTTCCTGCTCCCTGGTACACCCACATTAAGGTTAAGATAATTGCTGCTGCTGCCACATACGTCGCTGGGAATACCCATTTCTTAGCAAGCAACCTCTTCCATGCAGATGTTGGACCTTGTGCTCCTTGAACAGTTTTAGGAGCTTCTTCTTTCTGAAAACCTTTGTTATTATCACTCATGGTTATCACCTCATCAACCATTCTTGACACTTTACAAGGTTTTATACTTACAGAAAGATATTTTTATAGAAACATTAAAAGTTTATGATTTGCCCAGAAAAGAAGCTGCATTTTCAATAGAGATGCCCGTGTAATAATAGGTTACGATCTCCTCCGCGGTTTTCCCTTCTTTCGCCATACCATTGGCGCCCCATTGACTGAGACCTACTCCGTGGCCGTATCCGAACGTAGTAATCGTGATTTGAGAGCCCGCCCATTTCCAAGCGAATTGAGAGGATGCTAGACCTAGCTTCTCTCTTACTTCGCGTCCTGAGAATACCTTGCCTCCTATCGTCATGCTTTTAATACGATGTCCAGTAGACCAAGAGAGTACTTTCATGCCCTTGGCACTGGTATCTGTCGTTGAGATACTAGCTACACCTAACTTCTGAAGCATCGTCTTATAGCTGATCGTGACACTTTCTTGATAGCGAGAGGAGAGCTTAATATCCCACGGACTGGGCACGCTGCGTAAATAAGGGCTTGCGAACGGCCAATATTCTTCTGAATTCTCGGTATACCCATTGCTTGTTGAGAAAAAAGTCGCGTTGATCGGTACATGCCCATACGTAAGTATCTTATCTTTGGTCTCATTGACGGCTCTATCAATCTTGGCCATATTCGTTTCGTACTTATTCTTGTCCCACTTCGTTCGAAGCTCTTGATCCGTTAGATAGGCCTGATGGGCTGTCGTGTCTGTCACTAGTGCATCATTCACGGGCATATTGCTATGATCCTTCTCTATGACTCTACGCACAACATAGGTTCTTGCCGCCATCGCTTGCGCTTTGAGTGCCTCTAACTCAAAATCAACGGGCATTTCGGCAGCCAGCACACCTCTTACATACTGTTCAAGTGGAACGGTTTGCACGATTTCCTGCTTCGTCAAATACACGGGAATCATCAACCCTTGCCCCGCGCTAGTCTCTTGCAAAGTTGTGCCTTCAATGGGGTTCGGGTACACCTCGTCGGTCGGAATCTTCTTGACTAGCAATCCAGGCACGATGATAGTGACACACAACATGGAAGATAAGCAAACAGTCATCCACAGGATGACTTCTTTTCTGAGCACGCGTTTCTTTTTAAACATATGTCTGAGCAGCCTCCATAAGCGCGTTTACTAGCAGCAATTTTGGTATGTCTTAGCTTATGAGAGGGGTTGCTAGAATAGAACACGAACGAGGCTGGGAAGTAGTTGATAGGCATCTGATATGCTCTCCTTGTCGGCTGCGGGTTAACTGGAAAACATCCATCTATTTTCGCTGGGAAGGCCCGAAATCTCCAAATAGATGGAAAACTTACAGGTAAATCACCTCAATCGGCTATATTAGTAAAATCTCGCGAAATTAACTACAGGAAATCCAGTTAGTTCATACTAAGCGAGAAAAGTGGTGGAATTAACTGTAGTTTTTACAGTTAAACATGTGAGAGGGTTACTTTACATGCCATAGAAGCAGGAAGAGAGGATAGGAGTAGCGTAAAATCTAGCTTCGGGGGAGGTGTAGAGATAGACGTAGAAGTAGGTGTGAAAATAGAGGTCAAGTTAAGTATAGGAGTTAATTCAAAAAAAGAACCATCAGGTTCATTCCCTGATGATTCCTCTTGTCTTACGCTAGCGTCGGCTGGATATTGAAAAATCCAAGCTCTGCCACTTCTTGCTCAATTTCTTGTGGGACTGAGCGATAAATATCGGCACCTAGTTCACGCAGGACGTCGGTGATATCGACATAGCCACGATCAATGTGGTGAACACCCGTGATCTCCGTCTCACCCTCAGACGCTAATGCCGCGAGAATGAGCGCTGCACCAGCGCGCAGGTCTGTTGCACATACCTTGGCACCACGCAGTTTGGAATTACCGCTTACGATCGCTGTGCGACCGTCCACTTTAATGTTTGCATTCATATTCGCGAATTCTTCTACATGCATGAAACGGTTCTCGAACACCGTCTCCGTTACAAGGCTCGTTCCGTCCGCTACCATCAACAGTGCCATCATTTGCGACTGCATATCGGTTGGGAAGCCTGGATACGGCAACGTTTTCACGTCTACCGCGCGCAACGGGCCTGTAGCTCGAACGCGAATGCCGTTCTCATCTTCCTCGATCGTAACACCCATTTCCTGCATTTTGGAAATGACAGGACGAAGGTGGTCACCAATCGCGCCCTCCATATACAGCTCACTGCCTGTAATGGCTGCAGCGATCATGTATGTACCGGCTTCTACGCGATCTGGGATCACCGTATGTACGCAACCACGAAGCTTCTCTACACCCTCAATACGAATAACACCCGTTCCCGCACCGCGGATCACAGCGCCCATCGCATTCAGATAGTTAGCTAAATCAACGATTTCCGGCTCTTTTGCCGCATTTTCAATCGTTGTCGTGCCTTCTGCAAGCGTTGCAGCCATCATAATGTTCTCGGTTGCACCTACGCTGGCGACATCCAAATAAATCTTGGCACCCTTCAGGCGCCCTTTCACTTTGGCTTCGATATAGCCTTGACCTAGTTCAATATCGGCACCCATCGCTTCAAAGCCTTTGAGATGCTGGTCAATCGGTCTTGTGCCAATCGCACAACCGCCTGGAAGCGAAATTCTCGCTTGACCCAACCTAGCTAACAAAGGACCCATAACGAGGAAAGAGGCTCTCATTTTACGGACTAGATCATAGGAAGCTTCACAGGTATTAATCTGCCCAGCTCTTACTCGAATCACCTGACGGTTATATTCGACTTCAATTCCTAAGCTTTGTAATACTTTATTAATGACTAGCACATCGTCAAGGGGAGGCGCATCATGGATGACGCTTTCACCTTCCGACCCCAGAATGGAAGCCGCAATAATCGGCAGTACCGCATTTTTTGCTCCGTTGATTTTTACATTGCCAGCTAGCTTTCGGCCACCGCGGACGATAATTTTGCTCATCATGGTCCCTCCGCGCACTTATTTTAAAAGACAGGTTTTGCACATTTCCTAAGTTTATCATTTGGAGCCACATAGATACAACTGTGTTCTTTTGGCAGTCAGAGATGCCCTACATAGAGTTCGAAGCGTCATGTGATTTTCATTCCGTTCTATATCCATTGTTGACAACAAACTTCTGCATTATTCGGAAAATCGCATTAAAACATCTTGCTGAAGCTCATCGAGAGACCTAAATACTGAATGAAAAACCCTGCAACCAGCTGCCCGAGTCCGATCGAAAGTAAAATTTGCAGCATAATCGCTTGTGCGCCTTTGGGGCTTCGCAGCAAAACATCAAAGCGGAACGCTTGCAGCGACCACCATGCCAACCCAATGCAAAGAATATAGACAGCTATACTAGCCATATTCATCCACGACGCATATTGCGCCACTTCACTCCATTTGTCCGTCTCGCCCATAGGTCACTCCTCTTCGATTTTACCGATTTACGACTCTAGCCAGCAAAGTTACAAATTCAGCCCGTGTTGCCTGATCTTCTGGATGGAAGGTACCATCGGGAAATCCGCTGACCCAACCATCTGCCGCCATCTGTTTGAGGATGCCTAAACCCCAGTAAGATTCACTTACATCGCTAAAAGGTGTATTGCCTCTCAGCTTCCCTGTCATATTCATACTGCGCGCAAGCATTTGCGTCATTTCCATACGGGTTAGCTTGCCATCCGGGTTAAACGTTCCATCCGGGTAACCATCTACGATAGAGGCTTGAACGGTTTTGGCTATATCCGCGTAAGCCCAGTGTGAAACGGCCAAATCGCTGAATCGCAAATCCTTGCGTTTCGATAAACGCAAGGCACGGGATAGCACGGTAGCTGCTTCAGCCCTTGTAATGGATTGATTCGGTGCAAACCGATAATCCCCGTAGCCGCTAATCATCCCTTGCTCGGTAAGCTGGCTAATGGCATCTTGTGCCCAATGTCCAGCAATATCAACATAACCGCTGACCAGTCCATAACTATTCAACTGCAAGCGATACATCTGACTCATGAACCACTGATTCGCCTGGAGTTTAATATAATACGTCCCTTCGGGCAATGGCTTCTCGAAATTAAGCTGACTCGAACCACTTTCACTACGATAGGTGCCTTGTTCCTGTAACGAATTATTATACAACGTAGCATACAACGTACGTGAGGTAGGAATATTCGTCAATCTGATTTGGGCCAGACTATCGGAAGTCAATCGGAACTCGAACCAATCAACATCTTCATTTTTACTAAAAACACCTTCATACCCTGCATTCATCGCAGCAAATGTAGCTTGATACGATTTGTCATTCGGCTCGTTTGCGTCAATCAATTTAGGTGTATATTCAATCTCTAACGTGTATTCACCCGTAATCGGTCCGGTATAATCCTTCACATTACTAACACGAATATAATATTGGCCAGGCAGTACTTCCATCTGGGAACTCACTTCTATACCGCCATCGCCAGCCTGATCGATCGTCGTCGACTTCTCCCCCTCTTTCTGGAAAAGAAGCATAGGATCGATCCGCCCCGTATCCGTCGATAGTCTAAGGCGCATCGTGCCCGAGTGTTCAAGCGTCATTGCGAACCAATCGATGTCGTCTGTTTTATGAAACGTACCTCGAATGGTCTGACTGCGTTCTGGCAATGTAAAAGCTTTATACTGCTTATCATTATCCTCAAAAGGATCCGTATAAATCACAAAATCCGTTCGCAACGTGTAATTAAGCAGGGTCTTGCGTGCTCGATCAACATTCTCCAACTGCACATAAGTAATGCCTTTGGTCACAGCCACAGTGAACGACTGGTTTGCTACAGCATCTCCACTAGCCGCGACAAAGCTCTGTCCGGAATCAAAATTCACACGAATACCTGCGCCGTCCTCGGGCTGTACCACTAACTGAATATAGCCGTCGTAAGCTGCATCAATCGCATACCAATCCTGATCCTGCCCAGAGCTGAGGTTCGCTTTGACTAGCGTATGATTAGGAAGCGAAGCAGCCTGACTTACAACATCATTCGGCTCGAAGCGATCTTGCTTATAAGGCTCCGTCAGTGCCTTTTCGATATTCAATAAGCCGTAACCCGTCTTAGCGTCCCACCCTTTGGACATTAAGTCCGTGGCTGTTTGCTCGATCTGTGAACGCACCTGATACGCCGACATTGCCGGATATTTCCCCCAGACCAGCGCAGCTGCAGCTGCCACTTGCGGCGCAGCCATTGAGCTTCCATCTTGGTACTGGTAGCCACCGCCAAGCGCCGTCGTATAGACGTCCCAAGGCGCCATAATGTCGAGCTCTGGGCCGTAATTCGATCGTGGATCAGCCTGTTTATTGATACTCACACCGCCAACAGAAAGTACAGTCGGATACGCCGCGGGGTATTTCACACTCGTGCTTTCATTACCAACAGCGGCGACGAGTAAGACATTACGGTCCTCTGCGTATTGCACAATACCTGCCAGATAATCCGAGTATTTGTTCAATCCCAAGGAAAGGACTACGATTTTCGCCCCATGGTCCACGGCATATTTAATGCCTTCACCCAGCTTGGCTTCGCCGCCAGTTCCATCTGCTTCAAGCGCCTTGATTGGCATAATTCTGGCATTAGGGGCAATTCCCGCGATGCCTTTATCGTTATTAATCGTAGCGGCAATCAAGCCAGCTACGTTCGTTCCATGTCCATTATCATCAAAAGGCTTCTTCGAAGCCTGCAGCAAGTTCACACCATCCACTAAATTGCCAGTTAAATCTGGATGTCCAAGGTCAACGCCTGTATCAACCACGGCGACGATGATCGGCGTACGGGCATCACCTGCCGCAGCCCATGCTTGATCAACGCGAATCATATCCAAATAAGTTTGCTTCACTCTCATGGGATCAGAAGACACAGCATAAGCCGCATCTACGTTAGGCACGAAACCCGTTAGTCCTAGGACTAGCATTGTCATCAATATCATGGGGCCTACGTATCGAAAATATGTCATCACATCAGGTCCTTTATCCCAAAATAAATCTCTTTGTCAGTTACTTATATATCTATACCATATTAAACATCTTCTCGATACCTATAACGGTTCAACTTCGCAAAAAGTTCAGATCTTACAATAAATTTTTAAAGTATTTTTTGGGAGTTGGTCAATGACTGATTTAATTGATGTGTACAAGTGGGGGACGATGGACCTATCAACCTTTATTTCCGGGGAAAAGAGGTGAAATCGATGGCAAATGCCTTTGGGCCAATAACTCCAAAAATTGGGGCAAAGTTAAGTGCTCATTACGGCGCACGGGATGCGAGTATGAAATGCAAAACACGGAATCTCGGCGCTCGGACGGCGTTGGTGGTGGTGCGGGTGGTGTAGTGATTGTGGGATGGGTGCTGATGGGGGTGATGGGGACGTCGGTGGTGGTGGGCTGGGGACTGGGGGAGATGCTTAGCAAGGTTTGGAAGGTCTCATGCTCTACACATTTGTATTAACTGGAAAATGTACAGCTATTTAAGTGAAATTTCCTCTGAAACTTGATTTAACTGTATAACATGTAGTTAAAACCGCCTGTTTTGTTCAGATTGGGTGGATTGATCAAAATTAACTGCAGGTTTTCAGGCTGTCGAGTAAAGCGCTTTCATGAAACTTTCAATACCCTCCAATTTGCTTTCCACGCATATTTACATGCAATAAAAAAGATCCCCCTTTTGTTTGCGCACTTCGCAAGCTGTCGGGCGATCTTTTTTATGTTTTGTGCTAC
>NZ_JBFRGR010000023.1:0-113612 GCF_052115445.1 Paenibacillus sp. 2RAB27
GAGTCCAAGCCGATATCATGAGGCCTGGAAGGCAAATAAATTAGGGGTAGTGGAGATTACCCTTTAAAAAAGGTTGAATACGAAAAATGAGAAACTGCGAGAAAGCAAGTATTCAGCAGATAGACTCCATAATTAAGGGGCCGAACCGGTTTTCGCAATTAAATGGAAAAAATACATCTAATTTGTATTGAATTTCAATAATCGAGCAAATCGAATGAATTTAACTGCAGGAAATACAGTAAATCCTTCGAATTCGAGGAATCCACTTCAAATAGATGGAGAAATTCCAGTTAGATTGCGGGAAGCTGGTTTATTACTCATCGGCATTAACGAAAAATGAGGCTGTCTCAAAAAGTCTAAATTGACCTTTGAGACAGCCTCTTTTTCCGTTCTTTAGTTCTTCAGCGCAACCGCAATCCTTGCGGCGGTCTGCGCGTTGTGATAAACGAGCGCGATGTTCGTCTCCAGGCTGCGCCCCTCCGTCAGCTGCTTAATCCGCGCTAGCAAGAACGGCGTGACCTTCTTCCCGGTCACGTTCTGCTCTTTGGCCTCATTCAGCGCCTGCTGGATGACGGCCTCGATTTCAGCATGGTCCATGGCGGATTCCGCCGGGACCGGGTTGGCGATGATGGCGCCGCCATTCAGGCCTAGCTCCCACTTCGTGCGGAGCATAGCGGCCACGTCAGCCGCCTCATCGAGGCGGAAGTCTACGCCATAGCCGCTTTCGCGGGCGTAGAAGGACGGGAACTCGCTCGTTTGGTAACCAACCACGGGCACGCCGTGGGTTTCCAAGTACTCGAGCGTGCGTCCAATGTCGAGGATCGATTTCACGCCGGCGCAGACGACAGCGACGTTGGTTGCCGCCAGCTCCGTCAAATCAGCGGAGATGTCCATGGAGCTTTCTCCCTCGCGGTGGACACCGCCAATGC
Organism: Paenibacillus sp. 2RAB27; assembly: GCF_052115445.1. NCBI lineage: Bacteria > Bacillati > Bacillota > Bacilli > Caryophanales > Paenibacillaceae > Paenibacillus > Paenibacillus sp. 2RAB27. The sequence goes on from NZ_JBFRGR010000023.1 coordinate 930, forward strand.
CACCGGTAGCGAATACTTCGATGCCAGCAAGGGCAGCGCCGATCATCGTCGCAGATACCGTGGTCGCGCCGATTTTGCCAGAGGAGAGGATGTACGGGAAGTCGCGGCGGCTTACTTTTTCCACATGGCCGTTCGTGGCAAAAGCTTCAAGCTCGTGCTCGTTTAAGCCAATCTTGATTTTACCATCCATGATGCCGATTGTTGCCGGTACAGCACCGTTATCGCGGATAATTTGCTCCACTTTTTTCGCCATTTCAATATTTTGCGGGTAAGGCATGCCATGAGAAATAATCGTCGTTTCCAATGCCACGATCGGTTTATTGTTCGCGAGAGCTTCCTTCACTTCATCGGTAAAAGTTAAATATGAGTTCATGTGTTTAGTCTCCTTTAGTCATGGTGTTAATCGTAAGGTGTAAGCGTTCCTCGTTCAGTTCACTGGACGTGGATTGACTGGTTTGAAGCGTAATGTGCGCAGCTGCAAGACCGAATTCACAGGATTTCATAAACAAATGTTGATGGCTAACCCCATAGACAATACCCGCTAAGAAGGCATCACCTGCGCCTGTAACCTCAACCACCTGGGTTGGAATTGAAGGAAAGAAATGTTCGCCTTCTTCTCCAGAATAGTAGACCCCTCGGCTCCCGAGTGTAATGAAAACATGCTGCACGCCGCGGTCTCGAATCGTATTAGCAATTTTGCCATGATCAGGTTCTACATAGAACATATCAATAACGTCCTGATTCATGGATAGTGGTGTGTGGGTGAGTTGGATAGCCTCTTCTAAATTCGGGAAAATAGCCGTTACACCAGACAGATCGGTTGGAAGCTTCTTCGATTTCTCCGAGGAGACAGGATCAATGAAAAGGGGGATATTCTCCTCCTGACATCGACGAATCAGCTCTTCCAAGGTATCGCTGGGTAGATTCGTATCTGCAATCACGAGCTTGGCAGCGGCAATATGGGACCATTTATCCCGAAGCATCGCTGGTGACAATTTGTCGTAGATGTCCATATTGGCAAAAGCGAGAAACATCTCCCCCGACGTATCGAGGAGTGCGGTGTATGTTCCGGTATTCTCGCCATTCAATACGATGGCTTGGCTGACATCGACGCCTCGGCGCCTCGTTTCCTCCAGCACCCATTGGCCTGCTTTGTCGTCGCCAACCACAGTTAGAAGCGCCGTTTGACAAGCTAATCCGGCCAAAGCATCAGCAATGTTGCGAGCAACGCCGCCACAAGACTCGGTTACTGTTACAGGGTTAGAGGAAGCTAGGCGGATCGCATGCTTGCTAGTGGCTTTACTGTCGAGATTGGCTCCGCCGATGCAGTAAATCATATGTTCATCCGAGGTGACATACGCTCTGCCGCGAATCGTTCCCTTTTTGGTCAAAGAGGCTATATAACCAGCAACGGCAGAGCGGGAGATCCCGATGATACCGGCCATTTCATGCTGGGAAATGAATGGATTTTGACGGATAAGCGCTAGGATTTGCTGTTCACGATCCATGCAAAGCGTCCCTCCTTCGTCGTTTCTCTCCTTATTTTAGCGCACAACAAAACAAAAGTCCATCATATAAACAAATGTTTATTTTTCCATGCCGAAAAGCCCGTTCCCCATCAGGAACTAGGCTTCTTTCTTGGCCCAAACAAAAACTATTTCGAATACGAAGAGTTGGAGCGTGAACCTAGTCCGAGCAAGCCGAGTAGGCCTAATAAACCGAGGTAGCTATACCAAGGTCTCGTTTTATTTTTTGGCGTAGCGGCGACGGATTGAGTTTGTAAGGTTGAAACATTAAACGCTGTTGGCGGTGTAATCCCATAAGCAGCAGCGTAGCCATTCAAATTGTTAGATGGGAGTAACCTTGTTTCCGCCCCTGGCATACCAAAGGAATTGGTTTGATACATCGTGGCAGAGCCACTCTTTAGATGCTGCAGATTGTCGGTCTGTGACACCTGTGTATTATGGTCGTGGGCATGCAGGCGATATTGATGTGCACCGAGCAGAAGCGAAAAAGTAAGGAAAGAAATCGAAGCTAATTTGACAGAGCGAACCATTTTTCCATGCCTCCAGGTATTTTGTAGATAGGGGTCATTCAGTGTAGGTAAGCATATATTCCCCTGCGAATGAGAAGTTATGCATGGAGGAGTAGGTGTGACTCTGTATACAAAGAAAAAACCGTTGCCCCTAGATAACTAGGAGTCAACGGTTCTGTATGCATGGATTACTTCGTGACCGTCACTTGAACGGTCGTTTTCATGTTGGCAAAAGTAACGGTAATGCGTGCAGTCCCTTTGCCAGTTGCTTTGATCGTGCCATCCTTTACGTCTGCATTCATGATGTTGGAAGTTGTCCAGAGTGCCGGCTTGGTCACATCTTCTTCGAATCCATCTGTATACGTAGCCAAGGCTTCTACTTTCGCTGTTTCGCCTTCTTTGAGCGTAAGTTTAACAACATTGGTCTTCAAATACTTCAAAGAATCAATTTCCACAGGAATGGATACGGTTTTACCTCCAAAGAATCCAGTGATGGTTGTTTTCCCTGAAGCTGTTGCTGTGAACAATCCTTTTTCAATAGTACCGAGTTTATAAGAAGAAACTTTCCAAGTTGCGCTATCCGTGACGTCTTTCGTTGAGCCATCGGACAAAGTTGCGGTTAATTTCAGTTGTGTTTCAGATCCGCTTTTCGTTACAAAAAAGGATTTATTCGCTGTTAAGCTATCAATCACACCGATTTCTACGGGAATAGAGATTGATTTACCGCCATAAGTTGCTGTGATGGTTGCTTTACCGCGGGCAACGGGTGTAACAAGACCCTTAGATACGGTAGCAATGCCTGTATTGCTTGACTTCCATTCGATATCGGTCGTAACGACAACATCTTCCCCGTCGTCATTTGTTGCTGTAATTTTGATTAATCTTGTTTCATTTAAATCAAAAACCAAGCTAGTTACATTGGCTTTCAACTCACTAGCCATATCTACTTTTACTGGAATCGTAACTGTTTTGTTGTCCAGTTGAGCGGTAATTGTCGTTTCGCCGGACGCGATGGCTTTTACGACACCTTTGTCAACAGTAGCGGCTTTAACATTGCTGCTTGTCCAAATGACATCCGTAGTTACAGGTTTCTTGGTATCATCGGTATACACCGCTTCTGCAGTAAGGGTCGCAGTTTCGCCCTTTTTCATGGTTAATTTCTCTTGGCTAATCGTAAGAGTCTTCAACTCGCCTACCGAAACTTGCACAGTTGCTTTACGCGTACCGTATTCGGCAGTTACCGTAGCAGCCCCTGTAGCAATACCCGTAATGATACCGTCACGAACCTCAACAACATCTTTGTTGCTTGATGTCCATTTGGTTTTGTCATTCAGTTCGTCATCCATGCGGCCTTTGAAATTCGCAGTCATGGTGACCGTAGTAGAGTCTCCGACTTGCATATTCACTATTTTCTTGTCTAGTGTGATGTTGGTAGGGACGTCAACTTCAACTCGGGTTGTCGTCGTTTTGCCGCCATAGGCAGCAGTTACATTAACAACACCGGCTTTATATGGTTTGATAAGTCCATTCGTTACCGTAGCGATATCTTCATTATCTATGCTCCATACGGCTCTATCTTTTACAAGATTGTCTGTTGTACCATCGGCATAGGTTGCAAATAACTCGAGTTGCTGCGTTTCGGTTGTTTTCAAGACAACGAGCTCGCTGCTCACGACCAAACGACGTGGAACCTCAACGTCAACTTTGGCTGTGACTGTTTTATCCCCATACTTCGCAGAGATCGTTGCTTCGCCAATTGCATTACCGATGAGCTTGCCTTTGGTTACAGAAACGATACTCTCATCGCTGGATGTCCATTCTGCACGATCCGAAATATCCGTAGGTGTCGTGCTTGTTGGATAGGTAGCGTTAAGCTTTAACGTGCCTGTCCCATTTTTCTTTAACAAAATACTTTGTTTATCTAACTCAAGTTTCAACGTACTATCCACATCAACCGTAATTGTCGTTGATTTGGTACCGTAGGTTGCAGTTAACGTCGCTTTCCCTACACTGTATCCGGTAATTGTTCCTTTAAGGGCATCTGCCACCTCTGGCTTGTCTGATGTCCATACTGCTTTGGTTGCTACGTTATCTTTGGTGCCATCCGGGTATGTCGCCGTTAATTCAAGCACGGTAGTCCCCTTCAGTAGTAAGGAAACATTGGATTTTTCTGCATCAAGGCGACGTACAACCTCCACATCGACATCCAAAACGATCGATTGATTCATATGAGTTACCGTGATGGTCGTGCTTCCCGGGTTTTGTCCTTTAACTAGACCATTCGTCACCGTTGCGACAGAGCTGGATGCGACTGTGTAGTCTGCTTTACTTGTTACATCTGCAGAAGTACCGTCGTCATAGTAAGCTGTTATCAGCACTTGGCTCGTTCCATTGAGACGAAGATCAAGGGCTTGTTTGTCGGTGGTTAACGATTTTACTTTTTTCGTAACGGTTACGTTAACGATGACAGTCTCTCCAAGATAGGTGGCTGTAATGACGGCTTTACCTTCTTTTTTGGCTGTCACGACACCCGCGTAGACAGATGCTACATCGGTCGTGCCGGAGTTCCAATCTGTCTTGACCGTTGCATTCTCCGTAGAGCCAGTTGTGAAAACGGCCGTTGCTGTCAGATTAGCTGTATCGCCAACCTGCAAGTTAAGCTCATTTTTGTTCAGAACTAATTTCGAAATGTCAGTCGCGGCGAAAGCACTTCCCGTGAAAATAGCCTGACTTGCAAGAATGAAAATGACGACTAGGGACAACCATTTACTTTGAGAAAACCATTTCATGCTTCATTTCCCTCCATTAAAGCTGTTGCTAGAATCTGCTTGTTGAAAATAGATATCTATTTTCATCGGCATTTCTTCGCGCAAAATGAAGGGAAATCATGTTTTTTCTCCCTGAAAGTTTGCTGAATATGTCGAAAAAAAGAAAACCCCGGTTTTCACGCGCTTGCGGGGATTCAAGGTTCAACCGCGTTTCACAATTTTGAAATTATCTTCAAGCAGCAGCCAGTTCTGCGGGAACTTGAGTCCAAGCTTCCAATAACTGATGCCGCGAAGTCCGAGCTCTTCGATCAAACGGAACTTAGCTTGAATTGAGCGAGCGTCCTCGAACCAGACGGTGTGCTCCTTACCCGCGTCATCCCAATAGTTAAAGTGCGGCGCTTGTGCCGTGTAGTCATATAAAATTTGCGCGTTATATTTACGGGCTAGATCAATGGCTGCCTGTGGCGAAATTGCTTTGGCGTAGGCCCCTCCTTTGACAAAGGGCAGCGTCCAGTCGTAACCGTACAAATTTTGGCCCATCATGATTTTGGAAGAGGGCATTTCACTGCGTGCGTACTCCAGCACTTTGCGAACAGGTCCAATAGGGGAAACGGCCATAGGCGGTCCGCCACTGTAGCCCCACTCATAGGTCATGATGATGACAAAATCGACAATTTGGCCATGGGCTTTATAATCATGAGCTTCGTACCAAGCTCCTGCTTGTGTGGCACTTGTTTTTGGCGCGAGGGCAGTGGATACGAGATAGCCTTTCCGATGAAAGCTATCTACCGCTTTGCGCAGGAACTTGTTGTAAGCCTCCCGATCCGCGGGCAGCAGATGTTCAATGTCAAAATGAATATCTTTAAACCCAAGCTTATCAGCAGTTGTTTCGATGTTTTGTAGCAAACGATTTTGGACAGCTTCGTCGGTTAAGATCACATGCCCAAGTTCTGCGCTGAATTGGTCATTCTCGAGGTTGGTGACTACCATCATGAGGGTGACGCCATGCTGCTGAGCGATTTCGCGCAAATCGTTAAGCGGCGGCTGGACTAAGGTGCCATCTCGGTTAATGCGGAAGCTGAAGGGAGCTAAGTAGGTCAAATGAGGTGCGGCTTCGCGGGCAGCTTGAACGAGAACAGGTGACACATCTGCGCCTCTAGGCTCAATATAGGCATTGACTTCGGCTTGTTTGCGCGGGGGAGGGGGGATATATAATCGGAAACCGCTGGGCAAAGTTTGATATAGCGTAAGTCCATTGGCAGACGCGAGTGCGTCTAGGTCGATGCCAAGCTTTTGTGCGATTCGATAAAGGCCCTCACCAGGCTGTACCCAATAGTAGGAGCCAACAATCGGAATGACTAATGCCTGTCCGATGACTAACGATTGAGAGGGAGTTAACTCATTCGCCTCTGCGACCTCCTCGACCGACACGCCGTAGGTTTGCGAAATACGATACAACGTTTGCCCTTTTTGGACAACGTGAATTTGCATAGGTTATGCCTCCTTGAAAAAAATGACCGAGCCGCCCTACATGGTAGTCTCAGTGGCTGAAACTCACTAAAGCGCAACTGAGACACCCAAAGTGGGAGGCTCAGGAAATGGGGAGTCGGAAATGACTGTATCCGAGCCTGCTTTTCAATAAAACTAACCTCTTAACCGTGGTCGCTCATCCCTGGAATGACCTCGTCAAAGGTTTTCTCATATGTTATTCCGAAGGTAGGCTTTAGGTGAATGTCTTGGGGGAACTTTTTCCACATCCCTTTTTCAAAAATGCAAAAATACAACCTTTTCTACTAATTTATGGTCGGAAGTAGTAAATGCGTGCAAATAGGCAACCTTTTTAACGAATTTCATGATAATCTCCTGAGATCACTCCAAATTGATGCCTATTTGCATCCATTTTCAATAATGGAGGGAGGAGCCCATTTGAAAAGTGCTCTTTTGCATTTTTGACAGGGGAGAGCACTTGCTACATTACTCCACTTTTCCCGCATTCTTCTTGTCGTTACTACTCTCCAATTATTCTAATTACACTCCTAACTCCACAGTACTGTCTTAATTACCCACTACTCAAAAAGGGGGAGAGTCGGGGCCGGTAGGGAGAGAGGGACGAAAGATGAATGCAGATGAAGAAATACCAATGTAAGACGAATGAAAGACGAATGAAAGACAAATGAAAGACGAATGAAAGAAGAATGTAAGAAGAATGTAAGAAGAATGATGACGGATGAAGTAGATGAGCTGACTTACAGCCCTTGCTGACTTACAGCCCTTGCTGCCGAAGCAGCTGGGCTGTAAGTTCTGGATGCGAGATCGGGAAATGGTGCGCCGCCTCGATCTCCAACGTATGGGCGGAGCGAAGCTCCTCCGCCAGGGCGCGATCCTGTGTGCCCCACAGGATCGAGGCCTTCCGCAGCAGCTCCGCTTGCTGCTGCGGAGGTAACACCTCTGCGCGTGCCAGCGCAGAGAGGGTCCCGGCAGTCGTCTTCCGCACACGCGGCGACTGCAGGTCTTGCAGGACATAAGTGACATACGAAGTCGGTATGTCACTTATGTCCACGAAGCAGCGCTGCGCCAGCAGCTGCTTCCGCAGGTCTTTCTCGCGCAGCCGGCGCAGCACGAGATGGTTGAGGCGCGCGCTGCGGTACATGCGCGCGGCCGGTTGCAGGGCAGGCTGCAGCAGATGCAGCCTGTGGATCCGCTCCGGCACGCGAGCGTAGGCGTGGGCGGCCAGGAGGCCGCCCAGCGAGTGGCCCACGAGCGTGACCGGGCTGTCGAAGGCGCGGATCGCCTCGACGAGCGCTGCGATGTGGCCMTCCATCACGTCGGCAGCGTGATGGTAGGGTGAGCGCCCGAAGCCTGGCAGATCGACCAGGCAAACGTCCTGCTCTGGGAACTGCGCCGCCAGAGGGAGCAGGCAATCTGCTCCGCTTAGTGTGTCGTGCACGAAGAGAAGGGTGGATTTTTGCTTTACGGGGGACTTGTGTGCCAGTCGTAATTCCGAGTCGCTCCTTACCAACCCCTCTTCGGTTGTACGCAGCCCAGTTCCTCTTCGCTCCAGACTAGCCAGTGGACCTCGTTTTCCTCGCATAAACCCTTCTGTAGGCATATGACCATGTACAAGCTGAAAATCAAGATCTGCCATCGTAAAAGGCAGCATCTCACCCTGAACCTTATTCGGGAGCTTATGTTTGAGCAGCAAGCTTTCTTTCGGTGCAATCGGAAAAGGAGTGCTCGTTTTCACGATAAATTCTAGGGATTCTTTGGGGATGCCTAACTTTTGTCCTAACGATGTACCTAAAAGCTTACTGAGCCACTTTGGCGAGATGGATCCATGAGGCTTACGAACACGCAGCTCTTTGGCGATCATGGCAACTAGCTCTTGCATGGAAGGGCTTATCTTAGGATCGTCCAACAAATAGTACGTTTGCGTAGGCGGCGGTGTAGCTTCTTTGGTTAATAAGTTGATGAAGGAGGCGACATGATCGACATGGACGAGCGGCAACCAATGAGTAGAACCGCCAGGTACGATCGACATTAAGCCGCGCGCTGTAGCTCGGACAAGGATACCGAGACCGCCTGTCTGAGGCGTTTCTCCATGCTGCGAACTGCCGATGACTACGCTGGGGTGAACAATGGAAAGAGGGAATCCCAGCTCCTGAGCGCCTTCCCGAATGCGCAAATCTGCAAGGCATTTCATCAGCTCATACGGTGGACCTTCTTCTAAATGTGCGATGACGGGAGCGGGATTGCGCATGTTTTCGTTCGTCCAGGGGCTTTTGAATCCGACCACATGGATAAAATGTTGTAATCCCCCGCGCAGCTGAATGTCCGCAGCCAATCGAAGCATTTCCTCTGCAGCCTGTAGGAAAACCACGCGTGCCTCCGCTTCGCTGATCCGAATATCCATCGGCCCGCCCGCATGGATAATGACATCTGCGGTCAGAACCTTCTCCCTGTCAGAGTGACTCAAGCCAAGGCCGGGCATGCCCAAATCGCCAATGACTGGGCGGATGCGACTAAGGACTGTATCAGCGCTCTCTGACCAACCGAGCCCCTTACAAATCTGCTCCCAACGCGAACTAGACCGTACGAGCACAGACACCGTGTGATTTTCTTGGGAAAGCTGCGCTAACGTGTGGGTCCCGATAAATCCTGTACCACCAGTCATAAAAATATGAGCCAAATGAATTACCTCCGATTTGCGTATTTTAGTACTAAATAGTACTAATTGTGCGTAAAAAAATTACTTTAGCAATTGGGCTAAAGTAGTAAGTGTTTGACCCAGCAAAGCTGGATCTTGATTCGCATGCTGTAGAAAAAGAGCACCCTCGAGTGTTGAAACGATAAGCCCTGCGACAGCTTTGGTGGAAAGAGTAGGAGAAAATTCTCCTTTGCGCACACCTTCGAGGAGCAGATCTTCCACTAGGCGCATTTGATCCTGAAAAAACAACCCAACTTTCCGTCTAAGTTCGTCCGCTTCCTGCGGCATTTGGGTATACAGGGTGAGAAAGGGGCAGCCGGCTAAGAAGCTAGTTTCCGGGCCTGCCATGCCTTGAAGGAACAGATCGAAACGTTCCTGTACGCACAGATCTGAACGAGCTGCGAGCTCTTGCATCTGCCGTGTATAAGTTTGAATAAGCTGATCGAGAATTGCCCCTAAGAGCTCTTCCTTACTTTTAAAATAATAGTAAATATTCGTCTTAGACACTTTGCTAGTGATCACGATTTCATCCATACTCGTCGCCAAATAGCCTTGAGTCAGAAAGAGATTCCTAGCGGTCAGAAGTACAACATCACGATTGGTTATTTTTTTTGTTTTTGTCATGAATAGTACTATACAGTACTAAAAATAGGATGTCAAATTGTTCCATGTTATTTAGGCTTAGTCTTAGGAGTAGGTACTATCGAAAGATAGTACTATTTGGAAAAGGTGCGGCACCCTATACTAAGTATCAAGAGCAAGTCATTCATAACGTTGCTTGGCAACGATAGGGGGATTTTAACATGATGAATCAGCGGAAACGGAATACAACGGCGTTTACTTTTATGGCGTGGGCGTCCTTTATTGGAGCTTTCGTAGCAATGTTTATTGGGATATATACACTTGAAGAATCGCTTAGCGTGAAGGGGTATTTCGCGGTGTGTGCACTGTTTCTTACCATGTCGGCGTTCGTGCTGCAGAAGGTCATTCGGGATAATTTGGAGGATGGTTACGAATCTCGCAAACGGAATACATCGGCTTTTACCTTCTTGGCGTGGAGTTCATTTGCCTTAGCTTTGCTAGGCATGTTCATCGGCATCATTAATCTCGATCAGATTCTTTCGGTTAAAGGGTACTACGCTGTAACGGCTTTGTTCCTGACTATGTCCTCGTTTGTTTTGCAAAAAACAGTTCGTGATAATAACGATGATGATGCGCTTGTTTCTACTGTAAATACACCTTTTCATTCAAATGAAATTAAAGTAGAAGAGTAGTCTTAATTTGCTAGCAGTCTATAGTTTATGACATATTGCCAACCTCCCGCTCATCTAGTAATCTATGAGTTGGGAGGGATTTGGTATGATTAGGAAAATAAGTAAAGTAATCTCTGTGTTCATGCTGATAGGCTGTCTTGGCTTTACAGTTCCTGTGTGGGGGGCTGAGCAAGTTGTCACTAAGCCTGGCAGTATCACATATGAGATGCAGGATATTCAGGTGCAGTATGCGGCGGAATTTACCGCTTATCCGCAAGCCATGGTGGGGAAACCTTCGGTATCCAAGTCAGTGTACGATGCGGTTTACAGCGACTCTGCTAAGCCATTGCAAGTGTTGTATGGTGTGGTTAAGTTGACGATGCCGACGGGCTACTCCTTCACAGAGGAGTTCATTAGCGTGACGGATGGCGTGAATATTGCTCGGGGTTTGTCCAATGGTGGCGGTCCTATTTACAACTTGAATAACCAAGTAAGAGGGCAGAATACCGAGTTCGTTACAGGTAAAAAGCTAACCGATAAAAGCGTCGTAAAAGACTACTCCGATGGCTGGAAAACGATTAGACTGACGCGAAAATGGGATGATTATGCCAATCCAATAGATTTTACTATTAGTTTCAAATGGGATTTGGTGGGTTCGGTGGATTCCTTTTTTCAAAAGCTAACGGAGACTTCCTACGTGATCGACCTTACCACGCTTCGTCATAAGGGCGCGAATCAGGCGGTGCAGCGATGAGGGAATCCTTTGTTAAAAAGCTGGCTATGACCGTAGCTGGAGCCTTGCTTCTATCGACATTGCTTGCCGCAGGAGCTTGGGCTGCGGACGCTGGGGTGAAGCACACGGCAGAAGCCGACAGCTTGAACAAGCTGCAGCTGTTCCAAGGCACGGATCGCGGCTACGAGCTCGAGCAGACGCTGACACGGGCGCAAGGCGCCACGATGCTGCTGCGTCTGTTTGGCTGGGAGACCGCCGCCGCGAATGCGCAAGGGCTGAGCTCGCCGTTCACGGATGTGCCGGCGACGCACTGGGCCGCGAAGTCCGTTGGCTTCGCGTTCAGTAAAGCGTTGGTGCACGGTGTCACCGACGTGCACTTTGCGCCGGATGCGAGCATCACCGGCGAGCAGTTCTTGGCGCTGACGCTGCGCGCGCTCGGCTATGCAGAGGCAGAGCCGCAGTCGGCCAGCGAGCTTGCGGCGACAAGCGAGTTGCTCAGCGCGAGTGAGGCGCAGCTGATCGCGGAAGGCGCAGCGTTTCGCCGCGACGAGATGGTCGCGGTGGCGTATCGCGCCATCCAGACCAAGCTCAAGGGCAGCACGCGCACGCTGCTGCAGAAGCTGGTCGAGGATGACAAGGCGGTGAGCGTCAGCGCCGCAGTGGGAAGCGGGCTTTACAAAGCGCCGAGCAGCGACCCGATGGATCAGATCGAAGATGCGATCCGCGATGCATTGAAATAAGCGAGAAATCCCGCCCCAGTCGTAGAGCTGAAGCGGGATTTTTTTGCTTCCACAAACGAGCTCGCATCGTCGAGATGGGGACACATGGACACTTAACTGTAAAACCTACAGCTATTTTTTCACTAATCGGCCAGTTTAGAAGATTAGATGGAAAATCTACAGTTAAAATTGCCAATCTCGTTGATTTCGAGCAAATGCGACGATTTTAACTACATATTTTCCATTTATTTCAATTAAACTAGCGTTTAGGGCAGAAATAACTACATAAAACCCATCTAATCCTGTTTGCTATGTTTCAATAGTCGCTTGAGTTGAGCTAGTTGACCCTAATTGCTTATGCTAGCCGATTTGTCAGCTTCTCCAACTTGCCAGTTTTTTATTTTGTTTCATTACTGGTTCAAGCTACCCGTCTAGTTTGAAAGGGAGGGACGGGAGCGAAGGGGGAACTGGTGTAGAAGGTAGTGAGAAGGTGGCAAAAGGGAGGACTAGTGTAAAAGGTGAGGGATGCGACGAAGKGAGAACGGCTGTGTAAGGTGATGAGATGGCGGCGAAGGGAGAACTGGTGTGTAAGGTGATGGGATGGCGGCGAAGGGAGGATTGGTGTGAAAGGTGATGAGATGGCGTCGAAGGGAGTACTGGTGTCGAAGGTGATGAGAAGGTGACAAAGGGAGGACAAGTGTGGAAGGTGAAGGATAGCGACGAAGGTCGAACTGGCGTGAAAGGTGATGAGATACGGCAAGGGAGTACTGGTGTAAGGTGATGGAAAGGTGGCAAAAGGAGTGACAGCGTGGAAGAGTAGCAAATATTGATGGAGATAGACGCCATTAGACAAAAAGTAATATTGAAGTGGATTTGTAATAGGGATAGTTGTAGTAGTTATTGTAGTTGTAGTTGTAGTCATGGAAGCAGAAGCCCCCAGCATCCCAAAAAAATCCCGCCCCAGCCCAAGGGCTGAAGCGGGATTTTTGGTATAGAACAAATTAAGCGTTGAGCAAATATTGATTCACAGTTGCTTTGATCAATTCCAAACGACCGGATTGGTTCACAATCGGAGCGTTGTTCTCAAGGGCATAAGCTTCAAGTGATTTGAAGTCAGCTTTGCCAGAGACGATGTCTGCGCCGATGCCGGACTTGAAGGAACCGTAGCGTGTATCAAGGATGCCCTCGAATACTTTATCTTCGATTAATTTAGCTGCTACTTGCAAGCCGCGAGCGAATGCGTCCATACCTGCGATATGTGCATAGACAACGTCGATGGGCTCGAAAGAAGTACGGCGAACTTTCGCGTCAAAGTTCACACCGCCGCTGCCGATTCCGCCTTCGTTCAAAAGGATTTCGTACATCGCCATCGTTGTCGAGTACAAGTCAGTTGGGAACTCATCTGTATCCCAACCTAGCAACAAGTCGCCTTGGTTAGCATCGATGGAACCAAGAATGCCGTTAACGCGAGCTACACGAAGCTCGTGTTCAAACGTGTGACCAGCAAGTGTTGCATGGTTAGCTTCAAGGTTTAATTTGAAGTAAGGAAGCAGGTCGTATTTTTGCAGGAATGAAAGTGTTGTCGCTGCATCGAAATCGTATTGGTGCTTGGAAGGCTCTTTCGGTTTAGGCTCAATCAAGAATTGACCTGTATAGCCGATTTCTTTGGCATAGGCAACAGCCATGTGCAGGAAGCGAGCAAGGTTATCGAGTTCAAGACCAAGATCCGTGTTCAAAAGCGTTTCGTAACCTTCACGCCCACCCCAGAAAACGTAATTTTCAGAGCCAAGCTCTTTCGCGTGATCCAAAGCTTTTTTCACTTGTGCGGCTGCATAAGCAAAAACTTCTGCATTATTGGAAGTCGCAGCCCCGTGAACGAAGCGCGGGTTGGTGAACATATTGGCTGTGTTCCATAACAGCTTTTTGCCTGTGGAAGCCATTTTATCTTTGATCAAACCAACGATTTCGTCGAGGTTGGCATTCGTTTCTTGCAGAGTGTTGCCTTCAGGCGCGATATCGCGATCGTGAAATGCGAAATAGTCGACACCTAGAATGTTTAGAAGCTCGAAGCAAGCGTCAACGCGAGCTTTTGCCAACTCTAGACCATCGTATTTGTCCCATGCACGGACGTTCGTACCCGCACCGAATGGATCGGAGCCATTAGCGGAGAAGGAGTGCCAGTAAGCGACTGCGAAACGCATATGCTCACGCATTGTTTTGCCTAGAATAAGTTGATCCGGGTTGTAAAATTTAAAGGAAAGTGGGTTCGTGGATGTCGGGCCCTCGTATTTAACTGGTTGAACATTGTCAAAGTAGCTCATGAATTCAGCCTCCGTATAAATGAATGATAAGTGCTTATGAAGTCATCATAGCATCATTCCGAAAGTTTGTAAATTCATTAAACAAACTTAGTTGGTGCATGAAAAAGTCTTCTATGTTAGAATCATTTCCATAGCGATGACTCGCAGCATTTGGAACGGTATGGAGGCTAATTATGAAACAAACAGGCGACTTAAACCTCGTGAAAAAGATAAATAAAACAATCGTCTTGCATCACATCCGCACGGATTCACCGATCTCACGCGCTAGAATCGCTGAGATTACAGGGCTGACGAAAGCGACGGTATCTAGTCTTGTGAATGAGCTCATCGAGAGCTCACTCGTTGAGGAAATCGGAGCAGGGGAGTCAAGCGGCGGGCGTAAGCCGATGATGCTGCTTTTTAATGGGATGGCGGGATATGCGATTGGCGTTGATCTTGGTGTGCATGATATGTTGGCTGTTCTCACCGATTTGACGGGTAAAGTGATTCGGGAAAACCGCATCCAGCATCATAATGAGTCTGTAGAGCAGGTTACGCAGCTACTCAAAACGACGATCCGTGAGTTCATCGAAACAGCACCAGAGAGTGTTTATGGTGTGATTGGCATCGGTCTTGGCGTGCCAGGTATCGTTGATGAGGATGGGAATTTGTTGTTTGCCCCGAATCTGGGCTGGGAGAATGTGCCGTTGCAGAGCCAGTTAGAAGCCGAATTCGGACTTCCGGTTGTGATTGATAATGAAGCGAACGCTGGGGCAGTAGGCGAGAAACAGTTCGGCGCAGGGAAAGACACTGCGAATCTCATTTATGTGTCCATCGGTATGGGGATCGGGGCGGGCATTATTATCAAAAACGAGCTGTATCGCGGGGCGACAGGATTCTCCGGCGAGATTGGCCACATCTCGATTCAACATGATGGTCCGAAGTGCCGCTGCGGCAGCTTAGGTTGCTGGGAGCTTTACGCATCGGAGCATGCCTTATTGGAACAAGCGGGTAAAGAATTAGGGCGCGAAGTCGACCTAGAGTCTTTATTAACAAAAGCCGAGAGCGGCGACGCAGGGGTCATCAAGCTTTTTGAACGGCTGGGCTACTACCTTGGGGTCGGTGTGGTGAACATCATTAACGGGTATAATCCGGAATTTATTATTCTTGGTGGCCGGTTGGCCGGTGGCGAGAAGTGGCTGATGAAGCCGCTTTTGGATCTGCTAGAGAAGCGATCTCTACCGCATCCGCGCAAGCAGTTGAAGGTGGAATTTTCGGAGCTTCGTGATCGGTCTACGGTGCTTGGGGCAGCGTCTTTTGCGGTGACAAAGTTCTTTGCATCGACAACGGTGTCGGTTGAACGGAATTAATCAAGTTAAAATTAAGGGAAAAATGACATAACATGGCTTGTGAAGTTATTGACTGACTCTCTGTCTATTTTGTAAAATGGGAAAGGTCTGATTTAGAACATGAACGGCCTCATGAATCCCACACGAAATAAACGACTACGCCGTCTTCTTAGACGAGTGCGTTTATCAAGAAATATAGCCGACTTATCGTGTGAAACAGATACAATCTTATATTTTAGAAAAGGACGGGAGCCAACGATGTTTCTTCGTTCACTTATCATTTGCTGTTATCTGATGGGAGCTTACTGGGCATCCTATCACTTTCCATCGATGAAGATGGTTTTCTACCCAACGCTGGGCGCATTTAGTTTTCTTTTCATGCATCGTGTAGACAACATAAGAGAAATACGTCGCATTATTATCGGAGCCATTATCGCGGTTACGATGGGCAGTATTTTTTATACCATTAGCACGGGAGCTGTTTCCTTTTTCCTGACAGCCCTTGTGACGATTACGTTAATTCAATTTTTCAAATGGAATGCGGCGCCAATCTTGGCGGTTTCATTCATCCCTTATTTCGCTCATCCAGTCTCCATGTGGGCATTGCCGATTGCAGTTCTCGTCTCGCTTACAGGTTTACTGGTATCCATTTGGCTGATTGGCAAGGTCGAGCAGTTGAATTGGTACGTGAGCTTATCGGGTAAACTAACACAGGCACATCAGTCAATTCGGCCACCTTTTGAGCCATTGAAAAAAGAAGTATAGTCGTTCAAGATATCCATAAAAGCGATCAGCCCCGAGCGTGCTGTCGCTTTTTCTCATTAAAGGGGATACGAAGATGAAATTGCATAAAGGGGAAATCCTGTTCCGCCAAGGCGAGATAGGTTCACTATTCAAACTGCATTCGGGTCTGCTGAAAATTGTTCGTTCACATGAAGATGGTAACACTACCCTTGTGAATATCATTGTACCTGGTGAAACGATTCCGCATCATTCCCTGATCAGTCCGAGTGCCTACTATGCAACGGCGGTTGCGCTAGTGACAAGCGAGGTTGAAGTGCTGCCTGCAGAGCGCTGGTACGAGGACCTGGAAAGCAATCCAGACCACTTTCGCACCATTGCGCGTCAATTGCAGGAGAAGCTGCGCATGATGCAGCAGCGGATTGATCAGCTAACCGCAGTTGCTCCAGCAGCCAAATTGTTGAAAATGGAGGCATGGTTCCAAACGTATATTGGAACTTTGAAGCTGACCGACGTGCTAACCCAAGAGGAAATAGGGCAGTTCCTTGGGCTTCGCCGAGAAACGGTGAATCGGTTGTTACGTGAAAGAGGGAGAGAGAGCTAGCGGACCGCACACCCTCTAACAAACGAGCCGCGTACTCTCCAGCAAAGGACAGACCCCCTTCAACAAACGCCCCCCACACATTCCGACAAACGGGCCGCTCACCCTTAACAAACGCCCCCCACACATTCCGACAAATGGGCTACTCACCCTTTAACAAACGCCCCCCACACATTCCGACAAACGGGTCGCTCACCCTTCAACAAACGCCCCCCACACATTCCGACAAACGGGCCGCTCACCCTTTAACAAACGAACCCCACACATTCCGACAAACGGGCTACTCACCCTTCAACAAACGCCCCCCACACATTCCGACAAACGCCTCCTCCCCCCTCCAACAAATTAGATGGATTTTATGATGTTAAATTGGTGGAATCTAGCGCCAAAAGAGGAATAGCTGGATTATATGTAGTTATTTTCAGTGATATCCGCCCAGATTGTGAAAAATAGCAAAATTACCTGTATAGAATCCAGTTAAACACCTTTTACGCTCAATATGAGCTCAATTAGATGGACAAATTCCAGTTATTTGGATTTTCAATCCTGTGAAGAGATCCCCGGCACTACTCAGATGCCATCAAAATCAAAACGGCCCTGTCGCAACATGCGAGCAGAGCCGTTTTGCATATTGGGCGAATTAGGAAAGCGCACCTGAGGGACCGAAGAATTCGTAATGACGGTCTGATTCCGGAACCCCCCACGCGATGAGCGATTGGTTCACGGTTTTCATGAACGGCAGGGGTCCACAGAAGTAAAAGCTGCCATCCACAGACGGCACTAGGCTTTGAATCCACGGTAGATCTAGGTAGCCTTCTTTGTGGTAGGACTGCGCATTGGTATCAGCAGTTGTCGGTTGCGTGTAGCACCAAGCAATGGTGACTTGAGGATGCTTCTCAGCCAACTGTTCGACCTCTCTGCGAAGAGCGTGATGCGCCCCATTTTGAGCAGCGTGGATGAAAGTAACCTTCCGATTCGGCTGGGTGGTGACGAGTGCATGCAGCATACTCACCATAGGGGTAAGTCCGACGCCGCCGCTTAGAAGCGTAACAGGTCGTGTATCCGTCTGATCTAATGTGAAGTCGCCTGCTGGCGCGGAGAGCCAGAGAACATCACCCTCTTGAACCTGATTGTGCAAAAAGACGGAAACTTTGCCCGCAGGCACAGCTGGATTGGTATCTTCCCGTTTAACCGAGATCCGGTAGAACGGTTGCCCAGAAGCATGGGAGAGGCTGTATTGCCGAATGTGTGTGTAGGCATCGCCGGGGATTTGGACACGAACACTGACATACTGTCCTGCTTCAAATCCAGCAATCGGACCTTGATCCTTCGGCGTTAGGTAAAAGGAGGTGATGACGTCGCTTTCTCTGTCCTTGCGGGCGATGACGAAAGGTCTGAAATCGGACCATCCCCCAGGCTGAAGAGCGGAGTTCGTATACATATCAGATTCAATGCCAATGAATGCACTGGCAATGACCCCATAGGCTTCAGCCCAAGCCCCGAGAATGTCATCAGTCGCGGCATCGCCCAGTACATCTTTAATCGCACCTAGCAAATGTTCCCCGACGATGGGATATTGTTCGGGTTTTACACCGAGACTGCGATGTTTATGAGCAATTTGTTTAACAGCTGGCAGGATTATTTCCAATCGATCGATATGCTTCGCTGCCGCATAAACAGCATTCGCTAATGCTGTCTGTTGTCGGCCTTGTTTTTGATTAGCGTGATTGAATAGATGTAAAAGCTCAGGGTGAGACGTGAACAGCTTGTCGTAGAAACGCTTGGTTATCGCAACACCATGAACTTCTAATACAGGCACGGTGGATGTAATGATTCGGATGGTTTGTTCGCTTAACATGTCGGATCATCTCATTTCCAGTAGAATGACTTGATGCCTTCAGTATAGCGAACAAGTGGAGGGAACCCCTGTGATTAGAATCACAGGGAATCGCAACAAAGTGTGTCTATGTGCAGAGGGAAAGATACACGGTATACTGGAACTATCATCCAAAAGAGGAGGCGGCCTATGCCCGATTGGTCGTATCATACGTTATTTAAACCGCTGTTATTCCGACTTAGCGGGCGGAGGGCAAGAGATCTTACCCTGCATGCGATAGGCGGGCTAAGTCGCATTCCTGGGGGGACCTTCGTGATCCGCACGATGGGCCACATGGAAATGTCGCCGCTGCTGGCGAGCGAGCTGGCAGGCGTGCCGATCGCCTGCCCCGTCGGCCTCAGCGGCGGGCTTGACCCGCACGGCACCGCACACAAGGCCCTCGCCCAGTTCGGGCTCGGGTTCATCGAACTCGGACCTGTGACGGTCCGAGCTGTGCAGAGTCATGCATCGATATCTCGCATGACGGAGGAGGAAGCCATCGTGTATCCCGATGGCTACGAGAACGACGGCCCGGACGCGATCGCTGCGCGCCTACGCAAGGGCACGGGGCATCGACTGCCGCACTTCGTGCGGCTGCGGCCGATGCCGGGAAGTTCGCCGCGCGAAGCGCTTGAAGAGCAGCGGGAGCTGCTCTTCAAGCTGGCGCCGTACGCGGCGGGGTTCACCCTCGATGGCCTAGCCGAAGGCTGGCCAACGGCAACGGCTTTGGCGTACCTCACGGAGGTGCGCCAGCTGGCGGAGGCGGCGGCCCCGGGGAAGCCGGTGCTTATGTATGTGCCGCGGCAGCTCCCGGAGGAGGAGCTGCGGGCGATCTTGGACACCGCGCGAAGCTTCAGCGGTGTCGTCCTCGGCGACGCGCAGCGGGAGCCGGGCACTCGCCGCGAGCGCGTCGGCGGCGGCGCTTCGTTGCTCAGCGCGCAGCTGAGCAAGGTCCGGTTGCTGCGCAAGTCGCTGGGCGAGCGCAGCGCGGTTGTTGCTGCCGGCGGCGTGCACCAGCCGGAGGACGCGCTCGCGCTGTTGGCAGCAGGAGCGACTAGCGTCATGCTGCACAGCGGGCTCGTCTACGCGGGGCCAGGGCTGCCGAAGCGGATCAATGAAGCGATCCTATATGATCGCTTCACCGCTCGTGTGGCTTCCATTGACGCTGAGGCTTTGCCGTACGATGTGAGCGTTGACGCTAACGAGCAGGCTTCCAATTCCAGAGCGTCTGTCGTTACGTCTTCCGACCCTTCGACGGCTCCCCAGCGTAGGGAGATTTCCTCCTTCCCGCCTTCACCGGCCATTTCATCCACCCCTTCCTTCTGGGCGAATTGGGGATGGATGAGCCTGCTGGGATTAGGGATGATGATCGGTGGTGTGCTTGCGTGGTTTATTGCAGCGACGACAGTGCTGTTGCCTTATGATGAAGACTTCTTGGGCAAAACTCGCAATGAAATTATTCGTTTCAATGACCATTTACTACACTTCATGTCGCATGATCGCATTACTTTAGCAGGTACAATGATCTCCATTGGCATTTTCTATTATCAGCTAGCTCATCACGGTTTACGTTACGGGCTACATTGGGCGAGAACGGCAGTCATATCCTCATGCGTTGTCGGTTTTAGCAGTTTCTTTCTTTATCTAGGTTATGGCTATTTTGATCCGCTTCATGCGGCTGCAGCGGTTGTTTTGCTTCCAATGTTGCTGCTGACGTTGCGTGGCTTGAAGGATCATCCGTCTCGTAAGCCGCCAGGTTTACGAAATGATCGAATTTGGCTAAGAGCTCAATGGGGGCAGTGCTGCTTCGTGATTCTTGGCTTTGGTCTGGGAATCGGGGGGCTTACCATATCCGTTGTCGGCATTACGGAGGTATTCGTCCCAAGTGATTTGGTTTACTTAGGCGTAACTTCTTCGGAGCTGTCGGCGTGGAGTGAGACCATAATTCCGCTTATCGCCCATGATCGTGCCGGCTTTGGTGGTGCATTGTTTTCCTTGGCAGTAGCGATAACCGCTTCAGCACTGTGGGGTGTTAATCAAGGTGAGGGCTGGTTATGGTGGACATTCCTCTGGGGTGGGCTACCAGGCTTTATAGCAGGGATTTTCGTACATGCACATATTGGATACACGGATTTTGTCCATTTGTTGCCTGTCTACATAGCGGTACTGCTCTATCTAGCGGGGTTATATTTAACTTATCCCTATCTCGTAGGTAAAGGGGGCACAAGTGTTACGGCAGTTAGATCCCTGTAAAGATGAGTGAGCCTCCAAATGTCCATGTGAGTGGCGTTGGAGGTTTATTTGCTATACTGAGGGGGGAGAGTGGTACTTGCCGGCTTGTCTTGCCTGTGGATTCTAATTTTCTATCCACCACCTATCTCCCACCTATCTAACGGACACTAGCGACCTTATTCCGCAGAAAGGAAGCCCTTCTTCCACGTAAACGGACACCAGCGATGTTATTCCATCATTTTGTGTGATTAGTATGTGCAAATAAAGCAAATAGCGACTCTCATGTCCGTTAGCTATGCTAAGGGGTCGTGTTGAACCAATTAGGGTCTTCTGTGTCCGTTAAACAGCTCAACTCCTGCTAATTAGAGATTGTCTGCTCTACCGAGCAGAGCGGCCAACCCAAAAAGTAAAAACTGTCCCCCATCTTGGGGGACAGCTCCTTATTAAAACGTATGTGCCAAATCCTTCGCACGCATAATCGCGTCCTCTTTAATCTGCGCCGCTTTATCTGGGAATTGGTTATGCCCCTCGACGAACAAACCTTGCGTCTCCATAATCCCGAAAAATGCCATGATAATGCTGATATACCGATGACCAGACTCCATGCTGGCCGCAGGCCCTTCGGAATACACGCCGCCGCGCGCTTGAATGTGGAGTGCCTTTTTGCCAGAAAGTAAGCCAACAGGGCCTGCTTCGGTGTACTTGAACGTTTTGCCAGCCACGCAAAGAGCATCCAGATAAGCTTTCATCACAGGAGGGAAGGAGAAATTCCACATCGGCGTAACGAATACGTATTTGTCTGCGGCAATGAACTGCTCGGTGAGTTCACTAATGCGTCCTACCTTGGCGCTTTCCTCGCTAGATAAGGAGGAGAAATCTTGTCCACTGCGCAGCTTACCCCATCCGCTGAACACGTCCGCATCAATATGCGGCACTTGGACACGATACAAATCAATAGGAATCACTTCGTCATTGGGGTTTGCTTCTCGATAGGCATCGATGAAAGCTTTACCTACGGCCATACTGTAAGACGTTTGATGATCATGAGGATGCGCGGTGATATGCAGAACAGTTGCCAAAGTGATCCATCCTTTCGGGTATGCAGTCTATGAAATCCTCTTCTAATGTGTATTAAAAGCACTCTGAATATGCTGGTAGGTAATGGTGACGCGGCAGCATGCCTTATAGCGAGTTCCTTTCGACAAAGATTTGGTCACAGAACTACCTATTTACATTGAGCGTTGGCGGCTTTTGAGTTATGATGGGAGACGATGTTTTTATTTGAATGTTCCTATGAGCTAATTAACTAAATTGAGATAAAGTGAGATGACCGATGATGATGAAACCTAAAGATGAAAACTATAGCATGCCAGCAGAATGGACAGAGCACGAGCGAACTTTTATTTCTTGGCCGGTGCAAGCTTCAATGGTGTACCCAGAAGATCACGCGGTTGTCTCTCAAGGCTACGCTGACCTAGCCAAAGCGATCGCTGAGTTTGAGCCTGTAACCGTGATTGTGAACCCGTCCGATGCAGAGCAAGTGAAGGCGATGTTCACAGAGTCCAACGTGGATTTCCTTGAGATCCAGCACAATGATGCTTGGTTCCGCGACAACGGTCCAACTTTCGTCCTGAACGAGCAGCAAGAAATCGCAGCAGTTAACTGGAAATTCAACGCATGGGGCGGCAAGTATGCGCCTTGGGATCTTGATGATAACGTAGCTCCACAAATCGCGGAGCACCATGGTTTGAAACGTTTTGACGCTCCGCTTGTCATGGAGGGCGGTTCCATCCATGTGGATGGGGAAGGTACGCTTTTGACCACAGAAGAATGTCTGTTGAACACGAACCGCAACCCGGATCTGAGCCGTGAGGAGATTGAGGCGCATGTCCGCAACTTCGTGAACGTAGAGAAGATTATCTGGTTGAACAAAGGGCTCGACGGCGACGAGACGGACGGTCACGTGGATAATATTGCTTGCTTCGCTGCTCCAGGCAAAATCATTCTGCAAGTTTGTGGCGATCCTTCGGATGCCAACTATGCGATTACGCAGGAGAATTTGGAAATTCTCCGCAGCGCGACAGATGCCAAAGGCCGTACATTTGAGATTATCCAAATCGAGCAACCGCCACTGACATTCTTTGAAGAGCAGCGCTTGACGCTGAGCTATCTGAACTTTTATTTCGTAAATGGCGGCATTATTTTGCCGGTGTTTGGTGGTACAGCTGAAGAGACAGATCGCAAGGCGATTGAAGTGCTTCAAGCGACGTTCCCAGAACGTCGAATCCGTACAATTAACGGCATGTCCATTATCAAAGAAGGCGGCAATGTTCACTGCACGACGCAGCAAATGCCAGCCTGCAAGAAAGGGTGATTTCACGTGAGAAAAGTGACTGTAGCAGCTACACAAATGAGCTGTTCCGATAATATAGAAGAAAACATTGCCAAAGCAGAGAAATTGGTGCGTGAAGCCGCGGCGAAGGGTGCGCAAGTGATTTTGATTCAAGAGTTGTTTGAAACACCGTATTTCTGCCAAAAAGAAAAATCCGACTACTACCGCTACGCAACGGAGCTGGAAACGAACAAAGCGATCAATCACTTCCGTGAGATTGCCAAGGAACTGGCCGTTGTATTGCCAATCAGCTTCTATGAGAAAAAGAACTACGCTCGCTACAACTCGCTTGCCGTCATCGATGCCGATGGTTCCGTGCTCGGCACGTACCGCAAAAGCCACATCCCTGACGGTCCAGGGTATGAGGAGAAGTTCTATTTTAACCCGGGAGATACGGGGTTCAAGGTATGGAAAACTCGCTACGCCAAAATCGGTGTAGGCGTGTGTTGGGACCAGTGGTACCCGGAAGCTGCTCGCGTAATGGCGCTGATGGGGGCAGAACTGTTGTTCTACCCGACTGCTATTGGCTCAGAGCCGCAGGATGGTTCCATCGATTCGAAGGATCACTGGCAAATGTGCATGCGCGGTCACGCGGCGTGCAACTTGATGCCGGTAATCGCATCGAACCGTATCGGGAAGGAAGAAGATGAGGATTCCAGCATCAACTTCTATGGTTCGTCTTTCATTGCAGGCCCGCAGGGCAATCTGATTGAGGAAGCGGGGCGTGACGAGGAAACGGTTCTCGTTGCCGAGTTTGACTTGGATCAGTTGGAGATTCAGCGTATCGAATGGGGAATTTTCCGCGATCGTCGTCCAGATCTATACAAGAAAATCGCTACGTATGACGGTGAGCAGGTGTTCTAATTGCTGATCCCGTTGTTAAAAGGGCTTCTGCTGGGTTTTTCGATTGCAGCGCCGGTTGGTCCTATCGGGATCCTATGCATGCGCAGGACCTTGACGCTTGGCCGTTTGCACGGCTTTCTGTCAGGGTTAGGCGCTGCTACGGCAGATGCCATCTATGGCTTCATCGCAGGGTTCGGTTTGACGCTGATTACCAGCTTTCTTCTGGATCAAAAGGTGGTTCTCCAGTTGGTCGGAGGTCTTTTCCTTATCTATCTGGGTGCGCAAACTTTTCGCTCCAAGCCTGCAGCCCACGCAGCCAAAGTAACCGGGGACACGTTGTTCAAATCTTATGTATCGACGCTGCTGCTCACCATTACGAATCCGATGACGATCATGTCGTTCGTTGGCGCATTTGCGGGGCTCGGGCTGGGAGACAGCGCGGATGCAGGCTTCACGCCTGCGATCGCCTTGGTGGCCGGCGTGTTTGCAGGCTCGGCGCTATGGTGGCTGTTACTCAGTTTGTTGGTTGGCTTGTTGCGGGAACGGCTCAAAGGAGCGGCGTTCCTGTGGATTAATCGCGTCTCTGGTGCGATGTTATCGGTATTTGGTTTGTTTGCAGTTATGGGGCTACTCTTCCGGGGGTAGCCTATTTTGTTATGTTATGGAAGATGACATAGCACCTTATTTTTTCAATAGCATTTGTCGATATAGATAGAATAGCTCGCGAGATTTGTCGGACGAAAACCTCTTAGATGACGACTTAGATGAGAAAAGGACTTTCTTGAATTCAATGGCAATAGAACGATTAACGTTAAGGTAGCGGCTAGAATTCGAAACAAGAAAGAAGGGGTCTTTTCATGATTAAAAATTGGTCATTAAAAACGAAACTGCTATCTGGTATGCTTTTGGTTATTTTATTATTTACAATTGCTGCAGGGAACAATTACTTTAAACTGTCTCAAGTCGAAAGTGCGTTGGATCAGGAAACGGAACGAAATGCGGAGGTAAAGGCTGCTTACGAGCTTAAGAATTACGTAGGTATCCTGTACAGTAATCAAGCCGATGTCATTATCAATCAAAGTGATGAAGCAGCTAAAGCGTACAAGGAAAACGAAGTGAAATTCAGAGAATACCTCGAGTTCATTGCGTTAAGATCGGAGAGTCCGAAGGAAGTAGAGTTGGCTGCAAGTTTGCGAACCGCCAGCGAGGGTTTTATCAAATCATTTGATGTGGTCAGGGACATTAATAAAAAAGACAGTAAACTGACGGCTGCGCAGCTTCGCGATGAAAATAAGAAGGCAGATGATCAGACAGACCAATTCAAACAAACGATCTATACCGTGGCAGATCAATACATTAACAGCTTCAATCAAGAATCTAAGGAGTCAACAGATCAGTTAATTGAGGAAATTCATTCCGTCAATTTTACACTCATTATTTCCTGTATTATCGATGTTTTACTTGGCATAGGCATAGCATTGTTGCTTAGCAGAATCATCATTGGACCTATTAATGTGTTGATGAATGTAGCGCAAAGTATTGCTGGGGGAGACTTAACGCGCACGATTACGAGTCGGAGTAAGGATGAAGTTGGGAAATTAACCGATAGCTTCAGTCGAATGATCCTTAATTTGCAAGAGTTGATTAGAGAGGTGAACGCAAGCTCGCAGGATGTAGCTGATTCTTCGAAGCAGCTTTCGGCAAGCGCTGAAGAAACCTCGGCAGCTTCGAACGAGATTGCGACTTCCATCCAGGCCGTAGCGCGAGGGGCTGAGTCTCAGGGCTTAACTTCCAATGAAAGCGCTCGAGCCATGGAGGAAATGTCAATAGGCATACAACGGATTGCAGAAACGTCTTCTTCCGTGTCGGAAGTTTCCATGGATGCCTCCGAGAAAGCAAGGCATGGCAACGAATCCTTGCAGCAAGTCATTCGTCAGATGGAATCCATTCGGGCGACAGTCGATCGTACAGCTTCCATGGTGCAGAAGCTCGACAAGCAATCCATTGAAATCGGCAGCATTGTCAGTGTGATCTCCAGTATCGCCACGCAAACGAATCTGCTCGCGCTCAATGCAGCTATTGAAGCGGCTCGTGCCGGCGAACATGGTCGCGGTTTTGCCGTTGTTGCTGGTGAAGTACGGAAGCTAGCTGAACAATCAGGCACCTCGGCCAATCAGATTATCGGGTTGATTGAACAAATCCAGCAAGGGACTCAGCTAGCTGTCGAGGCGATGAATGAGGGAACCAGAGAAGTTCATACGGGGATCGTCGTTGTGCATGAGGCAGGTGAGGCCTTTCAATTGATCCTGCAGGCGATCGATCAAGTGGCTGACCAGATCCGTGATGTTTCTGCAGTGGCTGAAGAGATGTCAGCAGGATCCGAACAGGTGACGGCTTCGGTGATCGAATCCTCTAACATTGCCCAGCAATCCGCATCCGCTGCTCAGAATGTAGCGGGGAGCGCGGAGCAGCAGCTTGCAGCGCTGCAAGAAGTTGCTGCTTTCGCGAACGACTTGAACAGTATGTCACTGAGACTGCAGCAAGCCGTTGGTAAGTTCAAGCTATAGAAAGATTTTCCTTCTTGAACGAACGAAGTAGATCAAGATTAGAAAGACCTACAGCGATACGGCTGTGGGTCTTTCTCGTATACGGCGACGGCACGATTTATTTAAAAGGGAAAAAAGGAAATTTCTAGATATTTGCCGAATTGAAATAGCGAATATATTAGAGGAGGCCCCCCCTACATGATCAACGATGTATTTACAGCAGCACGCACAGGCGATGTAAACCGAGTCAAGGATTTGCTGGACACGGATCTTTCGCTTGCCAATGCTGAGAACAGCGATGGCCTTACCCTTCTGGGATTTGCAGCGCATTTCGGTCAGAGCGAAGTGGTTCGGCTGCTTTTGGAAAATGGCGCTGATGTGAATGCCTTATCGCATTCTAGCGTTAGTTACATTCCGTCGAATACGGCACTGCATGCGGCTATTGCCGGTGAGCGGAGCTTAGCGGTCATACAATTACTGCTCGCTCACCGTGCGAAGCCGACGATTATGGATAGCAATGGGCATACGAGTCTGCATGTGGCCGCCTTTCATAAGGATAGTACACAGATCATTGAGCTTTTGATTAACCAAGGTGCGGATGTGAATGCGAAGTCAGAGGGTGGCGCCTATGCGATTGATTTGGCCAAAGAGCAGGGACATACTGCCGTGATTGGCTTGTTGCGAGAGCACGGGGCTATCGGGTAAGGATCGCGAAGAGTGAATAGAGGACATTCAACTAGCCGGCTAGCGGTTCAAAGAATGTCCTTTTTGGCTTGTAGTTTTTTATTGGCTGCGACTAAACGGTATAGACTAATGACTAGTAAGACAAGAACTGGTACATAGAGGATTAGCAAGGGATAAAAAAACGTATTTTTTATGTTTATCATGAAAACTGGGATTTGTGCGGCAGTAACCGCCGTAAATACACCAATGAGTCGTTTATTCCGTTCGATCATGGAGTCAATGTCAGTGAAAATTTCAGGCTTTGTATGCTGATACGTTTGTCTCCAGATATACCAGCCTGCGCCGCTGTAAATTTTATCCCAACCTGTGTCTTCAAAAATGCTAGCGTAGTTGGGATCCACCTTCGTTTGGTAATCTACGCAGTAGCTCATTTTGCGAGGAGCACCTTTCTCAAAGTGAAAACGCAGGCCATTCCAATTTACACGTTGTAAATGCCAGCCGTGCGCCTCCATATCCTCCAACCATGCTGTAATTGTCTCCGATTGTGAACTGTCCCACCATTTAAACACCTTTTTGGTCTCATTCATGTAAAGATCCCTCTACTTTCTTCGCATTTTCGTAAAGCTCTGTAATTCTGGCGATCTCCAGCTTGAGCAGTTCTTTACCAGAAGGGGTGATGCGGTACAGCTTACGACGCTCTTCCTCAGCTACAGCTTGAATCAAACGATCCTTCTCCATCCGAGATAAGCTGCCATAAATCGTGCCAGGACCGAGGTGAATTCGACCTTGTGTGAGCTCCTCCACCCACTGAATAATGCCATAACCATGCCGAGTTGTAGTCAGGGAAAGCAAAATGTAATAAGCCGTTTCAGACATCGGCAAGTACTGACGGTAGAGCTTCTCACTATCCATAAAGTCTCCTTCTTCTTATATCAGGTTATGTTGTATCGCCCATCGTTGTATCACGTCATGATATATCATGAAATGAGTATATCACCGCGTGATATAGAGTGCAATAGGCATTTGCAATTTGACACTACCACTAATGTCATCGTTTATGATGATTGTATATCTATATAAGGAGATGATTGCATGCTAGTCCTAACGTTTCACTACAAACAAGGTATCCCTTTCGATGAAGCTTATTATTTGAATACACATGTTGCTTTGTTATCCAAGAAGACAGTGCTTGAAATGGGGGCCACCAAGTATGAGGTCAAGAAGGTCCTATCCTCAGCAGATGGAACGACTCCAAGGTATTCGTTCATATTCAGCTTGTATTTTGAAACGAAAGAAGCCTTAGAGAAGTTCATCAGCGATCCTAGCGTTCAGGAATTGAAGGATGATGTTGCGAACTATTATGTCGGGGAGCAGGATATTTATATCGAGGAAGTTGTGGCTTCGTTCCAAGCATGACTCCTGCGGGCCTAAGTGATTCGATCGGTGGGATTTCCATCAGTGGGATTTCCCGTAGTACTCGGCTAATGCGTAGAAGGATTTCTTGCATCGTTTGCCTGGGTATCGGGGAAAACGGGCATATTGCCTTTAACGATCCTCCAGTGGCGGATTTTTTGGACTCTGCAACCGTAAAGCGGGTTGAGCTGGAAGAAGCGTGCAGGCAGCAGCAGGTAAACGACGGCTGTTTTGGGGATATCGCACAGGTCCCGACTCATGCGCTAACCTTAACGGTTCCTGCCCTGATGTCGGGAGCTCATCTATTCTGTATAGTTCCTGGACCGACGAAGCGGGATGCAGTGCGCAGGACACTGGAAGAAGCGGTTCAACAGCATGTCCAGCTACGATTCTGAGACAACATCCGGACTGTCTCTTGTTTGTAGACAGGGATTCTTATGGAGATTAAGGCGATACATTATCGGACAGGGGAACCCGTGGAATAAAAGTCTATGGCTAAGCGTTAGTAAGGTTAACCAAACTCCAGCTCACCGAAATCGCAGCTTCGATGGAAATCGGGCACGGATGAAGTGATTCGATTCCAGCATCCGTAGTGTGGAAGAGGCGTTTCATCCCCGCATTTGTAAAAATTGGCGCGAAACGTACGGCCGGCCTCAGGTCGGAAATCTGGAAACATTGCCTGAATCCAGTTGAAAGGGATGGAAATTTCAAGTTGCCAATATGGCATATCGGCAATCGAATCATAGCAGCCTGTCGATGTATGGATCAGGAAAAGAGCTGGATCCACATCCTGCAAATAAGTCCGGTCATTCCGGTCGCTACCCAATTTCAACAGAAGGGTGCCAGCGGCGTTCATCTCGAAATTTAAATACCGAGGATCGGACTCCGGCAGCGGCTGGAAGAAAAATTCTACACAGCTGTCTTTGAATACTGGTTCATTCATCGTGTGATAGAGGATCGTGGGGTTCGCTTCATAAATGTTGTAGTGAAGTTGGATACATTCGGATGTGTACATTAGCTTTGCCTTTACTGTCGGCGTGTAGCCATTGTCAAGCCAGAGATAATGATCGATGGTTAACGCAGGAATACCATTCCAGGAAATGGGATAGTCCCTATCCCTAGGTTGAATAAGATATTTCATAGTTCCTCCTTGATTATGCTCAGCGTCTTGATCATATAACAGAAATCCTCCAGCGCTTAGCAAAAAGCAGGAGGATTTTTCATTTTTACGGAATTACGCCTTCTGCGTGCCGTACATCTTCCTGTATTCACCAGGCGTAATGCCGGAGTAGCGTTTGAACATGCGGATAAACGAATTTACGTTCTGGTAGCCAACCTTGACGGAGATTTCCTGGACTTTTAGGTCCAGGTTATTCAGCAATTCTTTCGCTTTCTGCATGCGCAAGCCGTTCAAGTAATCGCTGAAGTTCGCTCCTGTCTTTTCCTTAAAATAAGTCGATAAGTAGCCTGGCGTAATGTTCAATTTGTCCGCCATGATATCCAGCGTGATATCTTGCTCCAAGTGCTGGTTCAAATACTCGAGGATAAAATGGGTCGTCGGATCATGATCCGATTTCTTGTGATTCACTCTTTCTATGGCGGGTGACAGAAGCTGTTTGAACCATTGTTTGTATGTGTCGATACTGTAAAAGCTGTTCAGGTGATCCAACACCAGAGGAGGCAACTCGCCTTGTTCCCGATGCAAATTCAGTTTCATGAGTGACTTGTTCAGTTGGCCGTATACTTCTTTGGCGAACCGTCTGAATTCGTCCACGGAGGCTTCTCTCTTGCAGAGTGCGTCCAGGTGCCGGTGGATCCAGTCCAATACCGACTGTTCGTTACCGGACATGAACCGGGTGGAGAACTCCTCTTCTTCTAGCACGGTGAAATGAATTGCCCCTTTAGCAGGACGAAACGTGCGGATGAATTGCGTTTCGTCGTTTAATTTTCGCTGCAGCAGCATGGTGGAGGCATATTCATAAGCCGAAATTAAATGGCCAGAATCGGGATAAATCGGGCTTACGGCCATAGTCAGGAAAAACAGATCACGGTCCACTTCGAGCACCTGAATCAATTGCTCCAACGCAGATTCAATGCCTGCCGTATCGTCTGGGAAGAAGAATAGGGTAAGCACCGTATCTTTATCCATTTGGAACGTAATCGTGTCCTTGTATGCCTGCGACAGGAAAATGTTGATATATTCCCGGATAAAGTATACAGCTTTTTCGAGCTCGGAATCGAGTTCCGCAAATTTTTCTTTCATCGTCAATTGATACAGCACGAGCGTAAAAGGGGTATCGGCAACAACCAGCTCCCGCAAGTCGGTTAGGTTCATATGGATGTTTCGCAATTTATTTGTGTAAGCGTAATAGCGAAGCTGATCTTTCTTTTTGTCCAAATCCTCCGTCATCT
The DNA here is from genome assembly GCF_052115445.1 of Paenibacillus sp. 2RAB27. Lineage (NCBI taxonomy): Bacteria > Bacillati > Bacillota > Bacilli > Caryophanales > Paenibacillaceae > Paenibacillus > Paenibacillus sp. 2RAB27. The sequence continues at coordinate 32,031 of NZ_JBFRGR010000023.1, forward strand.
GGTCATTCGTTCGGAGGATGCTGCTCATTTTTTCGCTAATCATATTAAATTCGTGGATAGGGCTGCTCACCAGCATGGCTGCTGGGTGACATTGCTGAACGGCTTCGATGATTTTTTTGACGGGCCTATTCAATCGCATCGTGAGTACCACAGACGTTACGATACTTAGCAGGATGATGATTAGCAGTAAAGTTATGAAAAGAATATTCAACCGCATCAACTGATTGGAAATGCTCGTGATCGGAACGACGCTAACATAGGTTAAGCCAGTCTGCTCCCCTTTTTGATAAAAGTAATAGAGTTTATTACTGGTAAAGCTTCCGTTCTGCCCTTCAAATGATTGGCCAAGAGGCCCTTTCACGCTGGGAGACGAGGAGAAAATTGGCGCGCCTTCTTCATTTAATATGTAGAAATCAGAATGATCTGAGTAATGATACGAGTTGAACATTTTTTTCGGATCGAGCATGACGATGAAATACATGTCTTTATATGGCATCAGCTTGATAACAGCTGGAAGCAGCTGCCCCTTGTTCTTTTGGGTATTAGCTGAGATTTCCGTGAATGAGGAGGCAGGGAATAACTGGTATGTATAGGATTCGTCGAACTGGCGGAACCAAAATTCCGGCGGATACTCGCTGCTGGCATAATATCTGGAGAATAAGTCCTTAGCCCCGCTCGTCCCTTCCTTCTCCACCACATAAGAATCGTTCTTGAAATAAAGCATGATATTTTCTATAGAAAGAAACGGGTTGGCAATCAGCACTTTGATCGCTGACATGACGCTGCCTACTTTGTCATAAGCGTTAAATTTCTGTACATTCCGCAACAGATTCAGATTCGCCCTGAATATGTCATCTTGATTTAAACTGATGATCGTTTCCCAGGTCAGTCTGAAATGGTTCTCGTATTGCTCCACCGTATGATTCAAGTTTGATTGGTTGTATTTGACGATCTCCTGGTGGATTTTCGATTTCAAAAATAGAAAGGATGCGAAATTGAAGAGCGCGAGCACGGCAATTACAACAAGAAAACTGATCATTAACTTGGCGAACAAGGAATTGGTTTTCCAACTGAATCTTTTCAATCTCAACATCCGATAGACCCCCATGTTCTCTATGCCGATTTCCGTCAATTCCCGCTGGATCTATACTTACATTTATCATACCACTATACTACGGGAACGGAATGTACGGGAACAATATTCATTTCTTCTAAATCATACACACTTTCTTTGCTTATCCAATAAATTGCGGGTTCTCTGGTAAATGTGGAGATTTATTTCCCGAGAATGGCGTGCGTATAATGACGGTATCAAAGCCCGCTGCACGAAGGCGCCAGCAGCAGGCAAGCATCTATAACTGAATGAGGAGATATGCGCATGGCCCAAACGAATACGCACGCAATCGAGCATAAGCAAAAGCAAGTATCCGCCGAATCGTTCAATCAGATCAAGACAACGAGTCTGCTGAGAAAGTCATGGAACCATAACAAATATTTATGGCTGCTGGTTCTGCCCTGCTTGCTCTACTATGTCATATTTCGCTATATCCCTATGTTTGGCTTGGTGATCACGTTCAAAAACTTCAATCTCTTCAAGGGCATCTGGGCTAGCGAATGGGTAGGGTTCAAATATTATGTGATGTTTTTTCAGAATCCGGATTTCTTTCTCCTGATGCGCAACACGCTTTTACTGGGCTTCTACAAGCTGCTGTTCGGCTTCCCCGCCCCCATTATTCTGGCCATCCTGCTGAACGAATTGAAAAATATGGCTTTAAAACGGTTTGTCCAGACGGTCAGCTATTTGCCGCATTTCATCTCGAACGTGATTGTGGCCAGCATGGTCATTATGTTTCTGTCTCCGTCCGGAGGCCTGATCAATCAGATAATACAAAAGCTCGGCTTCACGCCGATTAACTTCATGATGGAGCCCGGTTGGTTCCGTTCCATCTACGTCGCTTCGGATATATGGCAGCAAACCGGCTGGGAATCGATTATTTATTTGGCGGCACTGACCGCTGTGGACCCGCAGCTCTATGAAGCAGCCAGTATTGATGGAGCAGGACGCTGGGAAAAACTTTGGAACGTGACACTGCCTGGTATTGCGCCGACGATCGTGATCCTCTTTATATTAAATGTTGGGAAAGTACTGGAAATCGGTTTCGAAAAAGTGTTTCTTATGTACAATGCGGCCGTCTATTCGACGGCGGATATCATCAGCACTTATGTTTACCGTGTAGGTCTGGAGCAAGGCAATTTCAGCTACGGGGCCTCGATTGACTTATTCATGGGCATCATCAGTCTGATCTTTATCTACTCGGCGAACTACATCAGCAGAAAAGTGGGAGAAAACAGCTTATGGTAAAGGTGGAACTAACGGTATGAAAAATCGGATCAGCCTTCTCGGCCTAGTGAATTCTCTGATCATGCTCCTTGTCATTGTCGTTACGCTTTATCCATTTATATATATGCTGGCCGTTTCATTAAGCAAGGATATATATGTCATGAAAGGGGAGATTAGCCTATGGCCCAAAGGCTTCAACCTGAAGATGTACGAATTGGTGTTTCAAGATCCGAAAATATGGACCTCCTATAAAAACACGCTGATCTATGTCGGCTTGGGCACACTGATCTCCGTCATTATTACTTCTATGGGGGGGTATGCGCTGTCACGAAAGGACATGGGGTTTCATAAGTCGATGACCGTGCTTATCATTTTCACGATGTTTTTCAGCGGAGGCATGATTCCTACGTTCCTGGTCGTACGCTCGCTGGGTTTGATCGACACCGTTTGGGGCATGGTGCTTCCGGGTGCGGTGAGTACATGGAATTTGATCATTATGCGCACATTTTTTAGCAACATGCCGAAGGAAGTTGAAGAATCCGGCCGGATGGACGGGCTGACCGATATCGGTATTTTCTTTCGCCTCGTCCTGCCGCTGTCGAAGGCGGTCATCGCGACCGTCTCCCTGTTTTACGCGGTGGGGCTATGGAACAATTTTATGCTGCCGCTGCTTTACTTAAGAGACCCAGATCTGTTTCCGCTTCAGGTGCTTCTGCGCAATCTGGTATTGGCCGGCAACGTCGCATCCGGCGATGTAACTCGAATTGGAGGTGATAATCTCATTGTAGAGGACTCGTTGAAATTCGCGACAATCATGGTATCGACACTGCCAATTTTACTAGTCTATCCGTTCATCCAGAAATATTTTGTGAAAGGTGTCATGATTGGCGCAGTAAAAGGATAATGCACAATCGCACGGAATGTAGTCAGTAACCAAAACGATGACGAGGGGGAAAGAAAATGAAAAGAAACGCAATGATACTTGTAACTTTGATGCTCGGATTATCGGTTCTAGCGGGATGTTCAGGCGGCAAGACGGAGGGGAATGCAAGCGGGGAACTGAAGAGCACGGCATCGGGGAGTACTACGGGAACGTCGGCGCCAGCCACAGAGAAGAAAACGTTCAAAGCTTTGTTGGATAGCAACCCAACGTTTCCTTACAGTAAAGATTGGCCGATTTGGAAATGGATCGAAGAAAAAACCGGTGTGACGCTTGACGTCCAGACACCGTCTGGTAAACTGGCCGATTCGCTTAATTTGGTCGTGGCTTCCAATAATATGCCAGATTTGCTGTATATTCCGACCCGCGTGACCTCGAATAAATTCGGTCAGCAAGGCGCACTCGTCAACATTCTCGATTATTTGAACCAGATGCCGAACCTGTCGGCATGGTTGAAGAAATATCCAGAAGAGGGCAAAGCTACTCTCTCCACGGATGGCAAGATGTACATGTTCCCGAACCAAGGCTTCGGGGAAACAAACCGGATGATTTGGCTGTACCGAGAAGACATCTTCCGCAAGCACGGTTTGACGCCGCCGAAAAACTACGATGAGCTGTATACCGTTATGAAGAAGCTGAAGGAGCTGTATCCGAACAGTTACCCACTCTCCATGCGTTTCGGTCAAATTCCGGACGAAATGTATGCCAACCTGACGACGAATTTCAATACTGGTGAGAACGTTTACTATAACTTTGACAAAAAGGATTGGGGATTCGGACCGACAGAAGACGCGTATAAAGCGATGTTAGGCGCTTGGAACAAGTTCTATAAGGAAGGGTTGATCCCACCTGATTTCCTGACGACGCAAACGAAACAATGGCAGGATATGATTTCCAATAGCAACTCGTTTATCACGATCGACTATATCAGCCGTATTGACTTCTTCAACAACGCCATGAGAAAGGACAATCCAGAGTATAACATGCAGTTCATGGCGCCTCCAGCAGGGATTGCGGGTGGCAAGCAACTGAATCCGTACTTCCATTATCTGGAGGGCGGTTTAACGGTGGCATCCACGTCTAAAAACGTGAAAGATATTATGAAATACATGGATTTCTTCTACTCCGAGGAAGGCAAAACGTTGACGAGCTGGGGGAAAGAAGGCGAGACGTTCACGTTGGAGAACGGCCAGAAGAAATTTAAGCCTGAATTTACAGATGTAACGGAAATGCGTAAGAAAACAGGCCTTCAGACGAGTGGCGGTTACACTTGGATCGATTTCGGGGCGCATTTGTCCCTGTTCTCAAAAGATCTGCGTGCGGCGTATCAGGAGGTTGTGAAATACGATCTGCCAGCGATGCAGCCGAAACCGGCGTTTACGGAAGCGGAGAACGAGGGATTGGCCGTGACCGGTCAAGCGGTGAAAAAGAGCCGAGATGAAAACTTCGCCAAGTTCGTTACGGGCTCCCGCAGCTTGAGCGAGTGGGATAAGTACGTCAAGGAAATTGAAGGACTGGGCGTGCAGAAGCTGGTAGATACGTATAAAACGGCAAATAAACGGGTAGAGTCGGTCGAATTGAAATCGAAATAATTCGAAATTAGCAACAAGACAGGACTCGCTGAGAAAGGACGGATGCTGTTTGGCTCGAGCTTCATGCTGGAGAAGCAGCATCCGATTTTTCAAATTTTTGATCATGTTAAATTAAAGGAAGTGGACACATTGGTCATGCTCGCGAAAAAACTTTGTCACATAGGATTGCTTGTATGCTTGCTTCTGCTGGCTGTGACGGCTGGAATGCCGTCTCATGCCGGTGCGGTTGTAGTCCCGGGCGTTACGATCGATACGCCGACCGACGGCGCACAGCTGGTCAAAGGCGTCACTCGTTTTTCTGGAACGTATACGGGCGCATATGAGGTCATGCTGTACATTAACGGGGAAAAGCAGGTTAATACGGTGATGATCGACCCAGATGGGGACGATACGGGCACTTGGTATTATGACTTTGATGCTAGTTCCTACAGTGGCGATGTGCAGGTGCTCGCCAAAGCCAGCGACATGATCTCACGGTACGCGGTCTGGAGCCCTACGATTCATGTAAATGTGAATAACCCCGAGGCGGGTCTTCCTCAAGTGACCGTCATCAATCCAGCTGACGGTGGGAATATCAGCGGCACGGTGCCGATTCGTATCTCCGCCACAAGTACGGAAACAATTCAGAGCGTGCAGGTCAGAATCAATAACGGCGCCTGGTTGAATACAGTTCTGAATAAAAATGAATACGTTTACAATTGGAAGTCTGACGGGATCGGCGACAAAACGGTGAGTATCGAAGCGAAGGCTTCGGACACCAAAGGCAATGTCGGCTTCAGCATGACGACCTATGCCAAAGTAGGAGCTGGCACGAACGAGCCGTTTCACATGTCCCGGCAGGACCGTGCGATGTGGATATGGGAGCCGGAGACATATAAGCTGCTGCTCAATCCGAATTCCCGCCAGGTGCTCGATGCGCTTGCTCAAGATACGGCGACGTTCGGCTCCGATAAGATCACGACGTTTTATTTGGCAGTTGGCTCTTTTGCTGCTATGGACATTCTGGAGGATGATCCGGGCAAACTGCGCGAATTCGTCGCCTGGGCGCATCAACATGGCTATGAAGTTCAGGCTTGTATATCGGGCGGAACATCTCCGCCGTACTTGGGCGCATATGCAGCATACCACAATAAAGCGATCCGCGAGATCGAGCGTGTCATCAACTATAATTTGGCTGCAGGCGCAAATGAGCGGTTCGACGGCGTGAACGTTGACATCGAGCCTTACATATCCGCGGAATTTAATGCGAAGAAACCATCGCTTCAGATTCAATATTTGGACGGCATTCAGAAAATGAAGAACCGCATTCAAACCGCCGGTATTAATCTGCCGTTCGGTCCAGCCATACCGAAGTGGTACGATTCGAGTGACAATTCCAAGGACATTATGTGGAACGGCAGCACCAAATGGCTGTCTCAGCATGTGCAGGACATCAGTGACTATATCTCCATCATGGACTACCGCGATACGGCCGATGGCACAGCCGGCATTACGGCGGGTGCGCAAGGCGAAATCGATTATGCGAATTCGATTAATAAGCCGAACTCTGTCGTCATTGGCGTTGAGACGAAAGATATCGCGAACAGCGGGGATCCTGAGACGATCACGTTTCAGGAAGAAGGCCGTGCAGTTCTGGAAGCTGAGCTTGATAAAGTGTATACGGCTTTCAATGACGACGCATCGTTCGGTGGCATTGCCATGCATCACTACGACGACATCCGCAAGCTGCCATCCTATTGGGGAGCTGGCGGCGTGTTCTGGGAGCCACCGGCCGATACGGAACCGCCTGGCGCTGTAAGCGGTACACCATCTGCGACGGCGCTCGATTACCAGCAGATCCGTATCAGCTTCGGCATGGCGATGGATAACTCCGAAATTGACCGGTATATTGTTTACCGCAGCACACAGAGCGGCTTTACGCCGGGCTCTGAGTATGTGGCAGGACTCGCCAGAAGCTTATCGTACAATGATATCGGCCTGCTGCCAAATACGACCTATTATTACAAAGTCGCTGCCATGGATATGCAGGGCAATATCGGGCCGGCGTCAGCGGAAGCATCTGCCAAAACGGGCAGCACGACGCTGAAGCCGATGATCGTGACTGGCTTGCATGTAACGGGCGGCGCGGGGAATTCAGCAGCCAGCATGAAGGTCGTCGATAAAGCGACGTCTCAAGCGATAGGCGGCGCCGCAGTCGAAGGACGTTTCCATTTTGCAGGTGGTAAATATGTAACGGGTACTGCCGACGGTAACGGAATGATCTCCTTTACTTCGGAAAGCATTCCAAACGGGCAGCAGTCCGGATTTGAGCCCCGCCGTGTTACGGCGCCTGGCCATTATTGGGCTCAGGCCTACGATCAGCCGCATATGACGGGGATGTATCCGCAGGTCGGCTTAAGTGGATTGACACTGAGCACCGGTAGCTTGTCTCCGGCATTTTCGACAAATCAAGCTTCCTATACGGTATCGGTGCCAAACGGTGTAAGCTCGCTCCAAGTCACGCCGACTGCATTAGTGAACGGAAGTGCGATTACGGTGAATGGGCAAAAAGTCGCCAGCGGCAGCGCGTCGCAAAGCATCACATTGAACGAAGGGGGAACGACGATTACGATTGTCGTGACTGGCAACACAGGTGTAACGGATAGTTATGCCGTCAAAGTAACGCGTTCCGTGTATGTCAATAATGTATTTACGGTGACGGCGGATACGTATGTGCATCAGAATTTCCCGACAACCAATTATGGTAGTGAAACGACACTGGAAGTGGTCGATGTGCCGTCTTTGGCCGGCGGCGGGGACCGGATCTCGTTTATGAAATTCGATTTCAGCGCATACTCGGAGCCCATCCAAACCGCCAAGCTGAACTTTTACGTTAGCGAAGCGTCCAGCGGCACGAATAATGTGGAAATCTACGTGTATGATGGCGATAACTGGGTCGAGAACACGATGAACTGGAACAATCGCTTGACCGGCACTGGCGCTACGAAACTGATTACGAGTAATATCAATCACACAGGCTGGTACAGTGTGGATGTAAAGAACTTCGTAGAAGCGCAGATGGCGTTGGATAAAAAGGCGTCGTTCCGCTTCCTGCCGCTCAGCCCGAATCTTGTGAAAATCAACAGTCGGGAAAATGCCGAAAATCAGCCATACATTGTAGTGAACTCGTCCAGCAACACCAACCTGCGTTCACTCATGCTCAACGATACCCTTGTATCGCAGGGACTTGACGGCATGTATGACACGGTTGTCACGAATGCGGTCGATGCGGTGACTGTTACGCCGGTGGCGGATGAGCCTCATGCGCAAGTTATGGTGAACGAAACGCTTGTCGCCAGCGGTCAAAGTTCGTCCGCGATCCCGCTAATCGTAGGCGTCAATACGATTACCATTCAAGTTACGTCGCAAAACGGCATGATCCATGCGTACACTGTCCATGTGACCCGCCAGCTTCCTGGCATGACGGACCTGCATGCGTTGTTCTTGAGCGCAGGTACCTTGACTCCGGCGTTCCATGCCGCCGAGCAGTACTACTCGTCGACGGTAACTAACGAAGTTTATGAGATCACGGTTACACCAGTGCTGGAAGATCCGCTTGCTACGGTTACGGTGAATGGAACTGCAACAATGAATGGTACAGCGTCGCAAGCCATTCCGTTGCATGTCGGCGCCAATGAGGTGAGCCTTGTCGTTACAGGGCAAAACGGCGATACCCAGACATTCGGTATAACCGTTACACGCTTGCCTTCTACTAATGCAAGTTTGAATTCACTCGCGATTAGCAGTGGTATGTTAACACCTGTCTTCCAAAAGAATGTAATGCGCTATGAGGCAACGGTAGCAAACAGCGTAAATGCCATCACGGTGACGCAATCTGCATATGAGTCTCTGTCGGTCGTTACGATTAACGGTGACATTGTGGCAAGCGGAGCAGCATCAGCGGCCATTCCGCTGAAAATTGGCGTCAATACCATTACGGTGGCAGTAATGGCTCCAAATGGGATTGACCATGCGGAATACGAAATCCGGGTCATTCGCCAAGATGAAGAGCAGCACGGTTCATCAGGATCGGCTCCAGGCACGCGCACTGGACAGGCCACATCGGGCGAAAAAGCGGTTCATATTGAAATCGTACGCACGGTTGGGTCAAACGGGGCAAAAGTGGACGCGATTATCCTCAATCAGTCGATTGCCAAGCAAGTGTTGGCCGCAGCTCCGGCAAATACAGAAAAAACCGTGCGGATTAGTCTGGATTCGGATGCTTCGGACCAGCCTGATGAATATGCAATCTCGGTGAATCCTGCATTTATGGAGGAGTTGATGAAAGAACAGCTAAAGCTCGAAATCACTTCAGCCCATGCGCGCATTGAACTGTCGGTAGATGCTCTTCGCGGATTGAAGGAAGCTTCGCAAGATGCCATCTTCCGCATGAAGTCGCTTGCAGGTGAAGGTGGAAACAAGGAAGCCGCCGTGCACGTCATCAATGCTGGCGCAAAGGTCATCGGGCAGCCGATGGACATCGAAACCAACTATACAGGACACAAAACGAAACTGTATTTCCCGCTCACGGATGCCGATCTGGATTTGAACGGACATACGCTCGCCGTGTATATCGAGCATAGCGACGGCGAGAAAGTGCTGCAGGAAGGCACCATTGATACGGATGTGAACGGCCATCCGATCGGGATTGCTATCGAAGTGGAGAAATTCAGTACGTTTACAGTAGTAAAGCTGCCGAAGTCGCAATCCAAACCGCTTCCGCGCTACGTATTCGGTTATGAGGACGGCACCTTCCGCCCTGAGCAGCATCTAAGCCGCGCCGAGCTTGCTTCTATGCTGAATGGCTTGCTGGATGACGAGCAGCTAGCGGGTGGCAGCAGCCAGATGACATTCGCCGATGTGCTAGATACGTTCTGGGCGGCAGCAGCGGTCAACAGATTGTCGGCAGCGCACATCGTTGAAGGACGCACAGCGGGAAGCTTTGCACCAGGCGAGATGGTTACGCGTGCGGAGCTGGCTGCGATCGCCGCCAGATGGAATGGATTCAAGGCGTCCTCCGCAGCGCAACCATTTACCGATATAGCTGGACATTGGGCGTCGGGTTGGATCGCCGCAGGAAGTGAGAGCGGCTGGCTGACGGGATATCCGGAAGGCACGTTCAAACCAGACGGCAATGTGACCCGTGCCGAGGCGGTTGTCATCATCAACCGGATGACTGGACGTTTGCCAGTGAACAACACGGATCATATCACTTGGAAAGACGTTCCTGCAGATCACTGGGCTTACGGATATATTGAAGCTGCGTCCAAATAATAAGGGACAATACCTCTAAGGACCGTCTGGCGAAAATCAACAGCAAAGAAAGCACGAACGCAGCCTATTTAGTCATCAAATAACGTTGAAGGAGACCCCTATGATTCAAACGATACCGCAAGTGAAACAAATCCGTTATCTCGAGGGAGCATGTTTTCTGCCCGATGTAAGCTCCGATATCCTTCTCCGAATTGAGGAGAAGGATCCAAGACTCGTCGATTTGGCGAGTCGTCTGTTCCCAGGGCAATCCGTCGTCTGCGAGCAGCTGGAGGGTGTGAAAGGCTATACGTTCAGTATCCAAGGATTGAATGGAACGGAGCTTTTGCGCGAGTTGCGCCTGGAAGATCAAAGAGAAGGCTACGTTTTGAGGATGGAGAACGCGTCCGTTACAATCGCGGCAGCGAAAGCTGCCGGATTGTTCTACGGCATTCAGACCTTACGGCAAATCATGGATAACCACGACAGCATTCCAGCTGCGGTAATCACCGATTGGCCCGATGTTGGTTTGCGTTGTATGAATTTTGATTTGCGGCAAACGTTCTCCAAACCGGAGAAGCTGCTGGCTTATATAGCGGAGTTCGCCAAATTCAAAGTCAACGGGCTTCTGATCGAGTATGAGGATAAGCTTCCGTACGAGCGGTATCAGCAAGTGTGCCACCCCAATTTCGCGTTTAGCCGAGAGCAGTTCGAGATGCTCAAGGAAACGGCGAAAAACAACTTTATCGAAATCATTCCGCTCCAGCAATCATTCGGACACTTGGACTACGTGCTTCGTTATGATGCGTACAAATGGTTAAGGGAAATAGAGTCGTCTACTGGGGAGCTTTGTCCTTCTCGGCCCGAGTCATATGAGCTCGCCACTGGCTTGTTGGATGAGATGATCGCGATGCATCCAGACTCTAGATACATTCACCTTGGCTGCGATGAGGTGTACAGTCTTTGCGAGTGTGAGACGTGTCGCGACACCTATCAGGGCGCAAGAGAAAAGACGTTCATCGCGTTCGTCAACCGGTTGATTGCGTATGCGGCCGGCAAAGGGAAAACCCCGATTATTTGGCATGATATGCTGAAAAAATGCAGCGAAGAGGACTTGAAGCTGTTGGACAAACGGGCAGCGGTCATGATCTGGATCTATAACGGCCGCAACATCGATTCCGACGTGTCCAGACTGACGGCCACATTCCGCAATGCCGGCTTCGAGGTCATGGGCGCCCCTGCGGTTAGATGCTTTGACGACCAAGAGCATCAGAATTATCCCGTCGTGGCCAGTCGGATTGACAATGTGCTGCAGTGGTCCCAAACCTCAGGCAAACTCGGCATCGACTGCGTCGTTGCGACGAACTGGTCAACGTCGTTTAGTTTCGGTCTGCCGTACGGCATTTTTGAAACGACTTGGTATCTCATGGCCCTTTTTGCGGATGTCCACTGGAACCGGGAGGCGGATACGGGACGTTTCGTTGATAGATTTCTTAGGCTGTTCCACGGCGTGGATCAGGAGACGGCTAAGAACAAGCTGGGGAATTACTTAAATGAAGACTATTATTTAATCATTGGCTCCCTGCTTGATGAAGTGGTGAAACACAAAGATGTAGCCGAGCTGATCGGCATTATGAACGCGTTCGAGCATTCGTCAGACAGGATGAGAACGATTCATAAATATTTGTACCGGTGGGAGCTGTTCCCGGGTGATGAGGCCGAATGGCAGTCCTTGCTCAGTTATTACCAGAGGAATACGGCTGGCCGCACCAAAGTGCGTCCGCAAATGAGCGCAATTTTGAGGCATTTCCAACCGGAAGAAATGGCTGATCATTTCGTGATGTCTCGTTTTTACTTGCATGATTATCTGGAAAAAAACGTATACAGTAAAATGGGATTGAGCCTTGCCTGATTCGAAGAGGGCAGCAAAGGAAGGCTGAAGCACGAAAACAGAAACAGAGCAGTAAAGGGTGGCACATGCCTGGTTGAACCAACCGTGGGATGTGCCACCCTATATTTTTCAAGGGTAAACGGATCGTCCGCGAACTTGGCAATGGGTTCCTCAGAAGGTTCTGCGAATCGAGGTACCTGAGCCCGTCGTTCTTTGCTCTTTGAGCATAAACCGAATATTCATAAGCCCAAATACCAAGAAACATACCCATGGAAGGCCTTGCCAGCCGAGTATATTTCCTAGATCATACAGATAGCCCCCACCTACGTTTCCGATAATAGCTCCGATGGAAAGCGCAAAGCTGTTAAAACCGAAATAGCTGGCAATCTGCTCATCCCCGGCATAATCGGAAACCATGGTATTCATCATCGGCTGTAGAAAAACCTGTCCAATCATGAAGGTGATAACCCCCCCATAAATCCCCCACATGGACCCGATCATCCCCATTGTAAATAAGCCCCCAGCGAGCAATGCCGTGCCTAATGACATCACGCCAAAAGGCAGTAATTTACGGTTGCCTAATTTGGAAAGTGGAACTTGCAGCAAGACCATGACAATGGCGCCACAGCTGTAAATGAGCCCGATATTCGCACCCGATGCAAGTTGATGGACACGAAACGGAACGGCAATGTATAACTGAGTGACCAAGGACCACGAGATCATCGTGAAGAGCATGAAGCGTCGGAAAGGGCGATTACGCCACAYGGTTTGCATCTGAGACCAGATCCMCGTATAGGCCTTGCGAGATTGTTCACTTTGGATAGCTGGCAAAAAGAAAAGACTAAAGAAAAAGGAAAAAGCGAAAATAAGAGTAGCGGCCAAACTAACGTATTTGAAATGAAAGCCCATGAGTAAGGCACCCAGGACGGGACCCACGACGAATCCCATATTGCTTAACATTTCTCGAATGGCATAAATCGTGATCCGATTGTTCGAAGTCGATAGTGCTGCATAATACGCATAACTAGCTGGGTTGAACAGTGATCCGCCTAAGCCAGAGAAGAAGCAAGCGATGATAAATCCTGGGATGCTGTCGACAAAGCCGAACATACCAAACCCAAAGGTACGGATGAGCAAACCAATCAGAATCGTGCGCTTATAGCCAAGCTTGTCGGCCAATGTGCCGCAAAGGACGGAAAGACCTTGCTGGCTGAAGCTGCGGATAGCGGAAATGATACCAACCATGGAGACGGTCAGCAGGATGTCGTTTAATAAATAAGAAGCAAGCAGGGGGATCATCATATAAAATCCAACGGCCATACTGAACGTATTCATAAACATGACCCAGAACGGCAGCCGAATGGAAGTAAGTTTACGTAGGGCTGAAATCATAAGATCGCCTCGATTCATGCTGTAAGATGTCGATTTCAACACCATACAGGATATGCTATACGTTGTATAGGGCTTTCTTTGGATGGACTTGGGTAAAAATTAGTTGAGGCTGTTTGCATTTGTGATGTGGATGAAATCGTGACAGTTGATTCCATTTAATGGTAAACAAAAGGGCTGTTCTTCAAGTATCAACTTGAGAACAGCCCTTTGTCAGTCAGAAGAAAAGTTAATCGCGAACCTGACTTTCAAAATGTCCTTTGTGAGCACCGTTGCAATAAGGTTTGTTCGAAGAGAGTCCGCAGCGACATAGGTAAATCTGTTCTTTCGTTTCCATCGGATCTCCTTCACCATCCATTAACGTAACACCACTTACAAGCAAAGGACCATTATCAAGAACTTTAATTTCTGCCACAACCATACGCCTCCAATTTGTACCTAAATAGAAAGTATGAGTTTTTGGTTCCCGCAATCATCTTTCTATTTGGCGATAATACCTCATCTAATACGGTCACAGTCTTGCTGGGACTAGGGTAGAGGTTTCTCACCATTGTTGCCAGATGCGATTAACTATAATCAATTAGAGGCATAACAATATCAGATGAGCACAAACCGAGACTTCCTGCGTTAGATAGGTGTAGAATGGTGGTATATACAAGGTAAATGCCGATGAATGGAGTGATCGTGAAATGAATCCTTCCAAATATGAAAAATACTTCTCTATTGATGGCTTCTGGTCCAAGTTGAAAAAAGGTGCTAAGAAGGCCGGCAGTAAAGTGATTTATAGTGGATTGTTGCTTTTTTACGCATTGGATAGTCCGAAAACGCCGCTTCGCGCGAAGGTTCAAATCTATGGTGCGTTGGGGTATCTCATCTTGCCGCTCGATCTCATGCCAGATTTGCTGCCGATTGTGGGTTATGTGGATGATCTGAGTGCGCTAGGCTTCGCCTTGGCGGCTGTGTCGAAGAGTATCGATGACGATGTCAGGCGGAAAGCGAAGAGCAAGCTGAGGGATTTCCTCGGTGATGATGTCGTGAGCAGCAAAGATATTATCGATATTGATGGTCACGTGGTGGAGGAACAGGGGAAAACGAAGGTTGATGATGTGCATGTGGAGAAGTAGTTGGTATGGAAGTGGATGTAGATGTAGCCAGGTTTTAGTGGTTGATCGCTCTGTGTCTAACTGGAAAATATACAGCTAAATTCACTTTTATCGGGTGAAAATCTCGATTAAATGGAAAATACGTAGTTATTTTCGGCGAATCCACCGGTCTTGCTTAAAACGAGCAGAATTAACTACATAATTTCCAGCTATTTCACAAAAGTCGTGGAATAGCGCTGATTTAACTGTACTTTTTCCAGCTATTCGTCTGATGGGGTAACCGTAAGTGAAGCGGTTGAGGTGTTTGGGGTAGATGAGGGAGTTGTGGTAGTCTTTGACTGACATGTATCTACTGAAGTAGCATCAAAATGGCCAAATAACCGACGAATAGAAAATTCGTCGGTTATTTGCTGCGCAGTTATTGCGCGACAATACAGATCTTAAACCTTTAACAACCAACCGAACGTATCCGGCAGCTTACCACTTTGAATACCTGTGATCGTTGTATACAGTCGTTCCACAAGCTCGCCGATCTCTCCATGGTTCACGACCATCGGCGTTCCGTTCCATAACAGGCTGCCAATTGGCGATACAACCGCAGCAGTGCCGGTACCGAACGCCTCTTCCAGCGTCCCATCTGCATGAGCGCTGACGATGTCATCGATTGATATTTTCCGCTCAGATACAGAGATACCCCATGACTTCAGCAAGTGGATGATGCTTCCACGCGTGATGCCTTCCAGAATGCTGCCGCTAAGACTAGGCGTGATGACTTCTCCGTTAATTTTGAAAAAGACATTCATACTGCCGACTTCTTCTAAATACTTCTTCTCGATCGCATCGAGCCATAGGACTTGGGCGCAGTTATGCTCTTTCGCCAGCATTTGTGCCTTCAAGCTTGCTGCATAATTGCCGGCTACTTTGGCATTGCCTGTCCCGCCTTGCACGGATCGAGCATAATAGCTTTCCACCAGAATGTTAATTGGCTGCAGTCCTTCATCATAGTAAGCATCAACAGGCGACATAATGATGATAAAGGAATACTGCATAGATGGGCGTACGCCTAGAATCGCTTCCGTTGCAATAACGAAAGGGCGAATGTATAAGGAAGAGCCGTTCTTCTTCGGCACCCAAGCAGCATCAATACGAACTAGCTCCTGAATGGCGCGGACAACGAATTCTTCATCGATTTGCGGGATGCTCAGACGTTCACTAGAGCGGTTCAAACGCTTAGCATTTTGATCTGGTCGAAATAAAACAACGTCATCGTTCTCGGTGCGAAACGCCTTCATACCTTCGAAAACCGCCTGCCCATAGTGGAATACCATTGCCGCGGGATCATGTGAGATCGGACCGTAGGGAATGATGCGCGGATCATGCCAGCCTTGGCCTTCTTGGTAATCCATCATAAACATATGATTTGTAAAAAGTTTTCCAAACCCCAGATTTTCGTCTAAATTAGGCAGGGGCTTGCCCTTTAGATTTTGTTCGATGCGAATGCTACCGTACATCTGTTGTGCCACCTTTCCCATTGAGGGTTCTCACAATCTTTTACCCTTAACTATAGAAAAATTGCAATCATTGATCAATTGCGATTTATCAATTACTATCATAGTTAATAGCTATGAACGGGGGGCTTCAAGTGGATTATCGGTTATTGGTGTATTTTTTGGCGGTGTGTGAGGAGCTTCACTTCACCAAAGCCGCAGAGAAGCTGGGCATTAGCCAGCCTACACTTAGTCAACAGATCCGATTGCTGGAGGATCGGGTAGGCTCTCCACTTTTTCAGCGCATCGGCAAAAAGATTTATGTGACCGAAGCGGGCGAGATTTTGCGCAAGCATAGCCGAAATATTTTTCATGAGCTAGAGCAAGCACAGACGGCGATGAATGAGCTCCAAGGCATGCAGCGCGGACGATTGCGAATCGGCTGTTCTGGGAATCATTTGCTGACGGCGACAATTATGACGTTTCATGCCAAATATCCCAAAATTGAGCTATCGGTGATGGAGCTGGCAACGGAGGAGACGAAAGAAAAGCTGCTGAGCAATGAGCTGGATGTGGGTGTTGTTTTTTTGCCTGAGGAGGACGAGCAGCTGCGGTGTATGCCGTTGTACCAAGAGAAGCTTCAGCTTGTGGTGTCGTCGAAGCATGCATTTGCCCAAGAGCAGGTGAAGGAGATCAGGTTGGCGGAGTTGACTGAGATTCCCATTGCAATGCTGCAACAGAAGTTCTATGTTCGGCAAATGATGGATGATTGCTGTGCGCAGATCGGACTTGCTTGGAAGCCGATTGTGGAACTGTCTACGCTGGAATCCTTGCTGCAAATGGCAAAAAATCATGTGTGCGGGGCGATTCTACCACAGTCTTATGTGGAGGGCATGGGCAATAGGATGCGTGAGCAGAAACTGTGTGCAATCCCGATTATTGATCCCATTCCGCAGAAGGAAGTGGGGATTGTGTATCGGAAGGATATGTTTTTGTGTAAAACGATGGATACGTTCGTGAAGCAGGTCATTCAGGAATTTGCTTAGTGTGCAGGAAAGAATGAGGGTTTGGAGCAGATGCGTATGAAACATAAGAGTATAGAGCAAAAGAGCTTAGAGCAAAAGAAATATAAGAGTCTCGAGCAAAAGAAATATAAGAGCTTAGAGCAAAATGGGAAATATGTGTATGTATTTGCCTGTCATGAAGATGAACAGGCGTTGTGTCAGCTGGAGCTGCGCACCTTGCTGGGCGCAGACGCTGTTATTGATGCGCGCTACGCCGTCAGCGCGCGCAGGGTGGAGCCGAGCCGCAGCCCGTTTCTGAAGCTGCGGATGGATGTTGCCTTTGAGGCCGACAGCCTGCCGGAGCTGGCCTCGCAGTTAGAGACGTTGACCGTGCGCGGCGCAACGTTCAAGGTCGTGTTCGCGGAGACGGACACGGCGGTCAGCTATGACCGCCAGCGCAACGTTGAGCGCGAACTGGGGCTGGGGCTGCGCGGCAAGGCCGAGATGCGCAGGCCAGAGCAATATTTCGCCGTGACGGAGCTGGGAGGCCGGTGGTTGTTCGGCGAGGGCAGCTACGGCGAAGCCGTGTGGCTTCAGCATCAGCAGAAGCCACAGAACTACTCAACCGCCCTGGGGACGCGCCTTGCGCGGGCGGTGGTGAACATCGCCGTGCCCGAGGTGGCGGGCACGCGGGTCATTGACCCGTGCTGCGGCATCGGCACGGTGCTGGTGGAAGCGATGTCGATGGGGATCGACATCGTGGGCTACGACATCAACCCGCTGGCCGTGCGCGGCGCGCGGGTGAATCTAGGCCACTTCGGCATGCCGGATGTGGTCCAGGTGGCTGACATGCGGAAGCTCGTTCCGCATCCTGCAGCCCTGCAAGGCAGTCCAGAGCCCATCTACGATGCGCTGATTCTGGACATGCCGTACAATCTGTGCTCCGTCCTGCCTGAGGCGGAGAAGCTGGACATGTTGCAAACCGCCCGCCGGTTAGCGCGGCGCGCGGTAATAATTACAACCGAGCAGATCGACCCGCTTTTGATCAAAGCTGGTTTTCATATTGACTCACGCTGCACGGTGAACAAAGGCAATTTCAGCCGGCAAATTATCGTCTGCATCTAGCCTGTTTTAGTACATCATTTTTCCGAGAGGGCCATCTTCTGCAATCATATCCTGCAGCGCATAGACGGAAATCGGGAAGTAGAGGAATCCATAGACATAAGCGGCTAGCTCATAGACTTGAAAATATACAACTAGCGATTTATCAGCGATATAGAAATCCTGATCAGGGCGGATGCTTGTAAAATCAACCAACAAAGGAATATCGCGCAGCTTGATTTCAGCTGCAATGATGGCACTCAGCTTAGCAACGTAATCACTGCCAGGTTTGAACAATTCCTTCAACGTGTAGCTTTTACCAGTTTCCGTGCTGAAAGTTAACGAATTCTGGATCGTGAGTCCATGGGCTCCGCCCGAAAAAGCATAGTTCATCAGAGATAGACTTAGAACGCGGCGCTCATTCGTTTTGATTTCATAATAAGCCGTAACATCGGTCGAGGGATTTTGCAGATATCCCTGATCATGCAGCTGTTTGTTGACGGCACCCACAATCGCTGTATTGATTTGATGCTGGACCAAAGGGTTATTCATGTGAATAACAGCAGGGTACATCAGATCTAATTTGCTCTTTAGCACTTTAAAGGTTTGTATACTTACCGGTTGGTGTTCCAAGTCCAAGTCCTGGTCCATGTCTCTCATGTTTCATCATCCCTACGTTTTTGCTACACCATATTCAAAAACTGGGCGTTTGGTTCAATGCACGGGAGGAATTCGTGTCCTTGCCAAAGATAAAGAGCTTTCCCTACATCGCGATTGACGTGAGGGAAAGCTCTTTTGTGTAACTGAAGCGAATTATTCCTGTGAGGCGTTTTCCTCATCACTAGCATCGGATGTTGCACTTTGCAGCGAAGCAGACAATTCTTCTACCTGTTGCTGGGATTGGCTGTCTTCAGCATTCGCCTGAGCAGCATTAATCGCGTGACTGACTACGTCGTCATTACTGTTCGTCGTTGACATGGTATGATCACCTCCTTTACGTTCTTACCAGAAAACTGGCGTCGTAAGCATAAGCTAAGATTCAACCAACTAAGTATTCTTCGGATGGAGGGAAAATATGCAAATATAACGCAAGTTTTTTACTGACGTTAGTCCAAAATACCCGTGTTAAGAATCTTGACCTTCACTTTTGGTGAAATCGTGATCTTTGGATACTGCTCACGCCACCACGCCATGCCTATAAACAACTTTGGATGATAGGCTGAAACCTCATGTCCAAGCTGTAGGTAATCGCAATTCGATTTCTGCAAGGTTGCAATCACGTTAGACACCTTTGTCGTTATATCAGCTGCGATTTGCTTTTCGAGCTCTGCGAGTATGTCTTTCGTATATTTTTTAGAATCAAGTCCTGCTTCGATTAATTTAAGATCCAGGTTTAAGGAGATTTCAATGTCATGAAGACGATTGTCCTTTTCGTTAATATGGAAATCTCGATGGGCGCTTTGCACCAGAGCTGAGTAATTCTCTCCTTCCAATTTACCTGCGATCAGCTGGTTTTTGCCCGATGTGCCATCCAGCAGAATGGCAAGCTGGGTATCCTCATCATTCAGATTGACGCCGGTATACTTCCCTTCTCGAAACAACGCGGTGCCAGCTAGACGAACCCCGTTCTCATAAGGCTCGAACCGATTAAGTGCGAAGTCATTATTGAACCTTGCTCCATCAAGTATAAAATGGACTAATTTGTGTGAAGGGATTTTGCCCTTCTCCTCATCCTCTTCTAATAAGCCTACGAGAAATTCCGATAAGGTCTGGTCTTTAATCCTCTTCTTATTCAGCAGCTTCGAAAGATCGCCGTCATATATCGCAAGATAGCCGTATAACGGATTGGCTATAAATTGGCTCGTAATATTCAGATAGTTTAGCGGCTGATCTTTGGCGAATCGGGTGCTTATGAGAAATAGCCTAGTTTCCAGTACAGAGAGGACGCCAGGAAATTCTTTATTTGTTTTACTCACGGCGTCATAGATGTTATCGCCTGTTGACTCCAAGAATATATTGTTCGGGTTGCCTCCCCCCTGATTGGCATTCTGAAGCGAGGAAATCACATAGCTGACCTTAAGTTGCTTACTGTCACCCTCGTAATCTACGCCGACCACATCGACAAAAAGCAGCTTCTTTAGCTGTAATTCATCCCAGCATCCTGTCAGCAGCAGGCAGATGAAAAATGAAGCAATCACTCTCTTCATATCTCGTTCCTCCCCGCGCCACGCAGCCCGGAAATGATGAGGAGAATGACTGGCAGACCGACGACCAAGGTGATGGACACGATGTCCTGAATCGAGGAAAACTGCAGAATGTCGTTACGCTTCCTCATAAAGAAACCTCCAATCAGACAAACGCCAACCATCGTCCATACCCATACATGCTGCTTCCCCAAACCTTGACTGCGTAAATGTACGAATGCTTTAGCAGCCATGAAGAAATACACATAGACCGTTGCCGATACGATGCATACATAAAAGATGAGGAACAAGATGTCAATGCTCTGCAAGATCTGGATTTGATAGTTCTTTAATATAAAAATGATGGGTTCTGGAATAAGCGTAAGCTGAGTTAAGTTGAACTTCATAGAGCAGATCAGGCAAACGGCAATATAGAACACGCCAGTGAAGGCGTTCGCCAGTGACATCCAAAGAAGCAGCTTTTTTTTGCTTGGGGTCTGTACGTATGGGTAGGCATAAAGGAGCAGGTCATAACCGACATAAGCGCTAAATGCGGTGTAAACGCCCTTCATAATCGGATACCAGCCATCTTGCAAAACCGGCAGCAAGTTTCTCACATCTAGACCGTAGAATCCGCTAAATACGATTAGCAAAAAGCTGATGTAAGCAAACACCATAAAGGTTTGCGAGATATTAGCAAGCTGCCTCAGCGTTGACGTAGCCGCATAACCGCACACAAGGAGAAGCATAAGAATGAGAACCCACCTAGGCGTGAGTTGAAACAGCCACCTTTTTAAAATGTCACTATAAAGTAAGGTCAACAAGAGGCCGGAAAAGGTGTAATAGCATCCGAAAATCAAATTGATGCTTGCTCCAATCGGTTTACCTACAATCAGTGGGAGATAGGCATAAAAGTTACGCGTAGGGTATCGGCTGCCAAGCCACCAAAGCAATATGATGCCTACTTGTGCGGCTAGTCCAGCCAGCAAGACAGCCAGCCATGTATCTTTGCCTGCAACGTCAGCTTCAACATGAGGTAGGGATAAGACTTCGGTTCCGAGTTGAACCATAACAACTAGCGAGATCAGTTGTCTTCCCGAGATGGTCTCTTCCTTTCTCAACGCTTCCAACTCCTTGGATTTCGTATCTTTATTCGATTGCTTGCAACCGTGCCTAGAGGGCGCTTACGCAAGCTCCAAATCGGTGCCCGAAACAGCGTATCCTTCGTATCACGAAAGGAGAAGGGGGGCGTATAGTAAGGGAGTCCTAGTGTTGTCATTTGGCACAGATGGATACAAATCATCATGAAGAAGAAGGCGAGGCCAAATAAGCCGAACATGGAGGAAAGCAGGAGCGCAGGATAGCTTAACAGGCGAACCGCACTGCTCATCTCGTAAGAAGGCAGAACAAAGGAGGCGAGTCCCGTTAAAGCCGTTACGATAACAATGGTATTGGAAACCAAATTGGCCTGCACAACCACCGTTCCGATTACAATACCACCTACTACGCCGATCGTTTGACCCACGGGACTCGCTAGCCGAATGGTCGCTTCTCTTAAAATTTCAAGCATGAACATCATCGAGAGCGTCTCGAGAACCGGCGGGAACGTGACGAATTTCAGTGAACTTTGCAACGTGTTAACGAAATTGATGGGTAGCAGCTGTGGATTAAAGGCACTGACTGCCACATAAACGGCAGGCAAGCTAATCGTAAGACAGAAGCAGATAATGCGCAAAAGGCGATGAAAAGTGCCGATCAGCCAACTGATTTGGTAATCATCAGGACTTTGAAAGAAAGACCAAAACGTTACCGGTAGGATGATTGTGTCTGGTGACCCTGCTGTTCCAATAACGACTTTCCCTTCCATTAAATAAGCGCGTGCGCGGTCTGGACGTTCTGTAATGAGCAGTTGTGGAAATAGACTGAATTTCTTCTCCCGGACTAGCTCATCGATGAATCCTGGCGCCTCGACATAGTCAATGTCAATGCTTGTAAGCCGTCGGTCTATTTCCTCTACGATCGCTGTTTGCGCAATTGACTTGATGTACATGACAGCTACCTTCGTTCGTGAGAGCCGCCCAATCGTATAGGTTTTGACGACGAATTCCGTAGAGTTGATTAGCTTGCGCATCAGGTTGATATTGGTATCTATATTCTCAATGAACGCTTCATTCGCACCGCGTAAAACCCGTTCATTGGTCGGGATATTAATGGAGCGCTCCTTCTTTAAATCCACCCCAAGCAGGTAAAGTTTGCTGTCTCCCTCTTGGTACAGTACGACCTTACCGTACAAAATGGCTTGAACCGCTTCCTCCAAATGCTCCGTTTCAGCATAGTCGAGAATCGTCACGGCATCACGGACAGAATCCGGAGGGCGGAGAAACAGCGGCTTCAGAATAAAATCTTGAACGAGAGTTGAATCGACCAACGTGTCGAAATAGAACAGCTTAAAGACTGTTCCTCCAATGAGTAATTGTTTCGATTGAAAGTCGCTTTGCTCGGAGAACAGTTGGTTGAAATAGGGCTCTGCCGCTTCAATCGATGGATGTTGTCTCACGCGTTTTCCCTCCTTCATCATCAGTTCTCCTTACTTTAACCTGAGAATTCCAGAAATATGTAAAAGTTATCAATAAGGATATGATCAATCACGGACACGCCATTCTATAGGTAAAACCTATAGAATAGGATTAATTAATGTATTTCACAAATAGAGTCGAGGGGCGCATAATAGTAGAAAATGGAAAGAGGTGAGTGTGACATGGGAAAATCGTTCGAGGCACTGTTACCGGAGCATGAGGCATTTATCGCCAAGCAACATATCTTCTTCGTTGGTTCAGCACCATTATCAGCGGAAGGGCATGTCAATATTTCGCCGAAGGGGCACGATGTGCTGCGGATTCTATCGGTCAATCAAGTGGCTTACCTGGATTTAACAGGGAGTGGGAATGAAACCAGCGCGCATCTTGCGGAAAATGGCCGCATCACCATCATGTTCATGGCTATCGAAGGTCCGCCTCAGATTATCAGGCTGTATGGCAAAGGCCGTGTGATACTGTCTGGATCTGACGAGTGGGATCGGTTGGCGCCGAAGTTCGAATTGCTGCCAGGGGTGCGGCAAATCATGGTCGTTGACATTCACGAGGTGAAGTCATCCTGCGGATTCAGCGTTCCTTTTTACACCTATGAGGGTGAGCGGAATACGCTGCAAAATTGGGCAGCGAAGCAAGGGGATGAAGGATTGCACGCCTATTGGCAAAAGAAAAATATGACGAGCATGGACGGACTTCCGACACCGATCGGCCAAAAGTTATCCACAGGTGGTATGTGATTGCCTATGCAAATTTGGCCAATGGCATTGCTGTATGATGCATAATTACAACTAATTTGGAGATGCTGCAAACGCATGTAATGGAGACTCTATTGCAGGGCAGCTCTCCTTTTGGATACAAGGGGTTCCTGCTGTGCCTCTAACATTGACTCAATTATTAGATTTCATTTTCCAGAGTCCTGTTATTTCATGCGGAAACTGACTGTATTTATTCCGGATGCGCCGCCACTGGGGAGTTGCCCGCTAACGCGCCCTTCGCTGGGGGCAGGCCGATTAAATAAAATACTTCCTTAATGCCGCCGGGGCTTCCCGGCTTTTGCGCGTTATGCTATCCATCGTCACGCTGGTCACAAGGGCATCTGCACAAAGTTCACCTTGCTCATTGCGAATCTCCTGATGAAGCACATAGCTGGTGTTGCCAATCTTCTCAGGGCGGCAACTCACGGTCAGGTGCTCTCCTTGCTTGCACTCTTTTCGGTAATTAATGTTGATATTAACAGTTACCGTCTGAATACCGAGGGCACCGAAAGTCTCGTAAGATAGCTCACACGTCTCATACCACTCTTCACGTCCCCATTCGAGGTACTCCAAATACTTCGCATTATTTACATGTCCGTTCACATCAATTTCAGTCGAGCGAACGATGATCGCTAACTTCGTTTCCATATAAGTGATCTCCTTTGTAATGAGTAGTCTACCTATTATAACTTTCCTGCTAGCGGGATAACCAGCAGTGACTCATAAGGTTCCAACATTTGGGGAAACTATGCGAGGCGTGTTTATATGTACCCAAGTTTGGGTAGTAGTGGGTACAGTACTAAGTAAAATAGAAGTAGTCTGACAGGACCAAGGAGGGAAATTATGACACAAGACTATCGCATAGAACGTGATACCATGGGGGAAATCAGAGTGCCTGTGGATAAGTTGTGGGGGGCACAGACCCAGCGCAGCTTCGAAAATTTCAAAATCGGCACGGAGCGAATGCCGCCTCGCTTGATAAGTGCCTTCGCGCTGCTCAAAAAAGCAGCTGCTCACGTTAACCGCGACCTCGGCGGCTTGCCGCCGGAGAAAGCGGAGGCGATTTCGCAAGCGGCGGATGAAATCGTACAAGGCCGCTGGGACGACGAGTTCCCGCTTGTCGTCTGGCAGACGGGCAGCGGGACGCAGTCAAACATGAACGTCAACGAGGTGATCGCCCACCGCGGCAGCGAACTGCTCGGAGATGGCGCTTCGCGCATCCATCCCAATGATGATGTGAATCGTTCGCAGAGCTCGAACGATACGTTCCCGACCGCGATGCACGTTGCCGGTGTCATCGCGGTAGAGCAAGAACTGCTGCCTGCGCTGGAGGGGCTGCAGGCGACGCTGCACACCAAGATGTCGGCCTTCGCCGACATCGTCAAGATCGGCCGCACCCACCTGCAGGACGCGACCCCGCTGACGCTGGGTCAGGAGATCAGCGGGTGGTGGGCGATGCTGGATATGGCGTCGCGCATGGTGCGCAGCGCCGTGGATACGATGCGCGAGCTCGCGATCGGCGGCACCGCCGTCGGCACGGGGCTGAACGCGCATCCCGAATTCGGCGCCCGCGTCGCCGAAGCCCTGACTCGCGAGACGGGCACGCGCTTCGTCTCGGCGGAGAACAAGTATCATGCGCTGACGAGCCATGATCAGATCGTTTACGCCCACGGCGCGCTGAAGGCGCTGGCGGCGAACTTAATGAAGATAGCCAACGATGTTCGCTGGCTATCGAGCGGCCCCCGCTGCGGAATCGGTGAAATCACGATTCCGGAGAATGAGCCCGGCAGTTCGATCATGCCGGGCAAGGTCAACCCCACGCAGAGCGAAGCGATGACGATGGTCGTGTGCCAGGTGATGGGCAACGATGCGGCCATCGGCTTCGCCGCTAGCCAAGGCAATTTCGAGCTGAACGTGTTCAAGCCCGTAATCATACACAACTTCCTGCAGTCTGTGCGACTGCTGGCCGACAGCATGCGCTCGTTCAATGACCATTGCCTCGCGGGCATGGAACCGAATCGCAGGGTGATTCAGCGCAATCTCGAGCAATCTCTTATGCTGGTTACGGCGCTCAACCCGCATATCGGGTATGAGAAGGCAGCCAGCATTGCGAAGCAAGCGCATAAGGAAGGGCTGACGCTGAAGGAGTCAGCGATGCGCAGCGGCTACTTGACGGCAGAGCAATTCGACAGCTACGTGAAGCCAGCGGATATGGTGCATCCGAAGGCATAAGGCTGGAACATAGGGAAGAGGGTATCCCCAAGCCACGTATGTGGCGGGATACCCTCTTCTTGATGTATACAGTTGTGAAGCATGAGAATTGCAAAAGTACACTCTTTTTTATCGAATGAAGCACCTAATCTGACATGCGTGCAAATAGGCAACTATTTCTGCCAGCATGCATCTATTGGAGCCTTTTCGGTCCTAAAGGTTGCACTTTCGCACGTATTTGCCTATGTTAAGCGGGTTTCCTCGAAAATGCGTGCTCTTTTGCATCTTTGCCCATGTACGCTTAATCGCAACTATTCTGCATCTCTCCGACTCTGCCTAGTCTCTCCACCTCTCCAACCTATTTCTGCATCGGATCAGGAACCATATCGTTCTCAATGAGCTCGCTATTGGTTTTCATATGCTTCATTTCGTTCCCGAGTTTCTTCATTTCATCCATATTTTGAGCCATAGAGCCATTGTTGGCTTCTTCAATGGATTTACCGGTCGATCCGTTACAGATCTGCTCAAGCTCAATTAATTTATCCAGCGCGGCTCGGCGAACTTGAAGGGGAACGAATTGGTTGTCTGCAAAATCAGCCTCATGGAAATGCACGGATGTATTCCCAAGCTCTGAGGTTATCGTGGTTAACGTCAGCGGATAGGCCGCTGAGGTGGCATCGTTATAGATATCAATACGGTATACGGACTTTTCGACGTATTCCATACGTTCAAGTCCAAGGTCAGTTAATTGTTGATGCAAGGTATGTTTGTCCATCGAAAAGCACTCCTTTATTGGGGACGACCCCAGTACAACTGGTGTTAATTATTTTGGAAGGTTGTTTTCGCTGCCTGGATCGAGTCTGTGACACGATGCTGACTTTCTTTAGCTGTATCGACAAGGTTCTCTGTTTTTTCTTTGGCTGTATCGACAATGTCCTCTGTTTTTTGGCTAACGGTGTCTGCAAGGTTTTTTGAACTTTCGCATACAGTGGAGGCGATTTCTTTCGTTTTATCCTGCCAGGTCCGATAGGTGCTCCAGAGGTCTTTGCGCAGCTTCGACCCCGCTTTAGGGGCAATTAACAATGAGGTTATCGCGCCGACAGCACCACCAATCACTAGACCTAACAATAATCCACCTTTGTTCGTCTCGACTGCTTCACTCATACGTCATCTCTCCTTTAGTTTGGGGTTTGGTGTTTGTTACACGTCCATACTGGGATGTACCCGTTTAGAAACATATTGAAACAGGAAAAGTACAAATGTTACCCTGCAATGTTTATTTACATCTTGAGAAATGGGGATATTTGGTTGATATAGACAAAATTCTTCATTATCTGATTGAATTGTTTGCGATAGGGTTATAGAGTATATGTGATAGATTATACCTATGGGACTCTGTTCCTATTTACCCGAAAGGGGTTAGTGCGATGAGTATTGC
The DNA here is from genome assembly GCF_052115445.1 of Paenibacillus sp. 2RAB27. Classification (NCBI taxonomy): domain Bacteria; kingdom Bacillati; phylum Bacillota; class Bacilli; order Caryophanales; family Paenibacillaceae; genus Paenibacillus; species Paenibacillus sp. 2RAB27. Next base: position 59,346 of record NZ_JBFRGR010000023.1, read on the forward strand.
CATTGTGGATGATAATAAGACGAATTTATTAATTATTGAAAAAATTTTGGAGAAAGCCGGCTACACGGATTTAATTACGCTATCTTCGGCAAGAGAGCTCTATCACTTGCTTGGTATGGATACGCCCGATCAGGAGGAAGTAACGGTTGATCTGATCCTTATGGATATGATGATGCCGGAAATCGATGGGGTAGAAGCATGTAGTAAGGTACAAGCTGATGAGCGGTTAAGGGATATTCCGATCATTTTCGTAACGGCGATGGGGGATTCCAATAAGTTGGCGGAGGCATTGGATGCAGGAGCGCTCGATTATGTGATGAAACCGATTAACAAGGTGGAGCTTCTGGCGCGGATTCGTTCAACTCTTCGCTTGAAACAGGAGAAGGATTGGCATAAAGAGCGAGATAAGCGGATTAAGTATGAGCTTGATTTGGCCAAACAAGTCCAGCTTAGTGTACTTAGTCACCCGCTGAAGAATGAGCACATCGAGATTTCAGCTGTGTATAAGCCATCGTCAGAGCTGGCGGGAGACTTTTATGCGTGGTACCCGATTGGGCCAAATCGGTATGGCATTATTTTGCTCGATATGATGGGGCATGGTATTTCTTCATCCTTAGTATGTATGTACATTTACTCGGCATTGAAGGATACGATCATGGGGAAAGGCGATCCTGAGTTAGTGATGCAAGAGCTTAATCGGCGAATGAATCAGCTCCATGTCACGGATAGTCTTATTAATTATTACTTTACCGCGATCTATCTGGTCCTTGATACCGAGCAGCGTACCATTGAGTATGTGAATGCAGGCCATCCAACAGGCGTTGCTGTGCTCGATGGCGAAGTGCAGCTGCTCTCTGAAGGGTGCTGTGCAATTGGCTTTTTTGAAGGGATTGAGATTACCAAAGGGTACGCGACCTACGAGAAACAAGCTCGGATTGTCTTATATACGGATGGGTTGACGGAATGGATCGCAGATGAGGAGCATGATGGTATGGCTCAAATCAAGGGCAGCCTCCAGGATATGAATGGTCACGACCCAGAAGGACTAGTCGAAAGGCTTACTCCTACAACGATGAACGGCCCTTCGCAGGATGACATGTGCTTAGTCATGATCTCTGCCTCCTAGCTTGCACAATTCAATGAAACTTGAATACTAACAGTGGTCTTGGTAGGATTTAGACAATAATGACTAGGGAGTGTGGCTTATGTCCTCAGAAAGATTTCAAATTGATCTTGAAGAATCAGAGAAGTCAATACAGCTCATGATGCGTGGGGAGCTTGATTTGGCAGCAGCACAGGCCTTTCGCCAGGCACTTGAGGCCGTCATTCATCGTGAAGATAAGGCATTAATTCTCAATTTGAAGCATTTAGGCTATATCGATAGTACGGGGATTGGCATTGTGGTATCTACCTTGAAAATTCGCGATGAAATCAAAGCGCCATTCGCCGTTCATGATATTCCGCCAGGGATAAGGAAGTTGTTTGATTTGACGGGGATTACTGGATTTCTGAATGAAGGGATCGAAGGCAGCGTATGAAGGTCATTCGCTTACATATTCCAGCAGCAGCGGAGCATTTGGAGATCGTAAGACTTAGCTTGTATGGTGTAGCAACGAAACTGGGCTTCTCATATGAAGACATTGAAGATATGAAGGTAGCCGTATCTGAAGCTTGTAATAATGCTATTTTGCATGCGAAGCCCGAAGATGGCAGCGGTCACATCGACATTAGTTATGAACTTAGCGATGATGCACTTCGGGTGAAGGTAAAGGATAACGGTACTGGCTACGAGGCGTCTAGGGAAAGCCGGCAAACGAGTCCCTTCGCGGGGACGATGCCGAGTGAGCTTAGCACGGGTGGACTGGGCATTTATCTGATGGAAGCGTTAATGGATGAAGTCCTGGTCGACACAAGCGGTGGCACCGAGGTTACTTTAGTTAAATATGTTCACAGCAAAAACCACGGAATGACGGAATAACCGCCAAACCGTGGTTTTTCTTTCCTATCCTATTTGCCGAGATAGGCGGCTAGCATCCAACTGTGTTTCTCCAAGGAGGAGCGGATGGTAATGAGCATATCGGCTGTAGGCTGATCCTTTTGGTCTTCGGCCAGCTGGATCCCCTCGGTCAATTCGGAGCATAACATAGTGAAATCATCAACGAGTTGTTCCACCATGAGATTAGCATCACTTTCCGTCTTCTTGGCTTCTTTGATTGAAGCCATTTGCAGATGCTCTTTCAGGGTGGCAGTCGGGATCGCACGTAGAGAAAGCATTCTCTCTGCTATCGTGTCCAAATGGAGTGTGGCTTCCGTGTACAATTCCTCGAACTTGATATGTAGGGTGAAGAAATTCTCACCTTTCACATACCAGTGATAATTATGCAGCTTCATATAGAGTACTGAGAAGTTGGCGACCTGTTTATCGAGCATGTCTGTTAGCGGGCTAGCCTTCGTTATCGTAGTCGTATTCACCATGATCATTCCTCCACTTAATTGATTTATTTGTGTCTACAAGAAATAAGTACCCTTACGAGGGCGAAGTGAAACAGTTAATTTTAGATGAACATATTTTGTGCCTCATGTGTTTCAACTTTCTCTAACTTGGGTAACTACGTAATAACAAGGCACAATAGGAGGGATTCCCATGTTGCTTCAAATAAGTGTATGTGTTGTAGCAGTTGCGTTTGTGTTTCTGGTTTTTTATTTGATCCAAACCTTAAAATCCTTGAAGCATTCCCTTGATGAGATAACCTCAACAATGGGACAGATGAAAAATGAAGTGACGGAGATCAGTTCTGATGTGAAGGATGTCATTCTCAATACGAATGAGGTTGCGATCGATATGCGAATGAAACTTTCCACACTTAATCATCTTTTTGGAACGGTGCAGGATGTTGGTCAAGTACTTCATGAGCTATCTTCTTCCGTTAAACAATCAGCTTCAGCCCTGATTGCTTCTGTCAAGCCAATAGAAACGTCTGGGAAAACATCCCCGCTGAATGGGAAGTTGAAGGCTATTCTGCAAGGAGCGACCATGACGCTCGAGATTTGGGATAAAATCAAAGTGAAGAAGTCATCACCGCAAGCCGGTACGATTAAATAGGAGGGGTCATCACGTGAACGCTATACGTAAATTTATGTTTTATAAACAGTCGGATGGGAAAGAAAATAGGATATATCTCAGTGGGGAGCTCGATCTCTCTGCAGCGTCTTCGCTAGCGAATGTGCTGGACTCGGTGGTTAGAAAAGAGGAAGAGGCACTCGTCCTAGATTTAAAGGAGTTAAAATATATAGACAGCACGGGAATAGGGCTCATCGTCTCCGCGATTAAAGTCAGGGCTGCTATGCACGCAGCGTTCCAGATCGACCATATTCCAGCTAAAGTTAGACGATTATTCGATATCACTGGCGTTTCCAGTTACTTGCATAACAATGGCAGCTTAAGAGAAAATCAACGTGTAACTGAAAGGAAAGAAGAAATCATATGAGCCCATACATTGGCCTGACCATACCTGCACAAGCGGAATATTTGGATATTGTTCGACTCACGTTATACGGCGTTGCAACCAAAGCCGGTTTCTCCTTTGAAGATATTGAAGATATGAAAGTTGCTGTCGCGGAAGCTTGCAATAATGCCATTCTTCATGCTTATGCAGAGGGGGAGCCGGGCATCGTAGAGATTCAATTTGAGCCTAGCGAGGGCTATATGAAAATAACGGTGAAGGATGAAGGCGATAGCTTTCATTATGTTCAAACGGCTCCTGAAGAATTAACGCTGCACCACAAATCGATTCAAGAAGCTTCGGTCGGGGGACTCGGTCTCTTTCTAATGCAAGCTTTAATGGATGATGTGCAGGTGTTTGCTCGCGGAGGCCAAGGAACGAAGGTCATTCTGACCAAGCAGGTGTATAGAAAAGAGGAGATTGTATGAATGCGAAGGGAACTGTCTCTTCCTCCGACTCTTTATATGATATCTACGAAAAGAAGAAGATTTATAAGGAAACCGGTTGTCAAGAGGCAGCTACCGCATTGCTCTTACACTATGAACCGATCGTTCGAATGGCAGTAGCCAAAATGTCGCGAAGCCGCCCTGACCTCTATGAAGACCTCTTTCAAGTTGGTCAGATGTCGATGCTCAGGTTGTTTACGCAGTATGACCATGCGATGGAAGTGCCTTTTGAAGGCTATGCGATGAAAAGCCTCATCGGTCATCTCAAAAATTATTTGCGTGACAAATCCTGGTACATACAAGTTCCGAGACGTATTAAGGAAAAGGGAGCGCAGATGGGGCGTGCGTTGGACGAACTGACGGCTAAGCTGGAGCGCTCGCCGAATGTGGAGGAAATAGCAGCTTATCTAGAGATGAGTTCTGAAGAAACCATGGAAATCTTAGCCGGCCGCGATTATTATCACTACACATCCCTTGATACCCCGCTCACAAGTGAGGGGGATGGGGCCACGATTGGGGATATGATTGCAGGTACCTCTGATGACTATCAAGCCATAGAACACCGTATGGACCTTGCTGAAGCTATGGATTGTTTGAAGGAAGAGGAACGTACCGTCATTGGGATGATCTACCAAGAGGGGCAGTCCCAGCGACATATTGCAGATCAGCTAGGCATCTCTCAGATGAGTGTATCTCGTATTCAGAAGAGGGCGATGATGAAATTAAAAACAGCCTTAACATCGAAAGTATAGAGGTTAGCTACCTGCTAGGGGGGATGAAAATGTGGTATAGTAGGTTTGTATAATGTAATATTCTTACATTTTCTACCAACTGTACCAGGAGGCACTTTCCTATGTTTACTTCCCTTCTTAAAATTAAACCCAAGATTATGCTTGGCTATGTATTCATTCTTATTTGCCTTGGTCTAGCACTCTTGGTCGTAAGTAGTCGCGTGACCGATCTGCAGAAAGAAGTTAGCTATGTTTCTTCGCATGATATGGACGTACATGATCAGTTGCATAGTTTACTGAAAAACGTACTTGATATGGAAACAGGCATGCGTGGCTTTGTGATTACAGGTAATGAACAGTATCTTGACTCTTATTATGAAGGCAGTCGCAACTGGCAGGTGACGTATGATCATATTCATCAACTTATCAGTGATAATCCCTCCCAAATGCAAAGCCTGGAGGGGATCGAAGAGACCATTAAGAGTTGGTTGAAAACTAGCGGAGAGTACGTTATTCGTATGAAAAAAGATAACAATAYGGCTGCTATCAATGAATTTTTTAAGCAGAATACAGGCAAAAAAACGATGGATCAGCTGCGGACGCAATTGGATACCTTCCTCGTCACAGAGAAAGTGCTTACTTCCACAAGAGTCGAGCAAATCTCCAAAAGCAACTATAATCTTAGAGTTGTTCTTTTTACTATTTTAGGCCTTATTTCGATTATTGCTATAGTTGTAGCTTTGATTCTATCGAATTCGATAACAAACACGATCAAACAAGTTACACGGAAAATTCGTGATATCACGGCCATGGAGGGCAATCTGGCCTCACGGATTGAAGTGAGGACGAATGATGAGATTCGTGAGCTGGCCGAAGCCACGAACGGGCTATTGGCGAGTTTGGAGAAAACGAGCTGGATTCAATCCAGTATTACCGAGGTGTCCACCCTGTATCAAGGTATACGTGATATAACTGTGCTGAGTGAGGCTTTTATTCAGAAGCTTGCTCCCATGTTAGAGGCCAGTTATGGCGTTGTCTACCTGAAACATTATGAGGGGGGGCAGCTTTCTTATGTCAAAATTGCAGGATACGCCGCTTCTGGACAAGATCATGCAAGTGCAAGTTTTCAATCAGGTGAAGGTTTGGTTGGACAATGTGCAATCGACAAGCGAATCTTCCTCATGGATAACCTGCCTGATAATCATGTGAAAATAACGTCAGGTCTCGGGATTTCAACGCCGCGCAGCTTACTAGTCGCACCCATTCTTGTTGATGGAAGAACGGAGGCTGTTATTGAATTAGCTTCCCTTCATCAATTTGAGTCGAAGCATCTGACTCTGATTGACTCTCTGCAAGAGAAGTTTGGGACCGCGATTACGAGTGTGCGCAGCCGTATGGAAGTGGAGCGACTCCTCTCCGAGTCGCAAATGCTGACGGAGGAGCTGCAAGCTCAATCCGAGGAGCTTCAGACGCAGTCGGAAGAGCTGCAGATGCAACAAGAGCAGCTTCGGATGACGAATGAGTTTCTGGAGGAGCAGAACCATTTTGCCGAGCAGAAAGCGACGGAGCTCGAGAAGGCCAAAGATGAACTCGAAGAGTATTCCTTGAAGTTAAAGACAAGTTCGCAGTACAAGTCCGACTTCTTGGCTAATATGTCCCATGAATTACGAACACCGCTGAATAGCATCATGATTCTTTCGCAAATGCTAGCAGAGAGTAACGGAGACATGCAAATGTCCGAGGTTGTGGAGTATTCGCGAGTGGTGAATGCCGCGGGTCATGATTTGCTGTCGCTCATCGATGATATTCTGGATTTATCCAAGGTTGAAGCTGGGAAAATAGAGATTATGCAGGAAGAAGTGAATGTGACGGAGTTACCGCAGTCTATGGAGCTTATGTTCGCACCGGTAGCCGCTAAGAAGGCGCTTGATTTCCATGTTATTCTTGAGCCTGATGTGCCGTCTGTCATCGTGACGGATGGTCAACGACTGCAACAAATTCTGAAGAACCTGTTGTCGAATGCGTTTAAATTTACCGAAATAGGGTCCGTTTCCATGCGAATAGCGCTTGCGGAATCCGCGCGGATTAAAGAACTTCTCCACCGAGATCCAGAGGAAACGGTTCTTGCCATCTCGATTAAAGATACGGGTATTGGGATTCCAATCGATAAGCAGCATATTATCTTCGAAGCGTTCCAACAAGTGGATGGTACAACTAATCGTCAGTATGGCGGGACTGGGCTGGGATTATCTATTTGCCGCGAGTTTACTCGCTTACTTGGGGGGACGATTGTTGTGAAGAGTGAGCTGCAGGTAGGCTCTACGTTCACCCTGTATATTCCCAACGGCAAGGAAGGCCTGATTCACCCTGGTAGTTCCTTCGCACAAGATCAGATTGCGGCTTCAAGTGAGCAAGAGAATTCGTATAAGGGAGGATCTTCCTATTCGAAGAGTTTCTTTAGCGAAGCTGGGCCGTCCCTAGATGAGCCGATCCACACGGATGCGCAACTGTTCGAAGGAAAGACAGTGCTGCTTGTCGATGATGATGCCCGTAATGTTTTTGCGCTCGTCAGCGCTTTGGAATTAAAGGGGGTAACGGTCGTTGTCGCCGAGAATGGCAAGGAAGCCATCGAACTGTTAACTGTGAAGCCAGATTACGATTTGGTATTAATGGACATCATGATGCCAGTTATGGGTGGTTACGACGCCATGAAAGAGATACGGGAAGGTCTGGAGTTGCGCCATGTACCGATCATTGCACTGACAGCGAAGGCGATGAAGAGCGAGAAAGAGAAATGTCTCGAAGCGGGAGCATCGGACTATATTACGAAGCCGTTGCAGATGGAACAGCTCTTCTCGCTGATGCGAGTGTGGCTTACGAAGCAGGTGAAGAAGCATTGACACGTGATCCTCAGGATGGATGGAACGAGCCCCAAGAGCCGCCTGACGATGAGCGGGAAAATATTGAGATTAATCTGCTCCTAGAGGGTTTATATCAAATGTACGGATTCGACTTCCGACATTATGTGCGCTCCTCTTTACGCAGACGTATTCTGAATCGAATGAAGATGGAAAAACTGCGAACGATAACAGCGCTTCTGGAAAAAGTACTGCATGAGCCGAAATTCGTAGATAAACTGTTAAGCGATATGTCGATTCGCGTGACAGAAATGTTCCGAGATCCGAGCTTCTTCAATGCTTTCCGCACTCAAGTCGTGCCGGAACTACGGGATTATCCGGAGATTCGTATCTGGCACGCAGGTTGCGCTACAGGCGAGGAAGCCTATGCAATGGCGATTCTCATGCAAGAAGAGGGCTTGGCAGAGAAGACGCGAATCTATGCCACTGACATGAATGAGCAAGCCATTGTATCGGCGCAAAGAGGCGCTTTCCCGCTGAAGCAGATGCAGCTGTATACGACGAATTATTTGGAATCTGGCGGCACCAAAGCATTCTCGGAGTATTACTCGGCGGATCATCAGTATGCCTATTTTAAACCGCAGCTGAAAGAAAACATGATGTTTGCCCAGCACAACCTGGTGACAGACGGCTCTTTTAATGAGTTCCATGTGATACTTTGCCGGAATGTGATGATCTACTTCGATCCGAAACTGCAGCAGCAGGTGCACAGTTTGTTTTACAGCAGCTTAACCCCGCAAGGTTACTTGGGTCTCGGGAAGAAAGAGTATATTCTCCACGTGCCTGAGGGTGTGCACTATGATGATTTTGTGCCACATGAGCGTATATACCGTAAGAAATCATAGCCTTGTTATCGAAGAGGTGTCCCCAAAACCATGTATGTGGCGGGGGCGCTTTTTTTCTTTTCGGGGATGAGAGAGGGGGGATAACTGGAAAAAATACAGCTATTTATTCGAGATTCTCTMGGAAATTCGATTTAACTGTAAAACATGTAGGTAAAACGGCCTCTTTTGATCAGCTTGGGTAAAATGGGTGAAATTAACTACAGGTTTTCCATCTATTCAGCGTTTGATCAGAAAAACTCATGATTTAACTGTAGGAAATCCATCTATTCATCTGGAACACAGGAGAGTTTACGAAACTTTCAGCACTCCATACTCCAACTGCTATATCTACCTCTACTCCAATTTCTATTTCTATTTCTACTTCTACTTCTACTTCTACCTCAACCTCAACTCCAACTCCAACTCGTTCACCCTAGCTCATCCGGTCTTATTCAATAAAGAGTAAGCTTCGCTTACCCCTAGGCCACAAACACATGCATGCTTAGATGTCATACCTCTAGAATAACGTACACGTTCTTAGTTGACAGCATAGTCGTTTTTGATCAAATTCGTTTAAAGGCCTGTTTCAACCTTTGCTGGTCTGGGTAATAGAAGGCATAGCAAGATAAACACTAACGAAAAGGAAGAGAGAGGTGTTGGGTATGCTAGGATGGGCTATGACGTTTCTTGTAATTGCGCTAGTTGCAGGTGTTTTTGGATTCTTTGGGATTGTCTCAACAGCAGTAGGTATCGCCAAAATTTTGTTCTTCGTCTTCCTTATTATGTTCGTAGTATCGCTGATTTTCGGAAGACGTCAACGTTTCTAGTGAGCATGTAACCTGAGCAACGAACTCAAGGTAACACGGATACACCCTATAAAACCCATTGACGAGGAGGAATTACCATGAGTACGACGTATACCAGAGTAAGTGTGACATCCAGTCTTGAGGATACGCAGAACAAGGTACAACAACTGCATAACGAAGGCTTTAAAAAGGATCATATTTATGTTCTGACACACAGTGCTGAAGGTACTAATTACGTCGCGGAGTATGCGGGTGCAGAGCAGATTTCGATGGCCGAAGAAGGATTGTTCACGTCGATCGCCAATCTGTTCCGATCACGTGGCGAGGAGCTGAGAGCGAAGATCCTGGCGCTCGGCGTGCCAGAAGCGGAGACGGACAGACTCATAACTGAGCTGGAGTGGGGGAAAATTCTCGTATTAGCCACGCCTCATATGAGTGAGGAAGATACCTTGATGATGTATCAGGGCGAAGCATTTCAGCGAACGATAATATAAGTGGATTCCTATGAAATAGTCCTATATCGAAAAAAAGCCCTTGTCTCCAATGGAGACAGGGGCTTTTGGGTGCCGGATTCATCGCCTGCTGCTTGTGTTCGATAAGGTTGGGAGCATCTTTAAATCCTTGACCATGGATGAATTGCAAATTGGACATACAGGACTATCCGCGAATGAAAAGTTATCTCTCATCCAGCAAGAGCACTGATCAGTGCTGCAGGTCCAGATGCTGGTTTGTTCCTCCGGTACTGGTTCCAATGATTTTTTTGAAAAGTACAATCGAACTCCTCCTTGTCATAATTGACTCTGACGCGCAAGCAGTTGAAGCAATATGTGATGAAGGACTACAGCTTGACTACATTTTCAGCTTGCGGTCCGCGGTTACCTTGAACAACTTCGAATTGCACACGTTGGCCTTCATCCAAGCTTTTAAAACCTTCTCCTGTAATGGCGCTGAAATGAACGAATACGTCATTGCCGCCTTCCATTTCGATAAATCCAAATCCTTTTTCTGCGTTAAACCATTTTACTGTACCTGTTTCCATGTGTTCATAAACCTCCAAAGATAATTTGTGCCTGCGCTTCTCATTCGCGGAAGTGATTCCTGCCAGAGAGCTTGTTAATCATTAACGCAGCTTTGATAATATATCCATTAATCAGGAAGCTTATTCCACTTTTCTGAAAAAACATCAAAGTTATTTTCAGACAGCGATAAGCTCTTGACGCTACCTTAGGAAGTGCTCTATACTATTCCTAAATTTAACCAAAGCTTTGCGAAAATTTCATAGTTCGTATAACCTCGATAATTTGGTTCGGGGGCTCTACTGGGAACCTAAATCCTAACTACGAACACAATATATGCGTATATTGTGTTTGTGGTTAGGATTTTTTTGGTTCCCTTATTCTATTTGAGGAGGCTGAAGAGATGGGTTCCATCTTGATTCAAAATGCGAAAGCGATTGTAACGGTGGATGCAGAAGACCGCGTGTTGGAGAATGCGGATTTGCTGATTGAGGGCAATCACATTGTAGAGATGGGGAAGGGGTTATCTCCGAAGGATGCCTCCACGCAACTGATTGATGCGTCCAATATGTTCGTGTATCCTGGCCTCATTAATGTTCATCATCACTTGTATCAGACGTTTACACGTAACCTGCCGCAGGTGCAGAAGCTTGAGCTATTCGACTGGCTCCGCTATCTGTATGAGATCTGGAAAGGTTTGACGCCGGACGCTGTTTATCACAGTTCACTAACAGGAATTGCCGACCTCATGAAGAACGGTTGTACGACCGTATTTGACCATCATTATGTGTTTCCTGAGCAACATAGTGCGCATTTCATCGATAAACAGTTCGAAGCCGCTGAGCGACTAGGCATACGCTTCGTGGCTTCGCGAGGATCGATGACGCTGGGCAAGGATCAGGGCGGTTTGCCGCCAATGAGCGTCGTGCAGGACATCCACACGATCCTCGCGGATAGCGAGCGGCTTATTGACCTGTATCACGACGCCAGCGCAGGCTCGATGCGGCAGGTCGTACTCGCGCCTTGCTCGCCGTTCAGTGTGTCCGCAGATATCTTGCTCGAATCTGCGAAGCTGGCTAGAGCCAAGGGCGTGCGCCTCCATACGCATCTCGCCGAGACGAAGAATGAGGAAGCCTATACGCTCGAACGATTCGGCATGCGGCCACTCGCCTATATGGAAAGCTTAGGCTGGGTAGGCTCCGATGTGTGGTATGCGCATGGCATTCATTTCAACGATGATGAAATGAAGCTGCTCGCGCAGACGAAGACCGGCGTCGCCCATTGTCCCATTTCCAATATGAAGCTGTCCTCTGGCATTGCCAGAGTACCGGAGATGCTGGAGATGGGCATTCCAGTTGGTTTGGCTGTCGACGGCAGCGCTTCTAATGATGGCTCGAATCTGCTGGAGGAGCTTCGCATCGCCTACCTGCTGCACAGGCTTCAATCCAGCGCATTTGCGCCAATCGGATATGATCTATTGAAAGTAGCGACGAGGGGCGGAGCTGAGATCCTGGGTAGATCCGACATTGGGTCGCTGGAGGTAGGCAAATCAGCAGACTTGTTCATGGTGCGCGTTGATCAGATAGACGCGGTCGGAACGCATACGGACGCTAAGTCGTGGTTGGGGACAGTAGGCCTCAAACGTGCGGTCGACTACACGGTCGTCAACGGCCGAATCGTCGTGGAGAAAGGTAACCTGACGGGAGCAGACGAGGGAAGGCTCTATGAGGACTGTCAGGCCTCCTACCAACGCTTCATCCAGCAATAAGTAAAAAAAGCTCGCTCCCTTAGCCTAAGAGGCCTTGAGGAGCGAGCTTTCAGTTTTTTAGGCAAGCAGGAGAATAACCAAGAGTTCAAAAAGCACGAGCGTTATAATTTGATTATACTGTGCTGGTGTATAGATCGGTCTGTTATGACCTTGATGGTGGCCATGATGGTGGTCCGTATGCAGATACATGTGATGACCATCTGCATTAATAAGAACACCTTCATGTGTATGCCCATCAATTGTTGTCACCCGAATCTTACGGCCCATGTGTGGATGCAGTGCATGCATGACTGCGTCTCTTTTGTGCTTCATCATGTGCTGCCAGTTGGGCTCAGATTGGTACACCACATGAGGTCCTTGGTGCCCATGATGACCTTGCGGTCCTTGCGGATGCATAGGGTTCGTATACATAAACGCTCACTCCTTCTCGTTCAGCTGCGCACTCGCAGCAGGCTTTCTGCCTAGGTTCATTACTAGACTATTCAGCTCTACGAAAAGGGTGATCGCCTATTCAGAAATTACTTAGTCGCGGTGGATCGTGACGACACGCGTCTCATTGTTAAACGAAACGACGCAACCAAGCTGTTCAGCAATGAAGCGAATAGGGACAAACGTTGAGTTGTCGGACAATGTAGCGGCACTCTCCAGCTCAGGAGCAGCTGAGCCGTTTACAGTTGCGTTTTTGCTATCCAATGTCAAAAGGAGTGTTTTCCCCGTGAGGAAATCAGTAATTGTAACTTGGCGTAGATCACCATTCCAGCCAACCTCAGCACCTAACTGTTCGGAAACAAAGCGAACCGGGACCATCGTCGTGCCATTGGCATTAATGAATGGTTGAGGCGCGTCGTCTTTAGCCCCAGACCCGTCGGTAACCATATTGATATCTTTTTTCGTTACTTGCAGATCGTTTTTAAGCATTTTATAAAGCGTGGATTGCTTATCTAAAGTAGCAAGCACCCTGAAGATTGCCGTAGCATCTGGTTTAAGTTGAAGTGCACCGGCCGTATCTACCTTGCTAGCCGTAACCGGTTTATTTAGATTCCAAGATTCACTCACATAGGAAATCTTAATCGCGGAAGCGCCATTGTTTGATTCTGTCATTGGCATGTTGATCGCAATGTTCTGCTTACGAATTTGCTTGTCACTATCGATGAAAAGATCTGCTTGAAGCGATGCCTTCGCACTAAACATATCTTTCGTTGGATCAATGGAATCCGCCAATCCCGCTAAGAAATCATGGATCGGGGAGTACACAAAGCCAAGCGTCAGATCTTTATTCGTTAGCAGGCTCAAAGTAATGCTTTTATCTCCAGCTGCGATCTGTTCTTGAATCACAGGAGCAAGTGCATCGTACAATTGGCTAAGCACTTTTTTGAGGCCAGCTTCGTCGGCAAGAACGTTAGCTAGCAGCTTTTGCAGAAGGGAAGCTAATTCCGTGCCGCTAAGCTCTATATGTGCTTTTTGCAACGAAAGCGATTCATTATTGACTTTATCAGTTACCGAAGTAATCGCTAGATTAGCAGGATCCGTGCTATTTGCTAAAATAAGTTCAATGAGTCCTGATTTAATCTCAAGTAATTTATTACCGAATTGTTCTTGGATGGACTTAGGTAAGAAACTTAAGAAAGAAATATTAGCCCCGCCTAATAGATCAATAACGATCGGCTGTTTCGCACCTTCAATACTAAGGTTGACCTTCGTACCCTCCATGGCAACATTGAAAGGGATAGTACCTTTACTGTAAATAATCTTCCCTTCAGCAGATAGACGTTGGCTGTCCTGCGCTTTTACTGCGAGCTCAATCTTCACATCCTTCAGGGCTGCAAGTGCGGCTTTTTCCCCCGCGGATAGCTTAGACGTATCGCCTGGGACAAGCTCAAGCTGCAAAGTACCTTTCGACTCGGAAGACTTCACATTCGCGCCATTCTGAACGGCTTTCGCCAGTTCCAAACCTTGTATTGATTGACAACCCGTTAGCGTCAACATCATGATTACCAGCGCTGCCGAAATTAACCAAGTCCATTTTTTTGAATGCATGGGATAATCTACTCCTTTTGTTTTAATAGATTTAACGATAAGTCATCGAATGATTATACGCAAGTAGTATGAGAAGGATGCGTTTTGTGTGTTTAAAATTAATGAGGGGGAATTGCGTTCCTCCTTATGCGATACAAAGGGATTTTTCTTTGAAACGAAACCTTTTATTCCCAATTTCGTCTACATTTATGTGGGAGGTAAAGCTGATGATGACGATGTTTATTGTTTGTTTTTTGGTAGGTCTCGTACTTACGCTGCTCATCACACTTTTCGGTGTGGACAGCTTTGAGCTGCATGGCGATGCAGGTGGTACACATGGACACGGGCATAGCAGCCCATCTTGGTTCAATATGTCCTCATTGCTCGCGGGTTTGACGGTGTTCGGAGGCATGGGGTACATCCTTAACAAAGTTGGCATGACAAGCGGTTTACTGATTCTTCTCTTTTCGATTGCTGCCGGGTTAGTGATGGCGTGGCTCTTCTTTCTTTTGTATGCGAAGGTTATTTATAAGCATGATGACAGTATGAAGGAGAGCGATTTTGAGCTCAGTGGTCAGTTGGGGAAGCTTACAGTTCCGATTAGGGGCAAAGGCATGGGTGAAATGGTGTATGTGCTCCAAGGAACCACGCGCTCCATCGGTGTTCGTTCTGAGAATGGCGAGTCCCTGGCGAAAGGGACGAAGGTTGTTATTTTGAACATGAGCAAAGGTGTGGCTACGGTGACGGAATTTAGTGAATTGGAGTAGCCCATTTTTGCTTCAAACAATAAAGAGGAATGACAGGGAGGTAAGGCAGGAATGATGTATTCAGTGCTTATCATGGTTGTTGCCATTGTGGTTGTTGTTTTTATCTTACTAGCATCGATTGTAAAAGCGTATAAGAAAGTACCGCCGAATGAGGCGATGATCGTGTTTGGTTTAGGGGGCAAAAGAGTCGTGCAAGGCGGCGGGACGTTCGTCATCCCCGGTTTTCAGAGCTACAAAACGATCTCGATGATGCTCACGAGTTTTGACGTGAAGCCAGACCAGCCGATGTTTTCACTGCAAGGTATTCGTCTCAAAATTGAAGCTGTCGCTCAGATCAAAATCCAAAGTGATCCGATCGCGATCGCAACGGCTTCTGAGCAATTCCTTGATCATTCGATGGCGGAGCGGGAAGCGATGATCCTGCACTCTGTAGAAGGGCATTTGCGGGGATTAGTCGGGCAATTGACGGTGGAATCGATTCTCAAGAACCCGGATGAGCTCAACAGCAAGATGAGGGAAACGTGTTCCGAGGATTTGGATAAAATGGGACTCAACCTCATTTCCTTCGTGCTGAAACGGGTAGCGGACGATCAAGGATACATCGAGAATTTGGGTGTGCCTGAGGTGGAGCGGATTCGCAAAAGCGCGAGCATTGCCAAAGCGGAAGTCGAGCGAGATATTCAAATCCGGCAGGCGGATACGGAGAAGGAGTCGGCCATTCGCAAGGCGGAAGCCCATCAACTGACGATTGAAGCGGAGAGCGCGGCGTCGGCGAAGGAAGCCCAGTACCGCAAGGAGCTCAGCATGAAGGAAGCAGAGTTCAAGCAGGAGACGACGAGTCGTCAGGCGGAAGCGGATTTGGCTTATGAATTGAAGCAAAAGCAAATTCAACAGCAACTCGTGACGGAGCAGGTACGGATCCGTCAGATGGAAGCGGAGGCGAACAAAACCGTTCGCCAGATCGAGGTCGAGCTGAAGCAGAAGGAGCTCGAGGCTTCTGTTATTAAACCAGCCGAAGCGGAGAAGCTGGCGGCAATCATGCGCGCCGAGGTGAGCAAGCAGCGGCAAATCCTTGAGGCTGAGGCGGATGCGGAGTCGACGAGAAAGCGCGGCGAAGCCACGGCGGAGGCGGAGCTCGCCAAAGGGAAGGCGAACGCGGAGGTTGTGCGCCTAGCAGGGCTTGCGGAAGCAGAGGCGCTAGAGAAGAAAGCCGAGGCCTACAAGCAGTACACGCAGGCGGCGGTGACGGTGGAAATTCTCCGCATCCTGCCGGAGCTGGCGGAGAAAATAGCGGCGCCGCTGAGCAACGTGGATAAGATCACCGTGATCTCACAGGACGGTTCGACATCTGGCGTCAACCGTATCACCGGCGATATTGCCAAAATGATCGCGCAGGTGCCGGAGATCACCCAGACGCTCACAGGCAAGAGCGTGACCGACTTAGCACGCGCGTTCCTTGGAAATGATGCTGACCCGACGTTGAAGCGGGAAGGGTAGCGAGGGGCTGCGCGGGCGCGGATCGAACAACAAAGCTACACTCTTAACTGTAGAGTGTGGCTTTTTCCTTTTGCCAGAACAGCTAGCAAGTTAGTCGATTCTATTAGAGATATCAAGCGGGAATTGCCAGATTACGGTACAATAGAGGGGGCGCGAGTCAACTTCGCAGTGAAGAAAGTTTTTGATAGAGGCGGGTGTTGTATGCTGATATATAGGAAATTTCTACGTGATCTTTTACGAAATTATATGATGGGTTCGGGTATTGCTGTGCTTGTTGTGGGCGGGGTCATTATTTCGACGACGCTCACGATATCGGGCGTTGAATTGTTCCGCTTATTAATTATTATGATTTTATCGTTATGTGTCATGATGTTTGCGGAGTTTCTGGTATTTCGGAGGCATATTGGGCCAATTCGCGAAATGATGGGGCAAGAGAAKCCATCGCTGGAAGCTATTCGTGCAGCCTATTTACAGACGCATCGCTTTCCAGCTTTATCGGTGATGCGGATCATGGGGCCGCACTTTTTGGGGCTGTCGATTCCAGCAATGACCATGGCGAGCTTAGGGATTGCGTGGGGGTGGTTGACACTGCCTGCTTTTTACATTGGGCTGGCGGGCATTGGTGCCATACTGATTGCTAGTATGCATGCGTTGCTTGAGTTTTTTACGACGGCGCAAGCCATTCGGCCCATGCTGATCCATATACGTGAGTTAGGACAGCAGTCTCATGGGGAGGACGTCTCGTTGGATGGACGCGTCATCGTGTCAATTCAGCGCAAGTTTCAGCTGAGTGCGTTTCTCATCGGCACGATGCCGCTATTTCTTTTTAGCTTAGCAACGCAAATTCGGTTGAGCACAAGTGTAGACTCGTCCCAGTTGATCGCTGATTATTGGAAATGGGCGGCAATTATTCTTTTGCTGGGCGTTGGCTTCTCGTCATTGGGAGCACGCCTGCTGGCTAGTGATATTCAACAGCCTATTGAGGATTTACATCGCGTGATGAAGCAAGTGCAGTCAGGTGATCTCAAAGTAAGGGCCTCTGACTTATACTCGGATGAGTTCTCGCGGTTGATTGCGGGCTTTAACCATATGGTGAAGGGCCTCGATGCCMGTGAAAAAATGAACAATCAGCTCCTGCAAAGCTATTACGCTACACTTGCGGCAGCTCTAGATGCGCGAGATGCGTACACGGCAGGGCATTCAACGCGCGTCGCCAAGTACTCTTTGTTAATTGGACAAGCGGTTAACCTGAGCGAACAGGAGCTTGACTGGTTGTACAAAACAGCGCTGCTGCACGATATCGGCAAAATCGGCGTGCGCGATGCGGTGTTGTTAAAGGATGGCCGACTAACCGACGAGGAATTCGAGCAAATCAAGCGTCACCCGGATCTGGGTGAATCGATTTTGAAACAGATTGAGCCTGCTGAGGCGATGGCTCCCTTGCTTCCAGGCGTGCGCTCGCACCACGAGCGTTACGACGGCGCTGGATATCCGGATGGCCTGAAGGGCCAGGATATCCCAGTGTTCGGCCGCATCATTGCGGTGGCCGATGCGTTCGATGCGATGACGTCCGATCGTCCGTATCGGAAAGGAATGCCAGTCGAGAAGGCGATGGCCATTCTCGCGGACGGGAAGGGGAGCCAGTGGGATCCCCGTTTTGTTCAGGGCTTTATGGATGCGTACAAGGCTTAGTTGCTGAGAGTGGTAGTCAGGAGGCTGCAGGGGAGTAGGTAGCTGAGTGGCTTGTGGTATCAACTAAATGGAAAACATACAGCTAATTCAGCGATATTTCATGGAATCAGACGAATAGATGGAAAAAGTACAGCTAAAATGGCTGGGATTTGCGATAATGCCGATTTGGGCGGGAATTACCTACAGGAAATCCAGTTATTCACGCGTGTGAGTGAAAATCAACAATATTAGCTACTTAAAATCCAGTTAAATTTGTTGAGGTGCGGAGGGAGCGGCTGGGGAGCTTGTGGTGTAGAAGTAGAAGTAGAAGTAGAAGTAGAAGTAGTAATAGTGAGTAATGGTAAGAAATGGTAAAGCAATATTAGTAATAATAGAAATAGTAGTAAAAGTAGAATTTAGTTGGAGAAGAAAAGTTGAAGTTAATGAGCTAGAGAAGTAGTAAGTTGCTGTAGTAGTAAAAGTAGAATTAGTAGTAGAGTAAATAAAGGAAGTTGAAAGCATCTGAGATGCCCCTGAGTGAAGTTGAAGTTGCATTTGAGGCTGCAGTCGCAGCCCAGCCCAAACCACATAAAACCCGCTCGGTCCAAATTGGACCAGCGGGTTTTATGATCTAGCGGGTTTTCACTTGTGCTTCCACTTCCGCGGGCCGAGACTCTGTCTCAGTGGACAGGTAGCGCCCGACCTTGTCGATCCACTCCTGAACGTAGTGATCTGTGGCCCATTGCGCCATGACGAGCTGTTCACCAGGCTCCAGATCTAAGGTAAGCTGGGGAATGCTGCCAGGTGCTTGCCCATAGGAGTAGAATTTGAGTGTATCTCCCTCGAAGATGACAAGCATGTCGTCCAAGGGGGAGGTTAGCGCATCCGTAGCTTTCGGCCACGAGGACTTGATATTGGTCCAAGAACAACAGATCTCGTCGTGATTAACGACTTTGTCCGGCAATGGGCGTGGGAAATCACGCAGTACGTAAGAATCAGGTCTGGATAAACTAGCTTTCGGCGTTTCAGCAACTTTGCCAACCCACTGTCCTGCCTCACGCTGCACGGTCCAACTCTGTCCCGATACCTCGCTCATCGCATTGTCTGCCATGCTCGACATCCTCGCAAGATCCGTACTCGTATTTGTGCCAAAGACATCCATTAAGGACACGTGGTTCTTGTCCACTGGCTTTTTGTAGAATTGCAAAGTACGTGCTTCCTTCAATTGTGGGAGCGTGCGCACCCAGATGCGATCCGCATGATAGGGCGCATTGCCATTCCAAGCGGCCTCCGACTCGGCAATGGAGAGGTACTGGTTGCCAGCAAACAATAGTGTTTCTACGCGATTAAATTCTTGATCCTCTGGCTCTGTGAAGCGTTCTGTCTTGATGGGCTGATCAGCCAAATGAGCAGATAAATAGTGAGACTCACCTTTGTTCGTCAAATGAGTGAGGGAGTCGATTTTCCAGAAATTTTGCTTATAGGGCATCAAAATACCAGTGCCTTCGGAGGTTTTCTGTAATTGCCCGCGAACGGGCGCTATGAGCATCGTCCGATAGGTGCTGTAACGAAGCGGCGACAGCACACGCCCTTGGCCACCACTAGTAGCAGCGTCATGCTCCGTCCGTAATCCAATCAGCAAGGCTGTGTTGATTGGAGCAGGCGGGGGCGTGGAGACGGTGACTGCCGCCGGCATCATTTTCCCTTCGAGAGCAGCAGCCTCACTTTGTGTATGCATGGTATGCCATGGGAAAAGAAGTACAACAGCCATGACTGTACCTAAACCAGCAACGCAGAGAAGAKGTTTTACCTTGGACTTATTGCGCTCCTTCTTTTGAATCGTTTGCTCAATGTCCTGCTGAAGTTTGGAGGTGAACCCCTTCTGTACGAGGGGGGCATCTTCCAATTGCTTCTGGAAGTCATCCGGCTCAGGAGTGTTCAAGCGCTTCACGCTCCTTCAGACTAAGAACCTTAAGTCTGGCGTGGTGAAGTCTGGATTTAACGGTCCCTTCCGAAATATCCAGAATAGCTGCCATTTCCTTGGTTGTCATCTGATAATGTGCGTGAAGAATTAAAATTTCTCTATATTTTGCGGATAAAGACATGACCTTCTGCCAAATTTCACTTGCATATAAATTCTCAACCGCTTCGGTTTCAGCTGAGCATGCGGTACCTCCCGATTGCACGAATCCAACCAGAGTCACCTTGCGCCAAAATGCTTTGCGCATATAATCATAAGCCGTATTGCGGGTTATCGTAAGCAACCAGGTTTTAACCGCAGCTTCACCGCGGAAAGTCGTCAGATTGCGATATACTTTTAAGAAAGCATCCTGTGCAATATCGTCAGCTGCATCTTTATTACGACAAATACTGAAGGCATAATTCCACACATCATTCCCGTAGGTTTCCATTAAATTACGAAGGATCACCTTCTGATCTGTTGTTTCTGCAATGTACTTCAAATAATCAAATACATGGACACCCGTCGTTTCCAATTCTCTCACCTCTCCTATATAGACGCATCTATTCCCGAAAAGTTCACCATTGGAAATAAAAACTTTACTTATATCTTTCGTAAGCCCCTGCTCCTTTGTGCCTCATCAGAGCGTATTCTTTATTGAAACGTTTCATGCCCAATAGCTAGCGCGTGATCGGCAGGAAATTGTACCTAGAAAAGAGAACAATAAGGATAGAAACTGGAACGTATGCGTTCTTGCTTGACAACGAAGCGCTTTAGCACGCAATATGAAGGAAGGACTAGATCCTTCGGAGAGGAAGAGCAGCATGAATTTCGTTGAGCATATAGCAGATCATTTGCGATCCGGGCTAATAAGCAATTATCCGCAGCCGATTGCCCTGAACCTAGGTTTAGTGTACACCGTGAAGCTAGAAGACAAGAAGACGAATTTAATTTGGCTTCCTTATGAATATACAGGTTTAGCTTACATCGATATGGGCCTGCAGGTGAATGTTTGCCCGTACTACCGGGGTACAATTATCGAGGAAATTGAGCTTTCCCGAGGGACGGATCTCTACAAGCCACAGACGGAAGAAGCGTTCACAAAGGCTCTCTATACAAAGGGGTACGAGCTGCACCAACTGCTGCAGGAAGAGCCCTATAGTCATTTACAGGGGAGTGCACCTGATTACCTAGCTAAAATGATGTACATTGTCGACTGGATGCGTTATTACAATTCTGCTAAAGCGGTAGTAGGGGCGCAAAAGCAAGTATAATCATGTTCACGATAGCGGATCTTGCTTTCTACCTAGTAGAGGGCAGGGTCTTTTTGGTCTTATATATGGCTATAGACCCAGTTAAGGAGGGCTTGTCCTGCCTCAATGAATGGGCTTTTTAGCATGTTCTCAAAGACTAGTAGAAGGCTTATCCTAGAGAATGGTAGAAGTTGGTGCCGAAAATTAGGATAGAAGCGGAGAAATTGGCGATGATACGATGGAATAAATGGGTGACAATTGCGACGATCGGTTGCCTATTATCAATAGGTGGTCTGCAAGGTAGAAGTGAGGCAGCGGGGTTTAAGGATATTGGGGGACATTGGGCGGAGCAGACGATTGATCAAATGGTACAGCAGGGTTTACTGGATGGTTTTCCAGATGGAACCTTCCGACCGGATGAGACCGTTACTGCAGACCAATTTGTGAAAATTGTACTGCTAGCCTTCACAGATAAGTTCCCGAATGGGGAACGGAAGTGGAAGACAAGCTTCTTGCAAACGCTGAGCGCAGGTAATCAAAATATTTTAGGGCAGGACTACCGGGATTTCACATTTAAGCCGAATACGGTCGGTTACTGGGCTAAGCCATATTTGGATTTGGCAAGTGATCTTCATTTTATAAGCAAAGGACAATTCACTGATTATAAAGCTTCATTGAAGCGAGAAGATGTCGCGGAGATTTTGTACTATTTATTGAAGGAAACGGAGTACTTGGAGGACGAGACATATAGTCTTGCGGCAGCATCCCATTTCGGAGATTTACAGAGCGCAACGAGCAGGCAGCAGAAGTTTATCGGAGAGTCGATGACGAAGGGGATCATGGAAGGGTATCCGAATGGTTACTTCGGAGTAGGTAAATATGTGACACGTGCCGAAGCGTTGCAAATTATTACGCGTTTGCAGACAAAATCGAAGCGCGTCAGCGTGAAAAATGATAACGAAGCTTTTATCAAAGTCGTGCCAACCAAGGATGGCAGCTACAAGAAGCTCGTTTTCCCAGATGAGCGCATGCTGCAAGCCTACGAAGTGATGGAACAGGCGGGCAAGCTGCGCGGGACGAATTATGATCTGGAAGAGACGACGCTGCGTCTATTTCGGAATTCAGAAGCCAAATCGCAATCCCTAAGCGGAGTTACGGCAGAAGCGCGCAACAGCAATGAAGCCTCCCTCTGGTTGGATCCACAGTTTAAGACCTATGGGGTCACAGTACGATTGGAGGACGGGGTGCTTGCTCGTAATACGGAAAGTATCCGCAAGTTTACGGATTTCCTATTCGGGTATGATGCAGACATTTTCAACCGCCAATTTACGGATGCCTGCGCACGTGCCGCAGCGAAAGGTGTTCTTGAAACAACGACAACGCAAATCGGTAACTATTCGGTGGAAACACGACTGGAGTCGGATGGGAAGACGATCGTTTTCTCTATTATCCATTCGTGAATGATGCTGTACATACAAGTTGGCCTATTAGTCCACTAATCATAAACATCTAGCTAACATGTACGTACAAGTGTATAATGTAGGTATTATACGTACATTTTATCGGAAGGTGTTGAGCTCAGATGCTAGAGGAATTGAGACAGCAAGTTTTGGAAGCCAATTTGGATCTGCCCAAATATGGGCTAGTTACGTTTACATGGGGCAATGTCAGCGGAATTGATCGTGAGCAAGGACTCGTCGTGATTAAACCGAGCGGCGTACCTTATGAGGATTTGAAGGCAGAAGACCTCGTTGTCGTGGATCTGCAGGGTAACCCTGTGGAAGGCAAAATGAAGCCATCTTCGGATACGCCAACGCATTTGGCGCTGTATCGTGCTTTCCCGTCGATTGGCGGCATCGTTCACACGCATTCGCCTTGGGCGACAAGCTGGGCGCAGGCTGGCCGCGCGATTCCGGCACTCGGTACGACACATGCCGATTACTTTTACGGCGAAGTGCCGTGCACGCGTCTGATGACTGAGACGGAAATTCAAGGGGCTTACGAGTTGGAGACAGGCCACGTGATCATTGAAACGTTCCGTGAGTTGGATCCCGCGATGGTTCCGAGCGTGTTAGTGAACTGTCATGCACCATTTAGCTGGGGCAAGGACGCGCATAATGCTGTTCACAACGCTGTTGTATTGGAAGAGGTTGCGAAGATTGCATATCGTACGTACAACTTGAACCCTTCCATTCAGTCGATGGACCAAACCTTGCTGGATCGTCATTTCCTAAGAAAGCACGGCGCAAACGCATACTACGGACAAAAATAAGATCTTATTGAGGGCAATCGGCTGAATGAGCGGATTGTCCTCTTTTTTGTATACATACATAAGGAGAGGAGTTAGTCGGTTTTGTAGACTAACTCTGGGGTTTAAGCTTCGTTTCACCAGAGTTAGTCGGTTTTGTAGACTAATTCTGGGGTTTCAGCATCGTTTCACCAGAGTTAGTCGGTTTTGTAGACTAATTCTGGGGTTTCAGCTTCGTTTCACCAGAGTTAGTCGCTCCAGTATCTTTTGGCGGGGAGCATTTCATTTGGTATGATGAAAGTAGACTAGGCAGAAGAGGATGATGACAGATGTTTGCGAAATCAAATTACAGCGGCACAAGAGAAGAACAATTTACCTTGCTGATCGAGCAAGTCCACGCATTAATACAGGATGAACCGAATCGTATTGCGAATCTAGCGAATGCATCTGCATTGCTGGGGCAGTTCTTAGAGGACATCAACTGGGTAGGATTCTACTTGGTGGACGAGCAGCTTGAGCGGAAGGAGCTTGTGCTCGGACCTTTTCAGGGATTGCCGGCCTGCGTAAGAATCCCTTTCGGTAAAGGAGTGTGCGGAACGGCAGCTGAGCGCATGGAAACTGTGCTTGTTCCTGATGTCCACGCTTTTCCTGGGCATATCGCTTGTGATGCGGCTTCGCAATCGGAGATTGTGATCCCAATTGTAGTGGGTGCCGAACTTGTCGGTGTGCTGGATATCGACAGCCCGAGCCTCAATCGGTTCGATGACGTCGACCAGCGCTATCTAGAGCTGTTTGTGCAGAAGCTCACCGCTGCGATGTAGCGTAGATGTCCAGTGAGCTCTCGCGGCGATTAGCTGGAAAATAAGTTCCCGCCGTCATTTCGGCGAAGCAACGTCTCCAAAAGAACCGCCAGCTGCTCTACGCAACTGGCGGTTCTTTTAGTCTCATTATGAAGGGTAAGCGTCGGTGCTGATAATAGCCGATAGAAGCTTGCGCATCGATCGCGTGCCGACTTTATCCATGATTTTCTCGATGTGTACTTTGACTGTTTTCTCACTGATAAAGCAATAATCCGCGATTTCTTTGTTGCTATAACCACGCAAAGCGATCAGGCTAATAATTTCGGCTTCACGTGTTGTAAGGACATGTCGAGATGCAAAATGTGTGATAACAGAAGGTAGTTTGGTAGGAAGAAGATTTCTTACAAGATTCTCTTGAACAGGGGGCATGCTTAAACGACCTCAATATCTCAGTAAATGTCTAGCGTATCCTTTATTATAACAGAATTAGCTATCCAATAGCAGGGAAGGGCGTGTCGAATTTCCAAATTTTCATGTAACTTCTGTCGAGTGAAGCTTACGGAGCGCGGATTCCACGGATTCCACGGCCAATTCTAGCCGCCAAGATGGAAATAGTGGGACCAGCATCTCACTAATCCTTGCTTTGAATCACAAGCAATAAGCCTGAGGAAAGCTCAATGAGGCCCTCTGGCTCAAGGAGAATATTACTGATGCCAAGCGACATCCCAATTTCAAGCGTTGCTTGATGTAGGGGATATTGGAAGCCGTGCAGCGTGATCCCCGTGACCTCTAGGCTTAGTGGAAGCAGGGAAGTATGTGTGTACGGACCCTTCCTCACGCGAGTAGGTCGATCGATCACCATGATGAGATTATTGGCATCCATTATTGCACAGGGAATGCCATGTGCAATGCCTTTGCGAAGCAAATGCACATTAGCAAGGGAATGATCGAACCGCGTGCCTAACGCGCCGACGAGCAGAATTTGGCTTGGCTTTTGATCCAGCGCCCAGTTAAAAGCCATCTCCGTATCCGTCAGATCCTTATAAATCGGATCACAGTCTATGAACTCTTTGCTAGAAGCTCGAATAAGGGCAAGCTCCTCAATTGTAACGGAGTCGAAATCCCCCATCGAAATATGAGGGAGGTGGCCGTTTTGAATGAGAAATAGGGCCCCACGATCGGATCCAACCAGAATATCATCCGCGCGAATCTCTTCTAGCGCCCAATCGCCAAGTGTGCCGCCTGTAATTATCATAATGCGTGTCATATAGGAATCCCCCGGGGAAAATTAACCAATGTATTCCCCCTAGTATAGCACAGAAGAGAGAAAAACCGAGAAGCCATAGAGGCCACTCGGTTTTTTTGTGCAGGATTGCATGCTTAGTGAAGCTTAGGTTCTTGCATCTACACGCTTACGCATGGGGTTAAGTTCCGATTGATCGTGATCAATCTCCGCCTCGTCAGCAAAGCCTTGCAGCTCATACGTACTACGACCTAGAACAAGATCGGCAGGGAACTCATCACCTCGTTTAAGGGTAACCTCTTGCCCAGCCTCATTGGCATAAATACCATCGGTTTCGACCGTATCGCCAGTCATGGGATCCATTGATTTGTTTTTCGACATCCAACATGCCTCCTTTCCTGTTGCTTATCCTTACCATTTCCAAGGTGGCAGGAAATTATGAGAAGAATCATGTAGAATGAGAAGGTCATCATAGCTTGTACGCAGAGAGGAATGAAAGGCATGGCTTTATGGGGGACGATCGTGAATGCAGTTGCCATTATTATCGGTGGATTATTAGGCATTGGGCTGCCCCGCATCTCAGAAAGCATAAAAAACACAGTTCTGCAGGGCCTAGGGCTCGCAATTACTGTGTTAGGTATTACAATGGCACTCAAATCAGATCAAATTGTGCTCGTTATCATGAGCATTGTGATTGGCGGTATTCTTGGAGAGCTCATGCGGATAGAAGCGAATCTGACCAAACTTGGCGATTGGCTGCAGACCAAGATAAACAAGCAACCGGCCTCTCATCCAGCAGCGCCAACTAGCATATCGGAAGGCTTCGTTACTTGTACACTTGTCTATTGCATCGGTGCTATGGCGATACTAGGCCCCTTGGATGGCGGGCTGCGGCATAATCATGATATTTTATACACCAAGTCGTTGCTGGATGGGTTCTTATCCATCATCTTCGCATCGACATTGGGGATTGGCGTTGTCTTCTCTGCGGCATCCGTGTTCGTGATGCAAGGAACGATTGCGTTGTTGGCAACCGTGATCGCCATGGCGTTCAGCCAAGCCTCTCTGGATGCCATGATTGTACAAATTACCGCGGTAGGCGGCGTGTTGGTGATAGGTGTAGGAATGAATATTTTGCAAATAAGAAAAATCAACGTGGCCAATATGCTGCCATCACTTGTCATTGCCGCGGTAGCAGTGCCTCTCCAGCAGTTCATAACGGAGTGGCTGCATCGCTAGTTTTTAAATAGCGGAGCCGTTAAATTTGTACCCTACGCCTCGTACAGTAATGATGTAGCGGGGCTCAGCTGGATTAAGCTCAATTTTTTTGCGTAAATTGCTAATATGTACAATGAGTGTGCGTGGATCGCCCATGCTGTCCAAGCTCCAAATGAGTTCAAAGAGGTGTTCGATTTTATAAACACGGTTAGGTGTCTTGGCCATTAAGGAGAGCAAGTCGAATTCTTTGGCTGAAAGGGAGATCGTTTGTCCATTGGCACGTACGATATGGCTCACGAGATCAATTTCTAAACCAGGGAATTTAACCAATTGGGGATCATCCTGATGCTGCTCACGAATGGAGTTGCGGCGAAGAAGTGCTTTGACCCGGGCCACAAGCTGACTTGGGCTGAACGGCTTCGTCATATAATCATCGCCACCCATGCTAAGACCAAGAATGATGTCAATATCCTCACTTTTACATGAAATAAATAGGATTGGCGTATTACTCGTTTTGCGGAGCTGACGACACACCTCTATACCATCAAGTCCTGGCAGCAAAATATCCAGAATAATGAGATCAGGCCTATGTTCTTTAACAATGCCAAACACATCATGTCCGTTATTGGCACTGATTACTTTGTAGCCTTCACGCGCCAAGTAGAGTTGAATTAACTGGACAATTTCTTGCTCGTCATCAACGACTAAAATGGTTTCTCCTGCCATGTTCGAAATCCCCCTCAGTGATGAAACAACTCCTAAAGTAAGAAGGGTGTTTCCCTCTCTCGAATATTACATATATTACCTACATTATAGAACGATTCTCCCGGAAATTTCTATCCATTTATTGACAATAAGCAGCTTCTCATATGCCAAACGGACACATTTAGGTATAAAGTAGGGTAGGGTTATTCAAAATGGGAAGTGAATTGACAGCAATCGCTAATTTTCGACTTTCTTATTGATAAAATTTTAGAAAGTCTTAATTTGATTTTTATATATTCGTGTTAAGCTACCAAAGTCTCTATGTATGGCATAAGAGAGGGCGGCAGAGGTTATGAGCAATGAAATAGGTTCAGATTTTATCAATCATTCAAAAGTACCAAAAGCGATACTCGCACGTCAAATCATCGAGCAGGCATGGGATTTGTATTGTCAGTTGGATGCGCATGGCAATTTGATTTATGCTTCTAGCCGATTTTACGAAATAATGGGATCTGTGCCTGTTCATATTGAGCAATTTATTGAGGCGGTTGATGTGGAGTTCCGCCTAGACGTGTATAAATTGTTTGTGCATACCTTGCAAACGAAGACTAGCAGCAAACTTGAGTTTCGTGTGAGAGGGGCGGGTGAGTCTAACCTATGGTTGGAATGTACAGCGATCTCTTTGTGTGATGAAAAGGGTGAGTTGATTGAGATTGCATTTGCACTTCAAGATCGTACACAGCACAAAAATCAAGAGAGTCACCTTATTGCGATGGCTTTCCATGACCCACTGACAGGTTTGCCGAATCGTCGATTGTTTAAGGAACATGTGCATCAACTTCTGAAACTGGCTAAACGAACGGATCGTATGTTTGCACTCCTTTATGTAGATATCGATGATTTTAAAATCATTAATGATACGATGGGACATGATGTTGGAGATGCATTTCTGCAGGAATTCGTCGAACGGGTAAAGAGCTGCCTTCGAGAATTTGATATGTTTGCCCGAATGGGGGGAGATGAGTTCACGATTCTATTACCAGCCGTGGACTGCCAGGAGCATGTAGAAGGAATAGCTAGGCGTATTGTAGCGAGTGTCGAGCAAACATGGGAAGTACAGGGGCACAATTTTCGATCAACGGTTAGTATGGGCATTACCATGTATCGTTCCGATCATACGGATGTCACCCAAATGATGAAGGAAGCCGACATCGCCTTATATCAAGTGAAGGGCAAGGGTCGAAATCACTATCGATTTTATAGTCATGGGTAATCTGCTATGACGATGGATACACGCAGGGAAAAGATCGCTCACACATATTTGAAAACCGTTATGGAAGGGTTCTATCCCTTGGATGTAACGGTTTTTTGGCGTATCTCCAGTATTTACTCGTAGCGATTTTGGCAGCTTTCTAGGATGATAGAAGGAATCAAAACGAATCGAATAGGGGATGAGACAAGGTGAAATCCAAACGTGGATGGCGAAGGCTTGTTGTGGCCCTAGTCGTCGTCGGTGCGATGTGCCAGGTTACTTTCGTGAACAAGAATGAGGTTTTAGCAGGGGCTACGGTAGCTCAGGGGAAGTTCAATATGTCGTACTTATTCAGCGGAGCTCCTAGTACGTTTACGTCACAAGTCAATAAGAGCGGGGATACCTTAGACGTGGTGTCGCCGAGTTATTATCACATAAAAGATGATGGTAGTTTAGAAGTCATAGATCTGCAGGCGTCCTTCATAACGGAGATGCACAGGCAAGGGAAGAGAGTTGTCCCGTTTCTAAGTAACGATTTTGACAGAACGATTGGTGGAAAAGCGATCGATGAACGCGAAACACTAGTTAAAGAACTTGTCGCAAGCATCAAAGCTAATCAGCTAGACGGCATCCAGTTGGATATTGAAAATGTAGGCGCGGACTACCGTGATAAGTACACTGATTTCGTTAAAATGTTGCGAGCAGAGCTGCCGAGTACGATGGAGGTTTCGGTTGCTGTCGCCGCAAATCCAACAGGTTCTATGACGAACTGGATTGGTCTGTATGACTATAAAGCATTGGCAGCGGTAAGCGATTATCTGATGGTCATGACCTATGATGAGAGCTATCCTGGTGATCCTACACCGGGGCCTGTTGCTAGCTTACCCTTTGTCGAGAAATCCATTCAGTATGCGTTGTCTCAAGCTCCAGCGAATAAAATCGTATTGGGCATGCCGTTATATGGCCGGTATTGGAACCAAGATCCCGCATCGAATGGGGCAGGTATAGCTGCTAGGAGTGTTCAAAAATTGGTAGATCAATATCATGGGACCATCCGTTATGATGCAGCGAGCCAGTCACCTGTTGCTACCTTCACGATTCAAGCGACGGATGTGAAAGCAACCGTGAACGGCACAGAATTAGCAGCCGGTACTTACACGGTTTGGTTCGATAACGAGCAATCTATGAAAGCTAAGCTGAAACTGGTAGGGAAATATCAATTAAAAGGAACAGGCAGCTGGAGCTTAAATCAAGAAGCTGACGATACTTGGAGCTACTATCAGCTGTGGGCGGATGGTTTTTACTTCACGGATGTGCAAAAGCACTGGGCACAAGCCGACGTCCTCAACGCCGCGAATCGCGGCTGGATGCTCGGCACAGCCGCAGACACGTTCGCGCCCGACGCGGCGCTCACAAGGGCAGAAGCCGCGACGATTATCGTGCGCGCGCTTGGGTTAGAGAGCGCGGCGGCCTCCAGCGCCGCGTTCAAAGATGTGCCTGCGACCCACTGGGCGTCGCAGTCGATCGGGATCGCGCAGCAGAACGGGCTGATGCAAGGCATCAGCAGCGATCGCTTCGCGCCCGATCAGAGCATGACGCGGGAGCAGATGAGTGTGCTGCTCTCCCGCGCCTTAAAGCTGGCCACGCCTGCTAGCGGCGTGGCGAAGGCGTTCACGGACGTGCCAGCGAGCAGCTGGTCGGCAGAGGCCATTGCTGCGATGAGCAGCAGGGGCCTTGTCGACGGCTTCGAGGGCGGCACGTTCCGCCCGCTCGCGTCCTTGACGCGAGCGCAGATGGCTGCGCTGTTAAGCCGCGCACAGCCGCTGCTCACGCAGTAGGCAGAAGAGGGTCCCAAGCCATGTGTGTGGCGGGGGACCCTCTTTGTGCGATATTGTGTGATATTTTGCGATAGTTATCTGTTCAAGATGTGTTCATAGTGTGGAATCAACTGCGATGGATCTTGCAAAAGTGCGAAAGTGCAACCTTTTTGTCCGAATCAGCCTCTGGATACAGAAATAATTGCAAAAAAGCAACGATTTCTGCCTCCGCCCGCCATTTTTGTAGCTTTAGGCGCTAAAGGATGCCTATTTGCACTTATTCCTCTTGTTGAGCTTTTTACGCCGAAAATAAGTGTATGATTGCAACTTTACCAGTACGCCTACCCGAGCTACGCTGCTTAGCTCCTTTCCAATTCCTTACGTTGGTTTAGCCTGCTGCTGAGTAACGAACACCAAATGCGGCGGCTTGTTCTCAGCAGCAGCTGTCGGCTTCGTAGGGATATCGCCAATCACATCTTCTGTCCCTGTATACACGAACGTCGTTTGTCCCTTCGGACCTGGTTTATTCGTCACGAATTGACGAATATTCTTGATGCGGGTTTCGGCAGTCGTAACGCGATTGCTGCCGATTTGAAAAAGCGATGAAGCCGCGACTCCGAGAATACGTATGTTACGAACCGTTATATAGCTCCCTAAGTTATCCACACACATTGTGAAAGGTTCGGGAGGCTGCGGGATAGGGAAAGGCCGTTGGAAGAAAGGGTAAGCTGCGAAGCTGCCCTCATTCCCATAATAAATAGGTACTTCACGCTGTACAGCAAAAACGCGGTTCTGCAGAGCTGTATAAACATTATCCCCTGCATGCATCGTGCTTGATGAAACTATGCTATTGAGATAAATGTTGCCAACAATTGATAGTCGAGCCATCGATTAACCCTCCGGAGAAAGTGGAATGAAAGGAGCGATGATGACCGATTCAGGAGGTGTATCAAACATCGAAGATAAGGAAATAACCTCTGTATCCCCGATCAGGAATATGGACGAACTGGATACCCCGACGATACGGACATCGCCAACACAGATTTGTTTATTTTCTACATGTAAATTAAACATCTTTAGCCCTTCTCTCCCTTAAGTTAAGTGATCTAAGTGCAAGTAATTATTTCGGCAGACTGGATATGTAAGTCTCAATCGCGGAAAGGATGTCTTGCTTTGTTTTGTCCATAATGTTATTGGTTACAGCCTCCAAAGGTTCTTTGAATCCAACGCCGCGGTATTGATTCACATAATGCTGGATACGCGTATCCAGTTGCTTGCGAATATCTTCGATGATCAAATCTTTGTAATCCTCATCGAGTGGATGCTGATATTTATGTTCAAGGTTGTTAATATCGCCCTGCACGCCAAATTGCAAATACTGTTCAATGCCGCTAGCAACATCCGCTTGAATGTCTTTTCCTTGCTTGGCAGCTTCTCTGCGCACGGCATCTTGACCCGCGCCGATCCCGCCACTTGGTCCTGTCCCCTGATATTGTCCGCCCTGATAAAAAGGATTCATATCCATGGGAGTCATGCCGCCACCGTTATTTTCTTTGTTCAAGGAATTACCATTCACACTGAGATCCTCAATTTGATCTATGGCGCTTGGACTGATTCCGATCGTTAGCGTCCCGTCTAGCTTTTCAACCTTAAGCTGATCAAAATTATATTCAATTTTATCAATGTGAATGCGCTTCTCGTCCTTCATGGCTTTCAGATCCGCCTGCAGCTTGTTTACGGTTTGCTCTAATTTATCGATGCGCTGTTTCTGCATGTCGAGACAGGCGGTGATCTGCTGGGCCCATTGCTGCCACGTGATCGCATTATTCATTCGAACGTGCACCTCCTTCCGGATGACTCCGATATTCAAAGGACTGCCTGGCTAATCTTGAAGCGCCATGTATAAGGTTTGGATAGCGTTATTTCGGTGCCGGCAAAGGAACAAGGGCTACAGGATTAACCGCACTTGTTCCAAGCTCCGGAGCAGGCTCTACGAAACCGCCTGTATTGTATAGATTAGATAAGGAGCGAATCGATCCCGCTGTGCCAATTTGGAGGACGGATGAGTTGGCCACAGAGTTTACTTTTAGCTGCTGAATCATAATGGTTTGATGGATGGTCCAGTTCATATTCGTAGAACACCTCGCTCTAGGCTGACAATTGTCAGAGGATATTGCCGCTCGCGTTCGCATCAATAAAGTCCGAATCATTGGTGACCGTCGTACTATAAGTATTATAGACACGCGGGAAATCCCCGGTATTAAATGAACCGGCTCCGGCGAAAGTCTTGGAGGAACTAGTAGGTGAAATAATAAAGGAATCGCCGAAATGAACGACAGAACTGGAGCCGACACTAATAATTTTCACATTCCCGACGATAGCTGGCATAATCCGATCCCCCTTGCGTTATCACACCTACAGTATATGAGGTATCCGCCTAGAGGTGCTCTGAATTTTCGGGAAATAGTAGGAAGTATATGTTTCACACATTACATGAGCTATATTTTTAGATAAACGCACTCGTCCTAAGTGGGACGGCGTAGCCGTTTATTGTAAGGGTGTCACATCGGAACTTAGGCACATATACTGTTAGCAAAATGAGGTGATAGGCTTGAGCGGATTTAATCGCCATCCTTGGCTGAAGTGGGAACAGGTCGAGAAGTTTCTTGGACAAAAGCTGCCTTTCGCCGAACAAGGGCAGACCTTTCTAGATAATATGACGTGGGCTGAAGGATATGTACAGGACATGCTGAAAAAAGCGATGCCAGGCATGGATACCAGCATTTCATCCTCTGGAACCATTGGTACAGAAATTTTTGAGACGCATGAGCACGTCATTGTTAAGGTGAAAATTGCAAAGGAAGAAGACCCCAGAGCGCTCCAAGTGTTCGTCAAATCAAATCAAATTAAGCTGACAGGTTTTTCGAATGGTAAGAATCGTATCGTAAAATTGCCTACGCTGGTGCTGCCGAGAACTGCCAATGCCACCTATAAGCAGCGAGTATTGGAGATCAAGATTCGCAAGCGCGGTTTGAAGGAGAGCTATCATGAGGCGTATATCCGGTACTAGTCACCGAGTAGTAACCCAAAGAACCCCCTTAGGCCATATGGCTGAGGGGGGTTCTTTGGGTTTGGTTGGGAGGAGCGACTTAGTTGGTGGGGCCATTCGCCCAAACTGATCAATAAGCCGAACAATCCCAACTCACGGAGCTCTCCGCCACACGCGCCCCGCAAACCTCCTATCAGCTCCCCGCCACAAGTAGCACGTTCACCTCCCGCGCCACTTCCCCCTCCACAAACTAGATGGATTTCCTGTAGTTATTTCCGCAGAAAACAAGCCGAAAATGAAAACAAATGGATTATATGTAGCTAATTTCAGCGTT
Organism: Paenibacillus sp. 2RAB27; assembly: GCF_052115445.1. Taxonomy (NCBI): domain Bacteria; kingdom Bacillati; phylum Bacillota; class Bacilli; order Caryophanales; family Paenibacillaceae; genus Paenibacillus; species Paenibacillus sp. 2RAB27. Next base: position 93,188 of record NZ_JBFRGR010000023.1, read on the forward strand.
TCCTCACCTGCCAAATAGCCAATATTAACGGGAGGAAATCCAGCTATTTTGTTTTATCACACAAAAAGAGCCGAAATAGATGGAGGTTTTCCATCTAATCCGACTCTAGTCCATTTACTATGTTAAGCGGTGAAACACTTGTCTGCCTAAATCACCCTAACCGACTACAGCACGCGACGTGCTGTCATATAACGGGAAGACCAAGTCCCGCTGTTCAGATCGGTAACGCGAACACCGCCAGCGCCGTAGGTTTGAAGGATTTTATTATTACCTGCATAGATCCCTACGTGGTGAATGACACCCGGCTTACCAGGGATGGAGAAGAACACCAAATCTCCAACACGCAGGTTGCCGCGGGATACATACTTACCAACACGAGCTTGTTGTTGAGATGTACGCGGCAGGCTAACGCCTACTTTTTTAAATACATATTGTGTGAAGGAAGAGCAGTCAAAGTTACGTGTTTGACCTGCAGTAGCTCCGAATTTGTAAGGTGTTCCTAAATATCTTTTACCAATGGAAATGACTTGGCTGCCTCTGGAAGTTGATGTTGCTGAAGCTGTAAGCGCTGTAGCATTGGCTACTCCTGTTGACGCACTCGTAGCTGCTTCTGCTTTACCTGGTGTAGCTGCTGCAGCTACTGATAATCCTATAGATACGGACAATGCCGTCACGACTAATTTTTTGTACCAAGTTTTTTGCGGGTTTTTCATAGGGAATGCCTCCTTAGAGTTTTTCGCGAAAAAGCCTATTAGTTAAGCTCTCGCTGCGTTATCTCAAGTAAACTTATTTCATATGGTTCAATGAGTTTGGCGATGTGGTTGTCCACCTGAGACTCAGTATACCAGATGAAAATTGCCCTATTATTTACCATGCAACCTTGTAATTCGTGCTATAACAGGGGGAAAGCTCAATTCTGAGAGAATGATGAGAATCCCCTTATAATGTTCTTATTGACAGGATTGTGGAAGCGTTACAACGGCCGTGGAGCCTAGTCCTAGACTACTTAAGAGCTCGATGGTTCCTTGATGTTTTTGCACAATATGCTGGGCAATAGCGAGTCCAAGACCTGCTCCTCCTTGCTTACGGTTCCTAGCTTTATCAGACCGATAGAAGCGGTCAAAGACATGGGGGAGATCCTCCTCAGGGATGCCAATGCCTTGATCCATGACTTTAATAATCACCTGTTTCTCTTGCAAACAGATGCGGATATCCACGATCTTCTGGCTATATTTTAAAGCGTTGTCTATTAAAATAATAAGCAATTGCCTGATCTGATAGGGATCGCCTGTCATCGGAAGTTCTTTCATATTGAGCTCGAACTGTACACGAATCTCACGGGAAGAAGTGACGCGGAGAGACGCGGCGGTTTGCTCAACCAGTGGGATAAGGTCGAATTCAGTATTCTGTTCGCAGTTTGCACGGTTGGTATTCGTGAGCGAAAGCAGATTTTGTGTGAGCAGTTTCAGCTGGGCGGACTCAGACACGATGGCCTCTAGTGCCTCTTCCCGCAATTGATCATTGCTGGAAGCCCATCTTCGCAAGAGACTTGCATAGCTTTCAATAATCGTGAGCGGGGTTCTCAGCTCATGAGACGCATCGGCAAGGAATTGCTCCTGTTTACGAAACATATCTTGCAGCCGGTCAATCATACGATTGAAGGTGTTGCCGAGCATCATCAGTTCATCATTTGCTTGGTTGGCAGGCAGTGTAATATGACGGAATGAACCGCTTTCCTCAATGTTTTGCATGGTCGCGATGAATTGTTTGAGCGGTCGAAACAGCACATTCGTATAAAAATAACCCCCAATCAGAGCCAATATGAGCGCACCAATGGAAGTCAGGACAAGAATCGAGATCAACATTTCGGAGTATGTGCCTAGCCTTCGCAGGCTGCGTCCTATTTCTAAGAGGGCAACTTGTTTTCCGTCTTTGAACACGGGTGTCCGTACGAATAATATGATGCCATCTGCATCGGTTAATAGGGTCTCTGACGCCTTAGTCGAATAGCTTGCTGGGTAACTGGCCAGATTCGTATCGGAATAAATCTCATGTGCAACCTTCGAGTCTGGTGTAATGTAGCGCAGCATTTCTTGTGGGATGAGCAGCTCATCCATTTGCATATTGTCTTTCCAGTATTCGGGATGGTTAGGTAGATCTTTCAGCAACAAAGCCCTGGCTTTATCCTTCAAAAGGTCAATCTCACCCTTCGTTGTCACGCGGATAAACATGTAATATACAAAGGTAAAACTGAAGAATAGGACCACCATCAAACCGATCGATACCCACAACGTAATTTTAAGTCTTAAGCTCATACAGACTCCTGTCCATCGGAGGAAGAGTTGCCTTCTGAATCCGTCTTTTCCGTCTTAATCAAATAGCCGATGCCGCGAATCGTTTGAATCAGTTTAGTGGTGAAAGGCTTGTCCACTTTCTGACGTAAATAACGGATATACACATCGACAACATTCGTATCTCCGATAAAATCATAGCCCCACACCTCGGTAATAATTTGCTCACGCGACATGACCTCGTTCTGATGCTGAATCAGGAAGCGCAGCAAATCAAACTCCGTTGGCGTTAGCTCAATCGCCGTGCCCTCACGCGTGACCGCCCGGCTCTTCAAATCCATCGTAAGCTCATCGACTTTCAACAAATGATCTTGCTCAGGCACTTGTTCTTGCAGACTCTTCTGCCGGAGCAGACTACGAATGCGGGCTAGCAGCTCTACAGTGGCAAAAGGCTTCGTGACATAGTCGTTAGCGCCCTGATCCAGCCCGCTGACGCGATCAGGGATGGCATCGCGCGCAGTCAGCAGAATGACAGGAAGGGAAGCATTAACCTGTCTAAGGCGCCTTAGAACCTCAAGTCCGTTGAGCTCTGGGAGCATAACGTCAAGAAGGATGAGATCCCATCCTTCTTCGCTCAAAGCAGCTTGAAGTCCAGATCGCCCATCCCCACAAATAAGTACCTCATAGCCTTCATGCTCAAGCTCCAACTGCAGCACACGGGCAATACGTTCTTCATCTTCAATTAGCAAAATGCGGCTCATAGCGGCTCATATTCACTCCCAAAGCCACTGCAACAGACAGCGGCATTCATTTGTATGCATTCGGCGTCCAGAAAATCTCTTCACATTTGATAAAAGATTGTAGAAACTCCGGTTCTACTTGAATCTGCGTACGATAAGCAAGCAGTGCCTGCCACTTGCAATAGGCCTGGGCCAGCGTCAGTGGTCGGCGGATCGGCGGCGGCCAAGATACATTCAACGGAACGCGATGCCCCTCTGCAAGGTGCGCTTCGAAAGGAAGCTCCGGTGTGATGCCCCGTGGCCATGGCCACTGAGATTCCGCACCGCTATGAATCAAATAGGTATAGAGCGCACCCGTATACCCAGTTTGCAGGATGGCTTCCATTACGAAAGCATGAGCCGTCGCGTGATCGAGGTGGGTATCGGCAGCATCGGTGACATAAATCTCATGAGGCTGCAGCATCGTGATCAATGCTTTCGTATCACCGAGGGCGCAAGCCTTCCGATACGGTGCGGGGCAGCCGTAATACATCGAGTGAAAATCAGGCACGAGCCCGCCGTAAGTTGCCTGCCGCTGCGTAAAACGCTGCTGAAAGGGCGGCATCGCGCCCGTAGTGGCATATACACGGCCCAGCCCGGCATCTGGATAGCCGAGGAACGTCAGATCCTGTGGGCGAAGCCCGATCATCGCTGCGGCTGTCAGAGCCTCTTGCTGGCGTATACGCGCCAGCTCTAAGTAATGCGCTGGCCCTAGCTCCTCTGGCGGCTTGCCGAATAAGAGGGTAGCCGCTTCCGGGTAGCCATCGCCATTCGTGAAGAACACGACATGAACTCTCTTGCCGCAGGCAATGGCGTCCATGATCGTGCCCGCTGTCCCGAGTATTTCATCATCGGGATGTGGAGCAAATATAAGCAGATCAATCGGGTATATCTTCAAAGGAAATTCCTCCCACGAATGCATTAATCAATGAGATTAATGTATGTGGGCAGAAGTGGAAGCGTGTTAACCCGACCTACTTCCAGCCAGGGAATAAGGGTTTTGTAGGTTCTGGAAGACGGAATCCGCTGATAAAGGCGCAGCCGATTCCCCAAGCTAGGATCATCCAGATGAGAAAGACAAACGCTTGTTTACGGTTTCCTTTTCCCTGTTTCGTCCAATAGGACATTTGCTGGATGGCGATGAGGATGGATGGAATCGTAAGTGCGGTCAATTTAATCCACATTATTGACTAATCTCATCCTCTCTTAAGTAATAAGGAGCGCCCTGAACACCAATTTGAAAAATATTAGCGTCAACTTTGAATTGAACGTCGACTTCAGGGAAGATAGTTTCCCAATCCTTCTCGATTTTTTTCCACAGCTTTGGATACTTCCGATAGACAGATTGTCCAAACCCGACATTGTCCGTCTTGTAGGTCGTTTGCAGGGTGTGAAAAAGCTCCTGATATATCTTCGTAACTTGCTCTTGGAAAGATGCATTAAGCTGCTTCATAGTCGCTGGATCACTTGGATCCAGTTTCGAGCGATTATCCATGATACGGCCAGTAGCGTGAATATCCACAATAAAATGCGGCTGCTCACCGGAGACTTCCACACGTTTCTTCGTAGTTAACGTAGTGAGCCGGACAGACAATTTATTTTTCTGTTCAGGGAGAGCTACCTCCACGTCGCCGAAAGGCTTTTTGCCTAACAGGCTTGTAAGCGCAACAGCTTGCATGTTGTCCACATAGCCTACCAAAGCGGTTTTATTAAACAAGGCAACACTGTTCAATAAAATTTTATCATCTTTATCTTTGGAGAACGCAGCTGCAATGGGCTCAATACCTGTAGCAGCGGAGGAGGCATAGAAATTGCGAAGCATCGAAGGGACTACCATTTTTCGAACTATGATTTCACGCAAGGCTTCTTCCTTCGTGGCTTCTAAGGGGTACTCCGTCTCGACGAGACTTTTGGCATCGGTATTCCGGGCAATAACAAGATAGGTGCGCAAACGATTTTTGGGATTTCTTGAAATCAAATCTAGCAATGGCGCCATGTTTTGCCGGGCTAAGGATTCTCCGACCATGAAGATCCTGCGGTGTGAAGGCAACATATCTCTTGAAAGCTTGCGCTCTAGCTTCACGGTCATAGCCTCCATATTGTCGCCATAATCGACGAGCGGCATGTACGTCTTCTGTTGCGTGCCACCACTTGTGGTCAATTGGCCAGCACCAATCGATTTAGGAATTGCAACTTGAACATAGCCACGGTATTTGCCTGTATCCGCCATCAGATCAAATGCGGAAAGCTGAATGATGGCAATGTCATTAATTTCTTTGCGATCCCAGCACCCTGTCAGAAGGACCAGCATCATCGTATACGTCATCAGTTGACTCATTCGTCTCATCATTCGTGCCTCTTGGTATCTGCCTCTGGCGGAGTTGCAGCCAGATCACGGTCAAGGATCCAATGCGGAGAACGGATTAGAAAGTCCCGCAGTCCTTTTAATCGTAAAGGTCCAATTGGAGATAGGTAGGGAACGCCAACGGAGCGGATTCCCGTTAAATAGATGGCAAGCGTAAACAACCCTAGCAGGATTCCGACGAAGCCGAGCGTGCCAGCGAGCAAGAGCAGCAGCAAGCGCATGATCCGAATGGAGAAGGTCATGTTATAGCGCGGAATCATGAAGGAAGCGATTCCCGTTACGGAAACGACGATCACCATGGGGGTCGATACGATACCTGCTTGCACAACCGCTTGTCCGATAACGAGAGCGCCGACGATACTGACGGTTTGTCCCATGACGCGTGGTAATCGGAGTATCGCTTCCCGGAGTGCTTCGAATGTAATTTCCATGATGAGTGCCTCAACCATAGCAGGGAAAGGGGAGGCTTCGCGGGCTCCTGCTACAGCAAGCAGTAAATTCGTCGGCAGCATTTCGGGATGGAAGGTTGTAATGGCCACATAGAGAGAAGGCAATAGCAGAGCCAGAATGATGGACAGAGAGCGAATAAACCGTATGAAGGTTGCACTGGTGAACATCAAGTAGTAGTCTTCGCTGGACTGGAAAGCCGACCAGAATTGAAAAGGAGCAATTAACACGAAAGGCGTATTATTGGTGAAAATAGATACTTTCCCTTCTAGGAGAGCGCCTGCTACCACATCGGGCCTTTCTGTGTATTCCATGGTAGGGAAAATACTGAAGGGATGATCCCGAATCATTTCTTCGATATAGCTGCTTTCTAATACAGCATCAATATGAATAGCGGATAGCCGCTTCATGATTTCATCGACAATTTCTTGATCCGCGATGCCGTCCAAATAAATGAGCCGTACTTCCGTTTGGCTGAGCGCGCCGATTTGCCAGGTTTTGATCCGCATTTTGTCTGTTTTCAAACGACGTCGAAGTAAGGCGACATTCGTTTCCAAATGCTCTGTGAAGCCTTCCCTAGGGCCGCGGACACCTGATTCCGTTTCAGGCTGCTCGATATTACGATGTGGCAGGCAGGCCAGATTGGCCAATATCACCTGCATCTCCCCTTGCTCGGCGATCATAACAAAGCCAATGAGCAGACTATCGATCAACGTTTCAAATAAATTGGTTTGTTTAACTTCAGGTGTCAGAAGGTGGGAGGATAGCGTTTCAGTTGTAGGCTGCGCTTCAAATAAGGGTTTGGTTATCTCGCGTTCAATCCGATCTGCGTCAACCAAGCCTGAGATGTAAGCAATAAGGGTAGAACGGATGTGTACAAAGACTAAATCTGGATCATGATCAAGCTGCTGATTGATATCAGCTTGCAGCTGAGCCACATCGATGGCCTCATCAACAGGTGTTTGTTGCATCCGATTCACCCTCCTTAGCTCCCTACGCTGCGTTTTCTAAATACCCCGTTCAGGATGAAAATAACCAATGGGATTATGACGAATAAAGGGAGTTCGATAATCCAAGGAACAATCTTCAGGCCAACAAAAATATGGCTGGCAATGTTTTTGGCGGTGAAGATGGAAATAAACCAAATCAGCAAAGCGACTGGTATAATAACCGCGCGATGATTTTCCGTTTTCCACTGCATGGTGATTGTCGTGCATGCCGCGTAGGCGTACAGAATGATTTTGAACAATCCGCCAGTAACGAAAGTTGTTACGACAAAGGGATCCAAATTGTCGATGAAATCGGCGATTCGGATCAACTGAAAGCTGGTGAGAAGCGGATAAAAAGAACGATAGAACAGATCCGCTCCTAGCGTACTAACGGCAACGAGATCAAGTAAGACAAAAACAGCGCCGACTAGAAGAGAGGAGTACAGCGCGGCCTTGCGAAACTTGCGAGGACTGACAGTCAATTTCCAGAATACGGCGAAGACGATAACTTCACCGAAGGTCGTTGTTAAGCCTAGCGGGAATACCGTTACGCCAATACTTCGCCAGTCCGATGCCACTGGCAGCAGCCACGAGAAGTCAATGACATCCGAGAAGAAAAGCAGAATGAGTTGGACGCAGGTAAACAAAAATACGATGATAATACTGAGTTCAGCTAACCGAGCAATGCGTTCAATTCCAGCATAACAAGCATAAGCAACCAATACGACAAGAAGCAGCATTAAGAATGGAGCTGGTGTACTTGGGAGTAGAAATGTGCTCATCAACTCGCCTAAATCCCTTAGAATGCGCCCCGATTCGTAAATAAAAGCAAAAATATAGAATGAGGTTAACAGGTGGCCTACGTACTTGCCGAAGGTTATTTGAAGCAGGGAAACTAGGGTTTCACCTGGATTGCGTTGATAAATACGAGAAAACATCCATACGATGCCTATCCCAATGGTTGCACTGAGTAGGGCAGCTAACCAAGCGTCCTGCTTAGCACCGCCAGCGAAGCCAAATACAATGGTTGTACCTAGCTGGAATAAAAACAACAGACAGAATGTTTGCCATGTCGAGAGCACTTGAATCACGCAGAACCCCCCTGACGTGCTAATGATCTTACTATTTTCAAATTGGAGAAAAAATATCCTTCCTTGCCTTTAAACACCTGAAGTTATACGGAATAGATAGTGAAATTGTCCATTAGCCTAGTCCACATGACCCGATGCCGACATAAAATAAACCCATAGACGTAATGAAGGAGTAGAACCTATGAGCATATCTCCCAAAAAGAAGGTGCGCATCAAAGTCAAACACAAGGTAGCGATTTTACTCCAAGATCGTGATGCTACTGCGAAAGTTTATGTGGAAATTCTTGGGGATCTGAAATCGCGGGAAGTTATGATGGAAGCTATAAAACGCTTAGAAGATGGGTTAATCTATACGGATGAGAAATGTACGATGTTAATTGATAGTGAATATATCGAGGTGTTTCCGAGAAGGAGTCTCAGTCGAAGAGAAGGGGAGGACTTTATTTTCTTAATCGATCGGGCTTTCGCAGAAAACTATGTCGTTTCGGCAAAAATTATCAAGTAACATTAACATGTGGTGCAAAAACCCCTAATCGTGCAGTCAGGAGTTAATCTTTCCTGAACTGGCGAATAGGGGTTGTTGAGGTTATTTTATTTCTTGCTTGCAGATGGGAATGTTTCTACGGAAGTTAAACGATCGTAGAATTCAGTGAAATTATTTCTTTCAGCTGAGTCAAGTAAGGCCATTGCTGTGCGCGGGTGCTCATCGAGTGCACCTACGATCATGTATGGAATGAGGTAGCCCCAATCCCATTTCTCACGCATTGTGATCATGTGCTTCTCAATGATTTCAAGAACAGGACGCACATCGTAGCGCGCACCCTTGAGGTGGCTGAGCAACAATTCAGTCGTACAGTTACCAGCAGCGCGACCCATACCGTACACGGATGAATCCAAGAAAGTTACGCCTTTGGAAGCTCCTGTGATCGTGTTAGCGAAAGCAAGCTGCATGTTGTTGTGCATATGCAAGCCTAGCTCTTTCTCAGGAAGTAAGCGTTGGAATTTGGATACGAGGTAGTCAATATCTTTGCTGCCCATGCTGCCGTAAGAATCTACGACATAAACAACGTCAACTGCGCTTTTGTTGATTTCTTCAAAGGCTTCCGTTAATTCGTTCTCCATTACGTGGGAAAGCGCCATGATGTTCAGGGAAGTTTCGTAACCCATATCATGGAATTTCTGAACAAGCTCAAGACCTTTATCAACATCCTTGATGTAACAAGCAACGCGAATCAGGTCAAGTAAGCTGTCTTCACGAGGCAAAATGTCTTTCTCATCCACACGTCCGATATCAACAAGAGCGGATAGTTTTGTATCTGTTTTTTTGGTGATAACATCACGCAAGAAGGATTCGTTTAGGAATCTCCAAGGGCCGGATGAGCCGCCTTTTAGTAGCTTTTCTGAGTTTTTGTAACCAATTTCCATATATTCTACGCCGGCAGCGCTCAAGCCGCGATACATATCTTGGACAAACTCCACGCTAAAATCCCAATCGTTAACTAAACCGCCGTCTCGAATCGTACAATCCAAAATCTTGTRTTGATGATGCTTTACCATACTCGCAAATACCCCTTTCGACAGCTCTTGTCGCCTTCTGATTTTGCTATATTATCACTTATGAACAGGTGGCTTGTCAATGCAAGCGTGGGCTTCCGTACAACTTTTCTTAGGTAGGATATGGTAATATGGAAAAGACAAAAGTGATCATGCAAAGGGGGATGCACGGAATGAATCGGAACGAATGGACATTAGCAAGAGAGGTTGCTGTAGGAGCAGCGGTGAAAGCAGGTGAATTGGCCAAGAAACGTTTCGGTGGTCAATTCATCCTTGCGCACAAAGATGAGCGTGGCGATCTTGTGACAGAGGTGGATGTGCAGGCGGATCGTCTTATCGTGGATGACATCCTAAGTGTGTTTCCGACTCATCGCATCTATAGTGAAGAAGCGGGTGAGGGTGGAGCAGCAAGTGATTGGGTGTGGCACGTGGATCCCTTGGATGGGACGAACAATTTCGCACTGGGCATCCCCTTGTACGGTGTTTCCATTTCTTTGAGTTATCAAGGTCGGATTGTACTGGGTGTCGTGCATGATTCAGCTATGGAGCTCACTTACGTGGCTGTTCAAGACGAAGGCGCTTGGCAAGGCAGCAGGAGAATACTGGCGCAGCCAACGGGGATGCTGACGAAATCTACGATTTCGTGGATTCAAGGGCATGCTGTAACGAAGGAAGATCAGCGAGCATTAGTACTTCGACATTATCTGGAGTATTCGGTCAAAAGAGTGATGCGCGTATGGGCGCCTTCTATTGTGTGGGCGATGCTGGCCAGAGGAGATCTGCACGGGGTTGTTCTGTACAACTCCGAAGGGGAGGATCTCTATGCTGGCTTACTGCTTGCGCAGGAAGCTGGTGTGAAAGTGACGGATTTCGCAGGAAATCCGGTTGCTTTACTCGGTGGCACAGCAGTCGTAGAGGAAGCGGTGACGGACGGAGCAATCTATCTGGTCGCCGCTGTACCGGATTACCACGCCGAGCTGCTCCAGCTTGTACAAGAGGCACTGATGACGACGGTGACATAGGTTTTCGAATAGGATAGGAACAATTAGTGAAACCTAATGGCAGACTTTCCATTAAATTCTTTATATTTGAAGAAAGGGTGCTATTAGATGAAGGACTTTGTTCCTATCTTTTTTGAATTCGGTCAAACGCGAGATGCGTTGCTGGCGTTAGACACATTAGAAGAGCTCGGCTATAAGCCTGAGCTGCTGGAAGGGGAGCGCGCAACGCTGCACATTCATCTAGATGCCCAGGAGATTACCTCGGCGATCGAGATTGCTCAGTCCCACGGCGGACGGCTCCTGGATCGGTCGCAGATGCAGTCCGAGCAGGCCACTTTCGCAATGGCATATGACCTGGAGGGCTCTATCCGCATTCCGGCACATACCGTGAACGAGGATTGGCCCGACAGCTATGCCGCATCCGCGTTGGTTGCAGATCGTGATGCGGTACCGAGCGATGACGAGGCGGCTTTCGATCCTTCGGCGGATGATTACAATCACTTTAGCGCCGGTATTCGTATTTAGCTGGCGTTGGTGGTTGGGGATTCGAAGCGGGACTGAGCGAGACTGAGCGCGGACCGAGCAGAAAATGAGAGTTAGCTGAGCAGGGACTGAGATAAAAAAGCTCGAGGGTATGATCCTCGTGCTTTTTTGGCCTGGCCACTGTTGTTCTTCTAAGAATAGATGGATTTTCTACAGCTAATTCGGGAGTTTTTCCTCCAAAAACCAGAATAGATGGATTTCCTGCTGTTAAATTCAGATTTTTTTGTCAATATGACCAAATTTAGGGGAATTACATGTATTTTTTCCATCTAAACCTAATATGGAAGGGAGATTGCCTGAAGTAGCTGTACTTTTTCCAGTTAGTTATTTTGTGCTGTTTAACTCAAGACAGCTCCTCCTTAGACCGAGTAAGCCAATCGACTTTTTCCAACTCGACAGAACTGAACCCTACCTCAAACTAACTCACTTAAACTAAAATAAACCTCTTCACCTTTCCCTCAAACTGACCCAGAATAAACGGTAGCTCGCCGCACTCAAACTGGCCCAGCGCAACAGACTAACTCAACGCAACAAACCTCACTGATGCACCAACTAACTCGTCTCCCCAACCCACCCACAAGCTATCTCATCACCACGTCTCCCGAACGCATGCACAAGCTATCTCATTACAACACCGCTCACCCGCCTCCAGCCTTAGCTCATCACAACGCCCCAGCTTTATACTGGCTCCAATAGTTGCTCCTCCTTTTCCAACATTATTTCATAAGGTGTTGAAAAGAATGTAACCTTTCACACCCTGCATACGTTTGGTGTAATAAGGAAGGTATTTGAAAAAGGAGTGGTTCTCATGGGATGTAGGAGGAAGATCGCCATGACGGTGGTTATGGTCAGTTTGGTCAGCGTACTAGCAGGCTGCAGCGAGAAGATGACCGTAAATGGGGGCTCGAGTAGCTCTTGGCCAACGACGCAACCAACCACGAGTGTCACTTCGTCGCCCTCTCCTGTGCCAACGACACCAATTGCGACGTCTACGCCGCAGGCAACAGCTAGCATGAAGCCGTCTCCAGTAGCAACGCATCCCAGCTTTTCGACAGCGGCAGATGCGAAGAAAGTGATCGAAGCCCGTGCCCAAGAAGTGATGGCCCTACTAAAGGAGAAGGAAATATCGAAGCTTGCAGGGCTCGTGCATCCGCAGAAAGGTGTACAGTTCTCACCGTATTCCTATATTCATACAGCGACAGACATTCAAGTACAAGGTACTAATCTTGCGACGCTATGGGCTAGTACGAGTCTCACGCATTGGGGAACTTTCGATGGGTCAGGCGACCCCATTGATCTTACAATGCCAAACTATTGGGCTAAATTTGTGTATAACGCTAACTTTGCCGCCGCACCACAAATTAGCTATAACACGATGATTGGCAAAGGGAATATGATCAACAATGTGTTCAGTGTGTACCCCACTTCTTCCTATATAACAGTTGAATACCATTTCCCTGGCTTTGATCCCCAGTATCAAGGTATGGATTGGACCAGCTTACGACTCGTTTTTGAATATACAGGATCACAGTGGTATGTGGTTGCTGTCGTCCATGATCAGCATACGATGTAGAAGATTTACACGAAATTTCATAAAAGAGATCTAAAACCGAATCGACCTTCGTATAAATAGAGGGATTGTTCGGTTTTTTATGTTAATTGGAAATTGTAACCATTGACAGCCTATGTGAGTTGTCATATATTTATCACAATTAAACCAAGTGAACCAATAGGGATTGGAGATGTTGAGCATGCAAAACAACTTAGTAAGCGCATTTCAAACGAACTGGGTCAGTTTAGTCGTTTCATTAGTAGTGATTGGATTTATTTATTTTTTGGGTAGAAAGAGAGTCAGCTTCGGTAACCGCGTATTTATCGGTTTAGGATTAGGTATCATCGCGGGGGTCATTTTTAATCAAGCAGGTCTGCAATTTAAAAGTGTTAGCACGATCGGAACGATTTACGTCAATCTGATCAAAATGCTTGTTATGCCGCTGGTATTTATCTTAGTTATTAACAGTATTTCGTCGTTGTCMAGCATGGCTCAACTTCGTAAATTGGGTTTTAAAACGATTGGTTGGTTCTTACTTACAACGGGGATCGCGGCTTTGATCGGTCTACTCGTGGCATTGGCGATTGATCCAGGTAATGGGATCGCTCAGGCTGTTCCGAAGGATTTTAAAGCCAAAGAAATTCCGACTTTCTCCCAAGTTATTTTGGATCTGGTACCATCCAATCCAATTAGCGACATGGCGAGTGGTAAGGTTGTACCGGTTCTGATCTTCGCGATTTTCGTAGCTGTGGCGATCGTATCCATAGGCTCCAAAAAACCTGAAGCTGTTGCATCCGTGAAGTCTTTCGTAACTTCTGCAGCTGCGGTTATGCACCAAGTTGTTAAGTATGTTATTCGTTTGACACCTTATGGGGTGTACGCGTTGATCGCGGCTATGGCAGGGAAATATGGTTGGGAAACGTTAGAGCCTCTAGCTAAAATCATCCTAACTTCGTACGTGGCACTTATTATTCACTTCGTATTGGTATTTGGTGGTCTTGTACTGCTGGTGGCAAAAGTGAACCCGATCAAGTTCTTCAAAAAGGCATATCCAACTATCGCTGTTGCCTTCACAACACGTAGCAGCTATGCAACATTGCCTGTGAACTTGGAAGTTATTACGAAACGCCTTCGCGTTTCACCGCGTATCGCAAGCTTCGTGGCACCGCTTGGGGCAACGATGAACTTCAACGGATGCGGCGGCGTTTGGCCGGCGGTTGTAGCGATTTTCGTAGCCAAAGTATACAACCTTCCACTAGGTATTTCTGAGTATCTATTGTTGATTCTAGTAGCTGTCATCTCCTCCATCGGGGTAGCTGGTGTACCAGGTCCTGCATCCATCTCCACAACGGTTGTATTGACTGCACTTGGCTTGCCGCTTGAAGGTATGGGTCTAGTTCTAGGCGTTGAAGCCTTGATCGACATGGGTCGTACAGCTGTTAATGCAACTGGAACAACAGTTACAGCATTACTTGTAGCTGAATCCGAAGGTGAATTCGACCGCGCTGCATTCGATCGTGATGAGGAAGAAGAGTTGGAATTAGCAACTGCTTAATCGGTACAAATGAGAAAAGACGAGCGACACCGAAGAGGTGTTTGCTCGCCTTTTTGGTTTTTGCTCTAAAACAGCGGGAATACGAACCGAACCAAAAAATACAGCAGTCCGAAAATGATAATGATATACGCTGCATATTTAATAAAGGTTGATGCGACAAGTCCCTTGTCATATTTTTGCTCAATGCGCTTCTGCTCAATGTCCACGCTTTTCGTCGGTTCCATCGTTTTCAGCTCCCTTGTTTGGTATGGGGTTGACCTCTACCAACTAATACCCGCTTGGGTGGAAGCTGAATCACGGTACTGCTACAAAAAACAACTGACATCGATTTGGTATTACGAATCTTAGATAGTAGTGTTGCATCGCTGCATGCGTACCCGCAAGCAACACTCGACTTCCAAGCAACACTTTTCCGCCAAGCGACTTCCATATCCTAGCTACCCGAGGGGGACAGAGTAGAAATAGATGGAAAATCTACAGTTAAACTAGCCGATTTCAATCGAAATCACCATTTAAATGGAAAAACTCCAGCTAATTTCTCGTCATTCGTCCTTCTCAGCGAAGATGTGCAAAATTAGCTGGAGGAAATCCAGTTATTTTAAATAAATGGCGTTTCTTGAGCAAAATAGCTGTAGTTTTTCCAGTTAATGAAGTTCAATTGCGTCGGGGGAGTGGATTTTCTGTGTAAAGGGAGGTATCCACTTAGTCCTGCATCGCTGCATGCGTACCCGCAAGCAACACTCGACTTCCAAGCAACACTTTTCCGCCAAGCGACTTCCACATCCTAGCTACCCGAGGGAGACAGAGTGGAAATAGATGGAAAATCTACAGTTAAACTAGCCGATTTCAATCGAAATCACCATTTAAATGGAAAAACTCCAGCTAATTTCTCGTCATTCGTCCTTTTCAACGAAGATGTGCAAAATTAGCTGGAGGAAATCCAGTTATTTTAAATAAAAGGCGTTTCTTGAGCAAAATAGCTGTAGTTTATCCAGTTAATGAAGTTCAATTGCGTCGGGGGAGTGGATTTTCTGTGTAAAAGGAGGTATCACTTAGTCCTGCATCGCAGCATGCGTACCCGCCATATAGCCCGTCGAGAAAGCTGCGGTGATGTTATACCCACCCGTGTAGCCGTGAATGTCGAGGATTTCTCCGCAGAAATAGAGCCCATTCATGAGCTTGGACTGCATCGTGCTCGGATCCACTTCTTTGAGCTGAATGCCGCCTCCAGTCACGAAAGCTTCCTCCAAAGACAGCGTCCCCTTGACGATAATAGGGAAGGCCTTCATGAGCTTGCACAGCTCCAACCATTTCTGCTTCGGAATGTTGTCATACGTCAGCAGCTCGTCCAGCTCCGATTTCGCGAGCAGAAGCGGAATGAGCCGCTCGGACAGCAGGGACTTGAGCACGTTTTTGATCGCTTTCTTCGCGTCGCTCCTCGCAAGCGCCATGCTCTCGTTGTACACTTCGTCGGCGCTTTGCTCAGGGAACAAATCTACCGTGACGAGCACTTCCTTGCGCTCGGATTTGTTCAGTTCCTTCACGACGAACTGGCTGCAGCGCAGCGCGATCGGCCCTGATAGGCCGAAGTGGGTGAACAGCATATCGCCGCGATGCGCTATAATCGGCTTCCCCTTCGCGTTCAGCACGCTGAGCGTCACGTCGCGCAAGGACAGTCCTTGCAGCTCGCGGCTGCGGATGAAAGGCTCCTTCGAGGTTAACGGAACCTCGGTCGGAAAAAGCGGCGTGATCGTATGCCCGCCCGCCTCAGCCCACGCATATCCGTCTCCCGTGGAGCCGGTATGCGGCACCGAGCATCCGCCGGAGGCGACGATCACAGCGTGGCTATTCAGCGTCTCTCCGCCTTGTAACTGGACGCCGCTCACGCGGCCGTCCGCGTACAACACCTTTTTGACCGGACTGTTGGTCCGGATCTCCACACCTTGGCGCCGCACTTGGCCGATCAACGCGTCGACGACGGTTTTGGCCTTGTCACTGATGGGAAACATCCGACCATTGTCCTCTTCCTTGAGATGGATGCCGAGGTTTTCAAAGAAAGCAATAATATCCTTATTCCCAAAATGGGTGAATGCACTATAAAGGAATCGCCCGTTGCCGGGGATGTGCTTGATCAATTCATCCATGTCTTTGTTGTTCGTCACGTTACATCTGCCGCCGCCAGATATGCCGAGTTTGCGCCCTAGCTTATCGCCTTTATCGACGAGCAGCACCTTCGCGCCGTTCCTGCTTGCAGCAATACTAGCCATGAGGCCAGCAGAACCGCCGCCAATTACGATTACATCATATGTCATTCCATAAAGCCCCTGCCTCGCGTATTTTCTCATATCATAGCATGTAAAGAGCTAGATATTCAAAAGATACACACAGCACGTGGATAACTTGTTGATAAAATGGCTGTTTTCGTGGATAACCGACCTAACGTCTGTGGACAAACATAGGTGAAATGTGGATAACA
Source organism: Paenibacillus sp. 2RAB27 (assembly GCF_052115445.1). Taxonomy (NCBI): domain Bacteria; kingdom Bacillati; phylum Bacillota; class Bacilli; order Caryophanales; family Paenibacillaceae; genus Paenibacillus; species Paenibacillus sp. 2RAB27. The sequence goes on from NZ_JBFRGR010000023.1 coordinate 109,831, forward strand.
TGCATTTTTTCCTAATTTCATCCACAAACGATATTCTATGCAAATCCTTTAGGTGAAACTATCAACATCCTTCTTATGTCCATCGCTAAAATGATATTGATCGATCTGAAGATCCAGCCACCGATGCCCAAGGGAAGTTTCCCGCCCGTAGTAGTGAAGCTCATCTTGCTTGGTAAGCACAATCGCTTCACAAGCATCACTGCGTTTGGCGAGAAGGGACAGGCCAGCCTCTAGCCCAAGTGAGCCTAACAATCGTGCCCATACATGGCATGCCACGAGATCTTGGCCAGCAACTGTGCACTGCAGTACATCGCTGCCAGAGTCAGAGTCAGGATCAATGCGATCCTCAAGCGGGCTGTAAGTAGATAGCGCTCCTTCTGGCATCACAATTGCGCCTAACTTGATGTTTTCTTTCCACGGGTTTTGGATCCCAATCATCCATGGCTCCTGCTCAGGGCTAGACGGTCCCCATACTGTGACATCGCCCTGAGATAGCAAGCGCCCTCGTGAAATGGATAACGTTTTCTTCAAGTAGTCGGTTAATCGTTTCAGGGACCAGCTTTTGTCGAGTCCTTGCAAATGAATATACGTATGCTCCGGCAGCATGACTGATTTGGTCATAGGATTTACCCTCCAGCTTTGCGATGCAGGAGCTGGCATGTGCGTTAGCGATGGTTGTTCTTTATATAGAAGAGGCGTGTATTTACCATCTGTAATGGCTTGATACATTTCAGCAAGGAAGAGCACCTCTAGCATCGCGTTGGACACAAGGCAGCTTTCACCGGCTAATGTATTTAAAAGGTTGATTTCACTCTCAGGGAGACTGTGGCTAAATCGCTTCTCTTCACGCCCGAACCATTCGTTGCCGATCTCATGAATTCGCAGCTGTTGTCTCTGCTCACCATAGGGAAGAAGAAGTTCAATAGCCGAATCCAGCGTTTGAAAATGAAAGGGGAGGAAGGTGCCTGTCGTCATTGTCATCGGGAATTCCTCTTTTCTGTCGAAACCTTACTTATTCTGAGATCAGTATATGAGAGATAGCTGAGATTGAATTGACCGTTAGCTGAAAAGTAGCTGAAGATTCTCGAACTTTCAGCTAGCTTTCAGCCGCTGCTCAGATTGCTTTTAGGCAGGATATGGGATACTAATTGTAGAAGTCGTGTACGAATGAATTTCTCGGGGGAGACGATGGCAGATGCGTCAATTAAAAGGGATTAAAATACTACTCGTCGATGACGAGCCGCATATCTTAGAATTTCTAGAGCTAGGGCTAACGAATGAAGGTTTCGAAGTGATGACGGCACAGGATGGCATTAGTGCGATCACAGCTTGTAATAAATTTCAGCCGCATATCGCGATTCTGGATGTCATGATGCCGGGGATGGATGGTTTCGAGGTATGTCGCATGATCAAGAAGACAGACAATGTCGCGGTCATTATGCTAACAGCCAAAGATGAAATCGATGATCGGGTAAAAGGGCTCACACTCGGAGCCGATGATTACATGATCAAACCGTTTAGCTTTGAGGAGCTGCTGGCGCGGATCTATGCGCGGATTCGGAACCATTTTCCAAACTTGTTCGGGGAAGTTGTTATTGGACCGCTTCGTATGGATGATCGCCGCAAAGAGATAAGTATGCATGATCGGATCTTAGAACTGTCGCCAACGGAATACGAGTTGCTTAAATTCATGGCCATCAATCACGGTCTTGTGCTGAGTAAGACGATGATTCTGGATAAAGTGTGGGGCTATGATTTTGGCGGCGAGGAAAATATTGTGGAAGTGTACATACGCTCCCTGCGTGACAAGTTAGGAGATAAGGAGCACAAGCTGATTCGCACCATTCGCGGGGCGGGGTATCGGATGGATTTGACATGAAGACGCGCGGTTGGTTCGCAGCTGTCTTGGAGACGAGATCATTAAAGTTTCAAATTTTATCTCGCACGCTGCTAGTCATGTCTGCACTCTTACTGTTGATCGGCGTGTTTCAATATGTATTCATGCAGCAGTTTATGTTTCAAAATAAAGCAGAGACAATTCGGAACCAGCTTGCAGCGCTGCCGCCTAACGTGTGGCTTCGGGCTGAGCTAGGGGGCGATAAGAATACGAGCCCATTTCTGCCTAGGCAGGATTTCATGCGCAACAATCGACAGGATAATTTCGGCGAAGGTCCGCGGATTTTCGTACCGGATTTAACGATTGCACTGATTGATGACAAAGGGACCTATAAACTTGTATCCTCCCAAGATGAACAGTCGACGTTAGAGTTGGACAAAGAAGAATATGTGAGAATCCTGCAAAAGCGTACAAAGAAACAGGATCACCTGATCATGAATGACAGCAAAGGGAATGAGCAGTTAATTGTGTTTCATCAAATCGGGGGAGGAGAACCGGATCGTTCCCGCGGCTACCAGGGGCTCATTCAAGCAAGCACAAGCACAGCGCCGATTAAGGATGTCCTACTAAGGCAGCTGTTAACGTTCCTATTTCTATCGATGTTGGCGATGGTCATTGGGTTGTTAGGTTTCCTGCCTGTACTGCGGCGGACGCTTGTGCCACTATCTAATTTGGTAGATACGGTAAAAAGTATTGATTCCGGTAACTTGAATGAACGTTTCCCTGACCATCAAGGGCAGGCGGAGATGGATCGCTTGGCGACTTCCTTCAATAGTATGCTAGAGCGGTTGGAATTTTCTTTTGAGGCGGAAAAGGAAGCGAAGGAGCAGATGCGGCGTTTTGCCGCGGATGCCTCGCATGAGCTTCGCACACCGCTGACCTCCATTCATGGCTTCCTGGAGGTACTGCTGCGCGGGGCGTATCAACAGCCCGAACCGCTGTTGAAAGCTTTGAAAAGCATGCACGGTGAATCCGTCCGCATTAATAAATTAGTTGAGGACCTGCTGTTGTTGGCCCGTTTGGACCGAACACCGTCTTTCCATAAGACGGAGGTAGCCATGGACGATGTGCTTCATGAAATGGAGCATCAGCTGCGTCTGCTAGCAGGCGAGAGGGCAGTTACCTTCCTCTTGGAACCGGATACGCTGTGTCATTGCGACCCGGATAAAATCAAGCAGGTCATCCTCAACCTGTTTCATAACGCGGTCCAGCATACGCATCCCGAGACAGGTGAGGTAAGGGTTTCACTGACGAGAACGGACGCAGGCGTTGAGATCGCTGTACGCGATAATGGTTCAGGAATTGCGCCGGAGCATATCGCGCATCTGTTTGATCGGTTTTACCGCATCGACTCCTCGCGGGCAAGACGCAGCGGCGGAGCGGGCTTAGGCCTTTCGATTACGCGCTCCATCGTGGAGCTGCATGGCGGATCCATTCATGTGGAGAGCAGCGTCGGTGAGGGAAGCGCGTTTATCGTGCGGTTGCCGGGATAGGTAGTAGAGAAGAGGCTGACGCTGAGGCGTTGGCCTCTTCTGGTCTGTTGGCGTGGTGAGTGGGGAGATAGGATGGCTAAAGAAGCCCAGAGTGGGGGGCATAGCAGGTTCATGCCGAGTATGCAGCCTAAGCGGGGTTATAGATGGATTTCATACAGTTAATTTGGATGAAAATCCTGCTTTTGAGCAAATAGATGGATTTCATGTAGCTAAATTCAGCTGAAGTGGCTGATTTCACTGAAATCCGGTTCGGCCCCTTAATTATGGAGTCTATCTGCTGAATACTTGCTTTCTCGCAGTTTCTCATTTTTCGTATTCAACCTTTTTTAAAGGGTAATCTCCACTACCCCTAATTTATTTGCCTTCCAGGCCTCATGATATCGGCTTGGACT
>NZ_JBFRGR010000024.1:0-112443 GCF_052115445.1 Paenibacillus sp. 2RAB27
AGTCTAGTCTAATTGAGGGTCATTCGGTTTAGAGCGAAGCATGAGGTTYACCACTTTCAAGAGTATACTTATATTATACCAAATTAACGCGGTAATGTGATGAACTAAAAAGAAAATAATAAAGACTGTCGAGACTTTCTCGACAGTCTGAAAACCTACAGTTAATTTTGCCGAATTTCCTGAGATTCCGTGAATAGATGGAAAATGTACAGTTAATATAAGCAGAACTGGCGGTATACGGGCTTTTGGCGGAAATTAACTGTATGAAATCCATCTATTACGTCTAAATGAGTAGAAACAGCGAAAATAGCTACATAAAATCCATTTAATTTGTTGGCTGAGGTAAAATTGGGCAGAGAATGGATTGCGGTAGCTCAGTTTTTAGTTGCCTTAGGGGGTACAGTAGAAGTAGAAGTAGAAGTAGAAGTAGAAGTAGAAGTAGAAGTAGAAGTAGAAGTAGTACTAGTAGAGTAGCAAATTCTTGCAGTAATTGTAGCTTTCATCCTTGAGGTAATGGCATAATTAGGTAAATGGATGATGCCTAGTAAGTTGAGTCCCATGTGAGGAAGGAGATTTGCGATTATGCAGCGCTTTAAGTTTATGTATAAGCAATTTTTGAAAGAGCCACTATGGTTTAAAATACTTGTCCTAACCACCTTGGTGATATCGATTGTCTTTAGTGGTTCTGGGTTTTCGCCTAATGTCCAAAGTGTAGCTAAACTCGCTGCGGCGATCTTTTTTTGCACATATGCGATAAAATTACGAAGGCTAGTGAAGGTTTCCGTTACGTTTTATGTGCTTGCAGGGTTATGTCTGTATGTGGCTTGGGATCAGATATAAACTATAGGAAGATTTGAGGTATGGAGCTATGGGCCCGAAAGAAGTAGCATTAGTCCGATATCACCGAATTAAAACGAGGATTACTTGTAAAAAGAGACCAATAGTCCGAATTTGCCGAACTAACTAGCTATTTTCTTCGCGTGAGAGTTGTTTGGGGCGGTTTAGTTGGGTTTTTTCGGACTAATTCATATGTAAAGTCGTGGGCAGTGTGTTTAGTTCGGCAAATTCGGACTACTAAGTGCGGGGGGAGTAACTCGAGCGCGCCAAGGGCCCTTAGAGTATCCCGCTCTAGCAGCACATGTCAAAGGAGCTAAGCGCATAAATCGCTTAGCTCCTTTTTATAAGCTACTTCTTCTTCCTGCGCTTGCTAGCCAATGTGTTAGAAGCCTTCCCGTTCCCACCGACGGCATCCTGCTGCTTCGTACCCGGACTTTCGATGGCGGAGTTAGTCCCACTCGTGCTGTACTTGCCAGCGCCGCTTGCCACTTGGGTGGCTGATGCATTTGCCGCATGTTTGGGGAGTTTAACAATTTGATCGTTAATGACAACGATAATTTCTTTGCCTTTACGACGGATTTCGGCGAGGCTTCTGCTGCTGGATAACTTGCCTTTGGCGCCTTTCCCTATTCGGTTCCTCGCTTTGCCACCCGCCCCTACGCTTTGCTGCTGTTGACTGTGCGGTGATTTAATAGCGGCGTTACTGCCAGCAGCGCTGCTGCGGCCTGCACCACTTGCGAGTTGTGTCGTGTTCGGGGCATTCGTGAATTGATGGTTAATAACGAATACCAGTCTATCGATACCATGAATCGGCGATTGCGTAATGATACGTTTTTTCCCTTTTTCAATAATGATGGTGAGACGGTCTGATTTCATAGTCACACAGAACCCCCCCATAGGTTATTCTCTTAAGTATATGTATGTAGGACAAATTGGTAAGGGATAGTTGCTGAGTGGGTGAAAAAAGAGGTGCGAGCTGCACGCCTATGTCATCTGGCAAGTGCCGAGGTCTTTACGTCGATACACACTAAGCATGAGACCGACAGCAATAAATTGAAAAATAACGAGCGACCCGCTATAGCTTATAAAAGGAAGATGGAAGGAGCTAAACGGTGCTAGACCGATCCACATGAGCATATTCCATACATATTGTATGACAAACAAGGTCAATAACCCGGATACCAAAGCTTTTCCATAAGGATCTCTCGCCTTCCGAGAGACGCCAACCATTTGCTGGACGAACAAAGTTACCATAATCACTATTGCTATCCCGGCTCCCCAGCCGAAACAGTAGATGAGAAAAGGAAACATCATTTCGGCTTGAAGATCTGGCAAAGCGTTAAGGGAAGAGCCAAACCCATGTCCCGTCCAACCAGCGGATTGCATCGCTATTTTGGACTGAGTTAACAGAAAATTCATGCCTCGCCGATCTTCAGTTGGATGTATAAAAGCAAAAATGCGTTTTAGTTTATAGGACTGACTAAGCAAGAACCAACCAAGGGCAACTGCAAATAGACTACAATGCGCAACGAGTATGGTGCGTTTCATTTTCAAAACGAGTAACAAAGTCAAACATCCAATAAAGAAAAGAACGAAATTGTCTATAGCATGTATACTCAAAATAAGCAAAACTGCCAGCCAAACAGTTCCCACATGGGTCCAACTTTTACGCATAAATGCGTTCATGGAGGATTCGTTGGCGACGGCTCTTTGTGGCGCACTCCAAATACCAGCTAGCGCAATGAGCAGCAGATAGGGGGTGAGCGCTGGAATATTCATTTGGAAAGGGTACCAATTGACATAACCTCTAGCTCCATTCACCTCATTCCCGAATAGGTAGACATAGATGAGCAACGCAATCATAACCAGATAAAGTCCCCATGAGAACTTGGCTAACTTCTTATAATTACTAAAGCCAATGATCAACATTAAGGATGAACCAACGCACAGATAAACGATTTGTTTGAGCCCGATAGAAGTGAAACCTAGACGACTGACTAGCGCAGTTTGAGCAGAAAATATGGCAACTAACCCGATCGTTATAAAAAGCACAACGATAGCAAGAAGCCCCCAGTTAAAACGGGGCCGATGCGCAAGATGAAACTGCTGCCCGATCACATCAGGCGTCCCCATTTGAGAAATGGATTCCTTAACGGCCGTATCCAAATCGACCCCATTACTTAGTTTGTCCTCAATTAATTCCTGCAAATGACTCTCAAGCTCCAGACGAACTTCTGTATGGACTTCTTTTGCTTTAATTTCGCGACAAACCTGTTTCAAGAATGTAGTGATCTCCTCATGATGACGAAAGCTACTCATACGCCGCCCTCCCCAAGTACACGATCTACTGTATTGCGAAAAAGCGACCATTCCTGCTTCTTGACTTTGAGCTCGCCTTTACCTTGCTTCGTTAGGCGATAATACTTCCGCTTACGTCCGTCTTTCTCATCCCAGTAGGCTTCAACAAAGCCTTCAGACTCCAACGTGTGCAGAATCGGATAGAGTGTACCTTCTTTTAATGTGAATACGCCATCCGAATGATTCTCCATCTCTTTGGTCATCTCGTAGCCGTACATGTCCTTCCGATCCAAAAGAGTAAGAATCAGAATGACGGTGCTTCCTTTCATGAGCTCTTTACTGATTTTCATGGATGACTCCTTTCCTGAGTATAGTATTACGATGCATCGGATATCTATGTATAAGTATAAAAGAAAATTTAGATTTTGGCAAAGATGATCTGCTGCAATGGCATGCCTGAAGGTATATCCACCAATGAATACCGCACTTGTGTTGTCCTAATTGAGGTGACGTAGCATATGTACAACATTCGCTTATTATACATGGGATAGGAGAACATCATGGTGAGGAGAGTGCCTGAATTGTCAAATGAGTTTGTGATGCGTTCATTAGATGAGATCCGGTTCTGGTCGCGTATTATGAAGGAGCATTCCTTGTTTCTCAAACTAGGTTTTCGATGTGAGGATACGACGTTGATTCAAGAAGCGAATCATTATTATCATATTTTTGAGCATATCGAGGGCCGATCCTACGCATATAACGAGTTGACAGACCCCGAACAAATTCGACGATTCAATACGGAAGTGTCTTCGGCTGCTGCACATATTTGGGCATTCAAACGAAAAGTTCTCGGGCTCATCATTCAATGCAAGCTGCCTGGCGGTAACAACTTCCCCTTGCTAGTCGACCATACGAGCCGTGAGGCTAACTATTTTCGGAATCGTTTACACGAATTAAACACAGGACGCTTAGAACCGTTACCCGACGCAATTATTGATGAAAATATATTCTTCTTGCGCATCATGGCGGATCACGCCAAATTTATTGGTCATCTGTTGGACCCATCCGAACGCCAGTTAGTGGAACAAGCGCGGAATTTTAGTCATGATTTTGACCAACTCCTCTTTCAAGCTATTGATTTAAGCGGGATGAGGCCTCAATCCCAAACCGAGCCGCTGTTGGATCAGTTCCTTGATCAGAATCGTGTATCCGTCGTTGCCCTGCGTGATTTCAAAAAGACAGCCCGCGATTTAATTGAAGCCTGCAAAATCAAGAGCATTATCCATCCCTTGCTGGCTGATCACGTATTCCGTGAGGCGGAACGCTTCCTAGCGATCATTGATATGTTCGAGCAGTGCTTAACGGGCAAACCAGTCATGGGGATGCGAGAGGAGCATGCGGGTCTTTAATTGTGACAGAACATTTAAATCCGATAAAACTTATATGAATATAATAATTTATGGTTGACGAAGTTTCATCCGGAGTGGTACTCTAGAAATGTGACCACCGTATGAACGGAGACGCTATTCTCTTTAGGGAGAAAAGTGTCTTTTTTTTATTAAAAGAGGAGTTGAATGGGATGAGCCAACCGTTGTTGAAACTCGAGCATGTGAACAAAACTTTTCAGTCCAGCAAAGGGTCTGTTCAAGCCTTGCACAATATTCAGCTGCAAGTGAAAGAGGGAGAATTTATTACAGTCATAGGACCCAGCGGCTGCGGCAAAAGCACGCTGCTCAAGATCATCGCTGGACTGGATGTTACGCATACCGGCGAGGTTCAACTGGGCGGTCAGGTGATCCAAGGACCAGGGATTGACAAGGGCTTCATTTTCCAAGAGCCAAGGCTGTTTCCATGGTTGAACGTCGAGAAGAATATCGCCGCTGACCTTTCGCTGAGAGACCCTGAAGTGCGCAAGAAAGTGGATGAACTGATTAAACTCGTTCGCCTGGAAGGCTTTCAGAAGTCGTTCCCGAAAGAGCTTTCTGGTGGAATGGCGCAACGTGTAGCCATAGCGAGAGCCTTACTCCGCAATCCGAAAGTGCTGCTGCTTGACGAGCCGTTCGGCGCACTGGATGCTTTTACGCGAACGCACATGCAGGAAGTGTTGATTGATATTTGGCAAAAAAATAAAACGACGATGATTTTCGTCACGCATGATATTGATGAAGCGATCTATTTGGCCAATCGTGTCGTGATCCTCAAACCGCGGCCTGGCGCCATAAGGAACATCGTACCCATCGATCTGCCGATTCCGAGAAAGAAGACGACGACGTCTTTTCAGGAGCTGAGGCTTAAGGTACTTAGTGAATTCGAGAAAATCGAAGAGCTGGAATTAATAGATAGTTCGGGCATCTAAGGGAGAAAGGGGGAGATCTCAATGAGCCAACAAGGACAATTGGCAGGTGTTGATCAACAGAGATACAAGCAACGATTACATCGCGTGCTTCTTGGTGCTTCGGTACCTTTACTCGTGCTGCTTACTTGGCAGCTTCTAGGCCATTTGGGTGTGATTTCATCCTTGCTATTTCCAACGCCGCTTCGCATTATGAACGCGGGCATTCGACTCATTCAAACGGGTGAGCTCTATGACAATATTAAAATTAGTGTCCTCCGAGCACTTTCAGGTTTCCTGCTTGGCGGTTCTTTGGGTCTTGCCTTCGGCATTCTTGTTGGTTTATTTCGTAGAACGGAGAAAGCGCTAGATCCCACGGTCCAAATGCTTCGCATGGTGCCTCACTTGGCGATCGCGCCCTTATTTATTTTGTGGTTTGGAATTGGTGAAACGGGTAAGGTACTTCTCATTGCCAAAGGGGCTTTTTTTCCACTTTATATTAATGCTTTCTTGGGCATTCGAGGCGTGGACAACAAACTTTTTGATGTGACACGTGTGTTAGGGTTTAGCAAATGGAAGCAAATCATCCGGTTAACGATTCCCGGAGCGCTGCCTCATATTTTACTAGGCGTTCGGATCTCATTAGGTGTGTCATGGCTTGGACTTGTTGTAGCTGAATTAATGGGATCGACCGCAGGGATCGGGTATATGATGTCGGATGCGCGGCAATTTTCCAAAACACCAGTCGTGTTCGTTGGTATTCTCATATTTGCCGTTTTCGGTATCGTTGCGGACACTGCTGTGAGGCTGCTTGAACGCAAGTGGCTTAGCTGGCAAGATAGCTATAAAGGGCACTGATCACTAAAAGGGATATACCGCACAAAGCTAAGGGGGAGAAGGGATGAGCAATCGTGTCGAGGCGCTAAGCCAAGCTACGCAGGGCATCGGGAAATCGAAAAGTCAGAAACTAGAGTTTGTTCGGTTCAAATGGTTGTGGGAGAGAGTGAACAATTTCGTCATCGGCGCGGTCGTGCCCGTATTACTCCTTGTCATTTGGCAAGTGTCAGGGGATTTGGGGCTGTTTTCGCCATCTTTTTTACCCACACCGTTACAAATTGCTGCGGAATTCCGTTCATTAATCGCTTCAGGCGAGTTGTCCCAGCATCTGTCGATTTCGTTGCAACGAGCGGTCATAGGTTTTCTAATTGGAGGATCCATCGGGCTGCTTTTCGGCTTTCTTGTTGGTTTTGTTCAAAAGCTAGAGTTCATGCTGGATCCTTCCTTTCAAATGCTGCGCATGATTCCGCATCTCGCGATTGCGCCGTTAATCATACTTTGGTTCGGTTTTGGGGAAGTTTCCAAAATCGTGATCATTGCGAATGGTGCCTTTTTCCCTATGTATATCTATACCTTTCTCGGCATTCGAAATGTGGATCACAAATTATTCGAGGTCGCGAAAGTGCTGAATTTTAGCAAGTCCAAGCAAATTTTCCGCTTGATCCTCCCTGCCGCTTTACCTGGCATTCTGCTAGGTGTACGCCTATCTGTCGCTATTTCTTGGCTGGGTCTCGTCGTAGCAGAGTTGATCGGTTCGCAGGAAGGGATAGGCTTCCTCATTAACTATGGCAAACAAAATTCAAGCGCTGAGCTTATTTTCGTAGGGGTCATCATTTTTGCGGTGATCGGGAAACTTGTGGATTCACTTGTACGTTGGTTAGAAAGAAGATGGCTAAGCTGGCGTGACAGCTTCCAAGGTTAGGATACATCAAGGAGGGATTGCGATGAGCTCGGGCAAAATTACGAAATTAGAAGCCGATGTCTTAGTCATCGGCGGAGGTCCTGCCGGGGCATGGGCAGCTTGGAGCGCAGCCCAACAGCATGCGAAGGTCATCCTCGTAGACAAAGGGTTCCTAGGATCCAGCGGAGCTACCGCACCAGGAGGCACCAATTTATTGTATCTGCCACCAGATCCTGAATTAAGAGAGAAGGCTGTCCAACAGCGGTACAAAGAGAGCGGGTATTTGGCAGAGCCTGCCTGGATTCACCGCGTGCTTGATCAAGTGTATGAAAGCTTACTGTTAGTAGAGAAGTGGGGCTATCCGTTTCGCCGTGATGAGCAGGGTGTTCCTTTGCGCGATCACTTGCAAGGACCCGAGTACATGAAGCTAATGCGTCGTCAGGTCAATCGGGCAGGTGTGAAGATTCTTGATCAATCGCCAGCCCTAGAGCTGCTCGTTGATGAGCATGGGGTTGGAGGAGCGCGTGGCCTTTCACGCTTGGATGATTCGGAATGGGAAATTCGAGCGAATGCCGTCGTGATTGCAACGGGCGGATGTGTTTTTCTAAGCAAAGGTTTGGGTTGTAACGTCCTAACTGGAGAGGGGGTTCTGATGGCGACAGAACTTGGTGCCGAGCTATCTGGCATGGAATTCACGCGTCAGTATGCGCCAAGCGCAGCCTTTGGCACGGTGACTCGTGGCCGCTTGCTGAACTGGGCGACCTATACCTCGGAGGATGGCACGGTGTTGCAAGGCGGTGGCCCTAGAGCAGGCGATTTTCTGCCGAAAATGCTGAGCAAAGGCCCGGTGTACGCGGTGCTAAACCACGCGGATACGGAGGAAAAGCAGCAAATTTTGCGCAAATCGCACGCCATTTTCTTCGTGCCCTTGGATCGCGCAGGCATCGATCCCTTCACAGAGCGGTTCCCGCTCACGCTTCGCTATGAGGGAACCGTCCGCGGAACAGGCGGCATCCGCCTTACCGATGAGAGCTGCGCCTCAACGGTTCCGGGCCTTTATGCCGCCGGCGATGCGGCTACCCGTGAGCGCGTCACGGGTGCGAAGTCAGGCGGAGGCGCGTTCAACGCCTCCTGGGCGATCTCCTCCGGCACGTGGGCAGGTAGCGGAGCTGCGAAGCATGCGCTGGCGCTTGGGCGCAGCGCAAGAGATTTGCGACCAGCGGGCCGCTACGGCCTGGTCGATCCTGATGCAGCCCCCGATCGCATCTTGGATGCGGGGGGCTTGGTAGAGGCAGTCCAGCGGGAGGTCTTTCCGCTGGACATCAATTATTTCCGCAGTGAGCCCGTGATCCGTCAATCGCTGGCGCGATTGGACGATCTGTGGGCGAGCTTGCGGGGGACGGCCGTGAACCCGACGGTGCAGGGTCGGGTTCGCGCACGCGAAGTCGCTGGGATGATTGCGACGGCGAGATGGATGTACACCGCTGCGCTAGCACGCAAGGAGACGCGGGGCTTGCATTCGCTTCTGGAGTATCCGGATACAGACCCAGCGCAGCAGTACCGCCTGATTGTCTCTGGTAGTGATGAGATTGAGCTGCGCAAAGAACTGACGGCGGATCTGGGGGTTGCGACACGATGATTGAATTCGTAAGTACGGAACGGTGTGTGGGTTGCACGCTATGCGTGAAGGTGTGTCCGACCAACGTGTTTGATAAAGGGGTAGATGGCATTCCGAGCATCGCAAGGCAGGAAGATTGCCAGACTTGTTTTATTTGTGAGGCGTATTGTCCCGTAGATGCTCTGTATGTATCTCCGTTTGAATCACCTTTGGCGGAAGTGCCGACAGAAGCGGAGTTGGTAGAGGCTAATCTGCTCGGCAGCTGGCGAGAAACGCTAGGCTGGGGCAAGGGGCGAACGACATTGGCGGAGTTGGACACAACACCGTTTATAGATCGTATTTTACCTTCAAGACGATAGATTGATTGTAATAAATAGTGTTGACGGCAATGAAATACGGTGCTACTATGTGTTTAATCATAGTAAACAACTTGGTTTTGTCGACATACAATTGCATATCCTGTCCAACCGTACACACGGAGGCGTTCCTTTACATAAGGGATGCCTCTTTTTATTTTCATATTAGAGGAGGTCACGTAGATGGCAAAGGTTTTGGAAGAGAATGATTTACGTCTCATTGCGGATGTGTTGGTAATTGGTGGAGGTCCTGCGGGAACGTGGGCGGCCTTAACCGCTGCAACGAATGGCTCCAAGGTAATCTTGGTGGATAAAGGCTATTGTGGAACGAGTGGAGCAACAGCGCCCTCGGGTACAGGGGTTTGGTACATCAAGCCCGACGAGAAGCTGAGAGAAGAAGCCAGAGCGAGTCGTTATTTGTTGGGTGGCAAGCTGGCGGAGGTTCCTTGGATGAACCGAGTGCTCGATCGGACTTATGAGAACATGAATAAGCTAGGCTCCTTGGGGTATCCGTTTCCGAAGGATGAAATCGGCGATCCGTATAAGCGTGGTTTGCAAGGGCCTGAATATATGAAGTTAATGCGCAAATTGGTTCAAAAAGCTGGCGTGCGCATCCTCGATCACAGTCCTGTGCTCGAATTGCTTGCCGATGAGCATGGCGTTGGTGGTGCAACTGGCGTGAGAACGCAGAGCGGGCAGACCTGGACAGTGCGTGCAGGAGCGGTAGTGATTGCGACAGGCGGTTGTGCATTTTTGAGCAAAGCATTAGGTACGAACGTGTTGACCGGGGATGGTTATCTATTGGCTGCTGAAGCAGGAGCCGATTTCTCCGGGATGGAGTTCTCGAATGCCTATGCGATCTGCCCGACTTTCTCTTCCGTTACCAAAACAGCCTACTACCGCTACGCATCCTTCTACCACGAAGATGGCTCCATCGTAGAAGGTGCAGGGTCACAACGTGGCCGCTCGATCATTGCGCGGAATTTGCTGCAAGGCCGTCAGGTTTACGCCAGCTTGGATCAAGCGCCGGAAGAGATTCGTCCTTTACTGCGTGTGAATCAAACGAATTTCTTCCTGCCTTTCGACCGACTTGGCATCGATCCGTTCAAAGATAAGTTCCCTGTTACCCTTCGCTTAGAAGGCACGGTGCGTGGAACTGGCGGTATTCGCATTGTGGATGAGCAATGTTCAACCATTGTTCCAGGTTTATATGCGGCTGGCGATGCTGCAACGCGTGAGCTGATCTGTGGAGGTTTCACAGGAGGTGGCAGCCATAATGCGGCTTGGGCGATGTCTTCCGGTTCATTTGCCGGGGAAGGTGCTGCGAAATTTGCTAAGGATCTTGGAGATAAAGTGGATAATCGTACACTAAAAAGTGTCTCAACGACAACCTTCACGAAGTCGGGATCGGGTCAGATTTTAAGCAAAACAGGCGAAGCCATTCAAGCGGTACAAGAGGAAGTCATGCCGTATGACCGCAATTTGTTCCGTACACAGAAAGGGTTGGAAGGCTCAATCAATCGTCTGGATGGGCTTTGGAACGACTTGCGTGAACGTGTAACGACACTAGATATAGCAGGTGTTCGTCATCGTGAAGCAGCGGCCATGACAGCTACGGCACGCCTTATGTACAACACGGCACGCGAGCGTACTGAAACGAGAGGCATGCACAAGCGTGAGGATTTCCCAGAGATTGATGCTGCGCAAGGGTACCGGTTAATTAGCGGAGGACTGGATCAGGTATGGACGCAAAAGGCTGAAGTGAACAAGGAGGCTGTTACCCCATGATTGAGTTAGTCAGCGAGTCTAAATGTGTAGAATGCAACCTCTGCGTGTCGGTATGCCCGACGAATGTATTTGATCGTGTTGAAAATGGGATTCCGGTCATTGCTCGGCAAAGCGACTGTCAGACCTGCTTCATGTGCGAGCTGTATTGCCCAGCGGATGCGCTCTATGTGGCGCCGGATGCTGAAGGACCGATGCATGTGAGCGAAGAGGTCTTAGATGAACAAGGATTCTTTGGTGGATATCGCGAGAAAGTTGGCTGGGGGAGAGGGCGTAAACCAGTTGCTGAGCATCCTTATATGTATGAATTAGCGAAACTAACTTCTATTGGGTAAGGCAGTTCGTACCCTCTTGTGGTCAATTTGAAAGGAGAATGAAAGATGATAGAGAGACAGAGGATGAGTAAAAGGGGATTCGGACTTTTCCGTACCACACATTTGGTTATGTTGTTAGCAGCCATGGTCGCTTTCTTAGCGGCCTGTGGCAATTCCGATGGAGGCGCTAAGACGGCAGGTGCTAGTGCAGCAGCGACAAGTGGAGGAGCGGCCAAGGTGCAACCACCAGCAGTGATCAATTATGGCTACATTGGCACGAACAAGCTGAATTTTCCAGGTGGTGCAGAGGGTTGGGGCTTATATAAAGGGATTATCCAAGAGGAGCTCAAAAAGTACGGCATCACTGAGATCAAGCCTGTAGCTTTTCCGAACGGACCTGACCAAAGTGAGTCGTTAATCAGCGGTCGATTGGATTTCGGAAGCTTGGGTGATACACCAGCGTTGCTTGCTCGTTCAACAGGGGCAAAAACGAGAGCCATTACGCAAGCCTCAACAGATAATATCGGCTATTTGATTGGTAAAAAAGGTGGACCTACGACGATTGCTGATTTGAAAGGTAAAACGATCGCGATTCAAAAAGGTTCCTTCATGCACCGCTATATTGCCGGTCTCGTGAAAGAACAGAACGTGCCCGACGTGAAGTTCATCCATATGCTGCGCCCTGATGGTGAAGCAGCATTGTCTCGTGGCGAAGTGGACGCGATGACGAATAGTGCGATCTTTGCTCTGAAACAAATTGAGAATGGGTTCCCATTAATTGATGATGCCACTAAGCATCCGAATTTGATCGGAGGCAGTGTTACGGTTGTTTCCGAGGACTACCTGAAGAAATTCCCGGATTTCCCGAAGGTGTGGAATGCAGCTAGGGAGAAAGCGCTCAAGGATTTACAATCCAAACCAGATGAATATTACCAATTCTTATCTCAGTTAAATGGGTTCACGCCAGAATTGAACAAGAAGGTTACACCGATTGAGACGATTAAAGATGTTAATTTTAAGGACGATGGCATAAAGCTGCTTGATGGAACGAAGAAATTCTTGGTTGATGAGAAGTTGGCGGAGAAGGATTTTGATCTGAATCAGTGGTTGCTTAAATAAAGGCGGACACGCCTACTCGGAAAGGGAATGATGTCATGACTGTATCCCCACAAGTAGTTAATCAAGCTGTTTTAACTCCCGAAGTGGAGGCCAATCGCAAGGCGGATTATGCTGTTCATTCGCTGTTTTTGAATCGTTGGTCGTCGCGTGCTTTTGAAGAGAAGGAAGTAACACGAGAGACATTATATACGGTGCTGGAGGCTGCTCGCTGGGCGCCTTCCAGTTCGAATCTGCAGCCGTGGCGATTCATCGTCGCTCAAACAGAGGAGCAGAAACAGAAGTTTCAATCGTTTATTAAGCCAAACAATCGTTTGTGGACGGATCATGCTCCTGTTCTGTTGCTGATCTTGTCTAACAAGTTCCGTCAGGATGGTGAGCCAAATGGAGCACATGCGTTTGATGCAGGTGCAGCTTGGGCATCCATTGCCTTTCAAGCGCACTTGTTAGGTCTGGCAACGCGGGCTGTTGGCGGCTATGACAGAGAAATAGCACGTGAAGTGCTTCAAGTTCCGGCGGAGTATGAGCTTCATGCCGTGATTGCATTAGGTTACCGTGGAGCACGTGAAACGTTGGCCGAGGACTTTCAGCAGCGTGAGCTGCCGAATGGACGACGCGCCTTGAACGAGAGTATCATCGAAGGCTCTTTCTAATTCGATGGACTCGTGGAACCGGCAGTTTGCAGCGTTACTTTCTGTACAATTGCTTGTATCGACCGCGCACGGCATGTTCGTTCCCCTCTTGCCTAGCTTCCTTCAGGAGATTGGGCATGTGAGTGGGGATTCGCTTTACATATGGTCAGGTGCGATATTTTCGGCCAATTTCATGATCATGATGCTGCTCATGCCTTTCCTCGGTCGCATCGGAGATCGCTATGGGCGTAAGCCTGTGATGCTATGGTCCGGATTTGGGATGACCCTCGTCACGGCTTGCATGTCATTGGCCACAGAGCCTTGGCAGTTGGCGCTGCTGCGATTGGCACAGGGTTGCTTCACTGGCATCCTGCCATTCACGATGGTGCTGATCTTGATTGGAGCTGCCAAGAATAAGGTTGGCGTTTCGGCTGGCACCATGCAAATGATGGGCGAGACCGGTTCGCTAATCGGACCACTAATTGCGTCCTCTTTACTTACATTTTACTCGGTGCGAGGCGCGTATCCGGCTATAAGTGTGTGCATTTTGTTTGCGACCGTCAGCGTACTTTGCTTTGTCAAAGAAGGCCCGCGTGCACCTGTCGTTTCTAAAATGGAACGGAGCACATTGCTCTCGGACTGGAAGCGAATTTGGCAGATGAAGCCGCTCCCCTCGCTGCTGCTTAGTAGCCTATGCATTAATTTCGCGCTAGTCGGGACGAATCCGATTATCCCCTACTACGTGCGGCAATCCACACATACGCTCACCTTTCTCAATGATCAGTGGCTGCTCGGCATCACCTTATCGGCGACCTCTCTCGCCGTTATCGTATTCTCCCCGTTGCTGGGCATGCTCTCCGATCGCGTAGGACCATTGTTGTTGCTCAAAATAGCGACTAGCACCGCGTTTCTCCTCTGCATCGTGCAAGCTGTGACGCACTTTTATCCGCTTATCCTTGCATGTCGGTTTACGCTCGGACTGTGCGTAGCGGGCATGATGCCCAACATTCAAGCACAGGTACGAGGCTTAGTCCGCAAGGGTATGGAGGGGCAGACCTTCGCCATGGTGAACTCATGGATGTTCCTTGGCTGCCTAACCGGGCCTCTGCTCGGCGGCGTTATCGTCGCTCATTTCGGCATACGTGGATGGTTTATTACGGCTATGCTCGTCTTTGGCGTCAGCTGTTGGCAAGCTTTCCATATTGGAAGCTACCAATCGCGGAAGGCGGAGTTGGACGTGACTCAAGCCGTGACGCGCGTGTCCACAACTACAAATTAAAACGAAGCGAGCCCTTTGGGGCTCGTTTCGTTGCGTTCGTTCCCTCAGTTGAGGGGGGACTGTTGTAGCTACAACAGAATTAATGGCCAATCATAGTTACATGCTTTGGCGAAACGGAACGAGGATCCGCTATTTTCGCCAAAAGGGCAAATTTCATAACGATGCGGAACGTAGATCCCTTATTTAAGCTAGATGAGGGGGATATCCTCCTAAATTGGTCAAATAGCGAACTGACGTTCAGCAACTTCGCCAATCGCTGGATATTTGGCCAAATAGCGTCCTCACGTTCCCTTTCATCACAAATTAGCTTGTTTAAGACCCGCTTAGCCCCCGAGTTTCCCCATATCCCCCAACGCTTCCTTCGCCCCTTTTACTTTCCCGCCAAGGCATGATAATTTTATAAGTTAGAAGCAGAGCATTTTGAATTTAATGTTTCGTCCCCTTTGATAAGATGATGACAAGAACAACAACAGAGTAATGAGAGGGGCAACAATCGTATGAAGAAACTTAGTCAAACAGTCGTAAGCGCTATCGTAGTTGGTGGTTTGTTGGCGGGATGTTCTTCCCAAAGTGATAGTGGAAGCACAGCAAGCACATCTTCATCATCAGTACCAAGCCAAACAGACGCTGCCGTAAAAAAAGATGAAAAAGTAAAACTCACGTTCTGGAGAAATTCGGGGAATGATACGGAGAATGCAGCTTACGACAAGTTAGTGGCCTCTTTTATGCAGAAGTATCCGAATATTTCCGTGGAAATGACACCGATTCCATACTCGGATTATGACACGAAATTACGTGTATCCATCGCTTCCGGAAGTCCACCAGACATCATGGCATTAGATGCACCAACCGTCGGTTCGTATGCAAACGCGGGAGCACTTAAACCATTAACCGCCTACTTCAAAGCAGACGGCAATATGGAGGATGTTCCGAAATCAACACTTGCGACCTACACGTATCAAAATGAAATTTATATGGCACCGCTGACAGAATCCTCTATTGCGATGTTCTATAATAAAAAACTTTTCCAAGCGAAAGGCATTCCGCTTCCTTCCAAAAACCCTGATGAGCCGTGGACATGGGATCAAGTATTGGATGCTGCGAAGAAAGTGAATGATCCTGCGAACGGAATTTTCGGTATCGATCCTGCACAAGGCTTTGGCAACGCAGGTGCAACAGCCTACTTCAAATATCCTATCATTTGGCAGTTCGGCGGCGAGATCATGAGCCCAGACGGTAAAACGTCCAAAGGCTACCTAGATTCCCCACAAACGAAGAAAGCCGTTCAGTTCTTCTCCGATCTGTATAACAAAGATAAAGTATCAGCGCTGGAGTATCCACCAGATCCGTTCCCGAACGGTAAGTTGGCCATTACGATTGACGGCTCGTGGTCTTTGGCTAATTTGAAGGAGAAATTCCCTAATTTCAAGTTGGGCGAAGACTACGATATTGCACCATTGCCAAAAGGAACAGCACAAGCGGTAGCCAATGGCAGTTGGGCGCTGGGTATTTCGGGGAAAAGCAAGCATCCAGATGAAGCTTGGAAGTTCATTAACTGGGTTACTGGGGAAGAAGGACAGAAAACGTATGCAGGTATGACGAAGGATATCCCATCTCGTTATTCTTCTGCGAAGGCGTTCCCAGAGCTGAATGAGTATCCGAAGAACATCTTCGTTATTCAAAATCAGAAATACGGCAGACCGCGTCCAATCACGCCGATCTTCCCGCAAATGTCAGATGCTGTGAACAAAATGTTTGAGGATGTCACGATCGGCAAAAGAAACATGGATGCGTCCATCGCAGAAGCCGTTACGACAATTGATAAAGCGTACGCAGATATTCTAGCTCAACAGAAGAAGTAAGCAACTCTAGATAAGTGAGACGAATCATTTCGATGATCGTCTCTTTGTCGTTGTTTCCTCAGACAGCAAAGAGGTATGATACAAAGAATCAGACATCACGGGGGGATATTATGTTTTTCTCATTGAGGAGCCGTTTGATGGCGGTTTTCTCGGTTCTGCTGCTTCTCCCTTTTGCCACTTTGGCCTATATCCTTAGTGAGGAAGCGACCAAAACAATCAAGTCGTCGATCGAAGCTTCAACATCACAAACGATCGAGCAGTTCGCCTCGCACGTGGGGACATTGCTTACGCAGGTCGAGGATACGGGCAATCAGGTGGTGAGCGCCCGAACGACGCAGGATTGGTTGACCGTACATTTGAATCCAGACAGTACGATTCAGGAACGCGTTCTCACGAAGCAACGATTGCGCGAATATTTCTCCTCCTATGGGGTAAACAACTCCAGCGGCATTTCCATTAGTGCGTTCACCGAGGATGCTGGCGGTGTGTGGACGCAGGACAGATCCTATAAGAACAGCGCGTGGTTTCAGGATTTTATGAATGAAAATAACCGTTGGACGACCGCACACAAGGATGTCGATCAGTCGGACGAATTTATGAGGGCGCGTTCGATTAATAGCTTCCTTTTTCCACTCGTACAGCTGCAATCGCTAAGAAATATGGGCTTCATCAAGGTGAATTATCCAACAACCCTGCTTCGCAATGCGATTGAAAAGATTCATGTGGGGAAGACAGGCAAGGTTGTTTTGCTGACACATGAAGGCAACAGTGTGCTGGATCAGAATCTGTCTGAAGACAAGGACATGCTGGGGAAGGGGCTTCAGCAGATTGATGAACGTTTTGACGGGGAAGCGAGTGGAATTTTCCCAATGGAGGCGAAAGGAGAGACGAATCTGCTCTTTTTCCGCAAGCTGCCTGCTCAGAATTGGACGATTATCGGGAGTGTGCCTGAGGCTGAATTGTATGAAAAAATCACACACATTCGCCAAACGATGCTTGTCGTTAGCATTTTGTTGCTGATCGTTGCGATACTAACAGCCTTTTGGCTGTCCGCAGGCATTACCAAGCCGCTGAGTGTGATGGGGAGAGCAATGAGGCATGTAGAGCGCGGGGAGTTTCATCAGGCGCTGCATGTGATGCCGAAGGTTGGCCAGGGCCATAGTGAAGTGAACTATGTGACAAGGGTGTTCGAGCAGATGACTCATCGGCTTCGCTATTTAATCGAGACGGAGTTCGAGACGAATTTGCGGAGGAAAAATGCTGAGTACAAAGCACTGCTGCTGCAGATCAATCCGCATTTTTATAATAATACGCTTGAAATCATTAGCGGTCTGGCGGCGATGAAGCGGGAAGACCTTGTGATGGATACGACGGAAGCTTTGGGCAAAATGATGAGATACTCGCTCAACCTGGGTAGTGATTTGGTTCGAGTAGCAGAAGAAATGGCGTATATTCGGGATTATTTGTTCATCCTCCATTTGAGGCATGAGGAGCGATTGCAAATTGTGATCGAAGAAGATCCCGCGGCAGCTAATCTCTTGATCGCCAAATTCATCATTCAACCTCTGGTAGAAAATGCGGTGAAGTATAGCTTAGAGAAGGATGGCATCGCGCAGATAACCCTAAGGACGAAGCAGCAGGAGAATAAATTGCTGATCTCCGTGAAGGATAATGGCATTGGCATGTCTCCGGAATTGGTTCAAAATCTACGGGAAGAGATCAAAACGGGTGATCCTGTAGCGATTCTCAGTACGGAGGGGCAGAGTATCGGGCTTCGCAATGTGTTATCCCGATGTCGGCTGAATTATGGCGAACAATTTCAATTAGAGCTGCATGCCAAGCTGGGCGAGGGGACGGAACTGAACTTAATCCTGCCGTTGATAAGGAGCTGACAACTGAGATGTACAGAATCATGCTGATTGATGATGAGGTCGGCGTTCGTAATAGTATTAAAGCCAAAATCGATTGGACATCCGCGGGGTTCGAAATTGCTCTGGAGGCGACAAATGGCCTGGAGGCTCTGCAGCTTCTGGAGGAGTATCCTCTGCCGGATGTTGTTATAACCGATGTGCGTATGCCACAAATGGACGGGATTGCTTTGGTCAGCGCATGCAAGGAAAAGTACCCAGCGCTTCGCATCATTGTGCTCTCGGGCTACTCGGATTTTGAATATATGAAGGCTGCTATTCAGCTTGGGGTGAAGGATTATCTGCTCAAACCTGTGGTTCGCAGTGAGCTGACCGCACTTCTCGGCAAGCTAGCCGAGGAGTTGGAAGAGGATCGCAATCGCTTGAGGGAGCAAGATCAAGAGGAAATGAAAAATCACCAACAGCTTCAGTTGATGCAGGAGCAGCTTCTTTGGCAGCTGGTGAAGGATGAATGGTTCAGTGTGTCCGCCATGGAAGAACGGATGGAGCAGCTGCAGTTGTCAGCGTTAGCTGTTGATGATGTTCATGCTCAGTTTGTCACTGTAGAGATGCGTATTCCGCCAGGGCGCTTGGACGATTGGAGTGAGCGCAAAGACTTGCTGTACTTAGCTTTTCAGATGTTGTGTCGGGAGTCTGCGCAGAAATGGGAGCACATCTATCCGTTCTACGCGATGAGTCACCCTGCGATGATACATTTTGTCATTCGGATTCAAAATGCCGAGCATGACCGCTTCTTGTCTGACTTCGTGCGTAAGCTGAAGCGGGATATTCAAAGCTTTCTCAAAGTAGACAGTGTGCTCGGTATTGGCGAGCCTATCAACGGTTTGAGGCAGCTCAAAGATGGCTACGCATCTAGCATGCTTGCCTGGAGTCAGGGCACGATCCATTCCGATAAGGCAGAACCGGATCGGAATATGCTCGCCATGACGCACGCCTTTTCACCGGAGGTGGAGAGAAAACTGATGCAAACCATCGAAAATCTCGATATGTCTGCTTTTACAAAGCAGCTGCACGCTATTTTTTCTTCGGATCGAGATACGCCAATGTTTGTATTCACCTTTTTGACGCTGCGTATTATTCTCTTGTTTAATGCCATTGCCAAGAAATTCGAACTTGGAGATATGTCTCTGCAGAGCTATCTCTGGAACTGCCAGATGAGTGTGAGGGATTACTCCTCTCGGGAGCAAGTGCTCGATCAGCTGCACGACATGGCCCAGCTAGTCATGGAAGAAGTAAGGAAAACCAGGTTCTCCAGTGGTCAGCAAATGATGGAAGCTATTCGCAATTACGTG
This sequence comes from Paenibacillus sp. 2RAB27, assembly GCF_052115445.1. Taxonomy (NCBI): domain Bacteria; kingdom Bacillati; phylum Bacillota; class Bacilli; order Caryophanales; family Paenibacillaceae; genus Paenibacillus; species Paenibacillus sp. 2RAB27. Next base: position 19,388 of record NZ_JBFRGR010000024.1, read on the forward strand.
GATGAGAACTTTTCCTATGAGCTCACGCTGGCATCGTTGGCCGAGATGTTTCATATTAATGAAACCTACTTATCTGGGTTGTTTAAGATGAGTGTGGGTGTGACTTTTAGTGACTATGTCACGAGGTTGCGTTTGAGTCGGGCGGCGGATTTGCTCCAAGAAAGTGAGCTTAAGCTAACGGATATTGCTACGTTGGTGGGGTACTCCAGTTCGAGCTATTTTAGTACGGCTTTCAAGAAGTTCTACGGGAAGGGACCGAAGGAGTATCGGGAGGAGATGCGAGTGAGTAAGCCCTCAAAGCCATGTAAGTGAATGGTTTTGGGGGTTTTTTGTTGTCTAGCTAAGTCAAGAGCCGCCTTGTACGAAATAACAGGAGAACATACAGCAAATTCCGCGAGAATCCATGATTTTATAGATGTAACTGTAAAAAATACAGTTAATTTCAAGCGAGTGTTTCAGAACCAGCAGAAACGCCAAAATTACCTACCTATTTTCCAGTTAATCTTCAAAATCGAGCTGAAATCGGAAAATTAACGGGAGGTTTTCCAGTTAGTTAGTAATGGGGGACGTCTTGGAGGATGCGCCCAGCCGCCTGAAGGCAGCGCTAAGCAGCCGGCACGCGAGGACGGGGCACTCTCCTGCAAATCATTTTAAAACACAACTCCCAATGATATTGAAATCTTTCTATTCGCTGGCTCGGTACAATAACCATACATCATAATAGACAGCGATTAGAGGGAGGAACCATGCGGAAGAAATTAGGGTTATGGGTGGCGGGTAGCGCCGCGATCGTACTTCTGGGGTGGGGGGTGACGGCATTGGTAGCAAGTGAAGGCAAATCGAAGGACTCAGCGGATGAATCGTCTTTCTCCTATGCGAAGGATCCGACTTATTATACAGAAAAGTTTCGCCCACAGTATCATCTATCACCGGAGTCAGGCAATCTAAGTGACCCGAATGGCATGGTCTATTTTGAAGGGGAGTATCATCAATTCTATCAAAATAGCGGCCAATGGGGTCACGCGGTTAGTCGGGATTTGATCCATTGGGAGCACCTGCCTGTCGCGCTAGCTAGGGATTCGCTAGGTGAGATTTGGTCAGGCAGCGCGGTTGTGGATGCGAAGGATACAAGTGGATTCTTTGGGGGGAAGGCGGGTCTAGTCGCGATTTTTACGCATTTCAAAGGCGGCCTGCAATCGCAAAGTATCGCATATAGCACAGATAAAGGCCGTACATGGACCAAATATGAAGGGAATCCAGTGATTCCTAATCCAGGCCTGAAGGATTTTCGCGACCCCAAAGTGATTTGGCATGAGCCTACGAAATCGTGGGTGATGGTGGTGTCGGTTGACAATCGTGTTCAATTCTACACATCGCCTGACCTGAAAGCATGGAAGCTCGCAAGTGAGTTTGGGAAAGATCAAGGCTCCCATGCGGCAGTTTGGGAATGTCCGGATTTGTTTGAGCTACCTGTAGAGGGCACCAAAACGAAGAAATGGGTGTTAGCCGTCAGTATCGGCAGCAACAGCACGACCAAAGGCTCCACAGCTCAATACTTCGTTGGCACGTTTGACGGTCACACGTTTAAGAACGATAACCCAGCTTCCGATGTCTTGTGGACGGATTATGGGAAGGATTTCTATGCGGCTGTGTCTTATTCGGATATTCCAGCAAAAGATGGACGTCGCATATGGCTGGGCTGGATGTCCAACTGGCGTTACCCGTTCGCGATGCCGACAGGAGCTTGGAAGGGCAATATGTCGATCCCGCGTGAGCTGCGGTTGAGGAATATTCCCGATCAAGGCATACGTTTGATTCAAGAGCCAATCCAAGAATTGCAGACGCAGCGCGGCAAAGAAGTTCTCGTAACGAAACAGCAGTTAGCGGCAGGAGTTAATCCCTTTTACCGTTTAAAAGGAACATCTTATGAGTTAATTTCGGAGCTTACTGTTCAGCCGAATAGTAAGGTCGAATTCCAGTTGCGTAAAGGAACTGATCAAGCAACGAACGTCATCTATGACGCTAACGCTGAAAAACTATCGATTGATCGAACTCACTCTGGCATCACCTCATTCGAGAAAGGCTTCGCTGAACAAGTATCGGCTCCACTGAAGCTGAAGGATGGCAAGCTTAAGCTTCAATTTTTTGTGGATGAGGCTAGTTTGGAGGTATTCGCCAATGATGGTGAGGTGGTTGTCTCTAACCTGATCTTCCCTGATCCCACGAGCAATCTACTTGAACTGACTGTGTTAGAGGGCTCTGCCACGCTGGAAAAAGCGCAGTTTTATCCAATGGAGACGGTTTGGCGTAAGGAAGATGTGAACGGTACAACGCCTAGGAGAGTAGTATTGAACAATACTACGTTTGATGTAGCGGTGAATAGCAGCCAACGTATCGCAGCATCCGTTATTCCACTGAGCGCACCCCAGGAGCTGAAGTGGACTTCTAGCGATGAAGGAATCGCGTCCGTTTCAGTGGATGACGGAGGGGCAACGGTGAAAGGTGTCAAGACTGGGCAGGCTGAAATCAAGGCGACTAGCCAGGATGGGACTGTCATGTCGAGTCTCCAAGTGTTTGTTTATGATGGCAAATGACAGATGAGAATGGAGAGGTGAGTTATGGCTACTGCAGAAACGATGGAAACAATGAAAACGGTTAGTCCAAGCAAGAAAAAATCGCAAAGCTTTCGCACGCACGAGCAAGTTACGGCATTCTGGTTTATATTCCCAGCAATAGCCTTGCTGCTTGTTTTCGTGTTTTATCCAATGCTGCAAGCTTTTTTAATCAGCTTCAAAAACTATTCCTTGGTCGGCGCTGGCGACGTATTCGTCGGCATGGACAATTATGTGCATCTGATGAAGGATCGCGCCTTTTTTAATAGCTTGAAGCATTCGTTTTATTTCGCACTGATTGTGATTCCGATTCAAACGAGCATCGCGTTAGGGCTAGCCCTATTGATTCAGAAGAAAACTGCGACAGCAGGGTTGTTTCGTACACTTTATTTTATCCCAGTTATTATTTCGACGGCGGTGGCGGCTACGGTTTTTAAACTCATTTATAACAAGGAGTTTGGCATCCTGAACAGTGTGCTCAAAGCGCTGCATATGCCGGTTACAAGCTTCCTATCTGATCCGAAAACAGCGATGAACGGCATCATTGTGCTCGGCATTTGGAAGGGCGCCGGGTTTTTCATGATTATTTTTCTAGCAGGCTTGAACAATATCTCGCCCGATCTCTATGAAGCAGCCAGAGTGGATGGCGCATCACGGATTCAGCAGTTTTTCAAAATCACACTTCCATTATTGAATCGGACAATGGCCTTCGTGGTCATCATGACGACGATCGATGCGATCAAGCTCTCGGGCTTAGTCTTCGTATTGACAAATGGTGGACCTAATAGCTCAACGGAAACGGTTGTTTTCTATATTTATAAGCAGGCTTTCACGCAAATGAGGATGGGGTATGCGACGGCGGCGGCGTTTGTGCTGTTCGCGATTGTATTAACCATTTCGCTGATCCAAATGAAGCTTTTTAACAAAGACACAGACTAACAACGTGGAGGGATTCGCTGTGAAGAGGCTAACTAACGTCATAACAATGATCGTCATGATCTTGATTGCTCTGATTTCTGTCGCTCCTATCCTATGGATGGTTACAGGTGCTTTTCGACCCTATCAGGAGCTTTTCAAATATACATCGTTGAATATTCACTTAATAGTTCCCGTAGAATGGACGTGGAAGAACTTCCATAATGTCATTTTCAATACGCGAAATCCGTTCTTGCGCTATATCTGGAATACATTGCTCGTGGCATCCATCGTAACGGTGCTGGTGCTGATCATTAACTCAATGGCGGCATTTGCGTTTGCGAAGCTGAGATTTCCATTTAAAACGGCTATATTTGCCTTATTTATGTCAGCGATGATCATCCCAGGTGAAGTAACACTCGTGCCTAACTATTTGCTGATGCATGATTTGGGCTGGCTCAATTCTTATAAAGCACTTATTATTCCTTCGATGTTGTCCGTGTTTGGCATCTTTATGCTGCGGCAATTTTTCGCGGAAGTTCCGAACGAAATGATGGAAGCAGCGCGGATTGATGGAGCGAGCTTGCCACGTACTTTTGTAGCGATCGTACTGCCAGCAGCCGTGCCTGCGCTAATAACGCTCGGACTGATGACTTTCTTAGGAAACTGGGACTCCTATCTGTGGCCGCTTATTGTGATCAATGATCAGAAAATGCAGATGATCCAAGTCGGGATCTCTACGTTTTCCTCGAATGAGGGGACAGATTGGTCGAAGGTTTTGGCGGCGAATACGTTATCTACCGTGCCCATTCTCCTACTGTTTCTATTTTTGCAGCGTTACTATATTCAGGGAATTACGATGTCGGGCATTAAGGGTTAAATGGTTTAGGGTAAAAAGAAAGGAGCAGATGGCATGAACTACGATGTAGTAGCGCTTGGGGAATACTTGATTGATTTTACACCGTATGGTCGTTCCGAAGCGGGACGCCCTTTGTTTGAACGCAATCCAGGCGGAGCGCCAGTGAATGTGGTAGCTGCTTTGGCGAAGCTCGGCAAGAAAACGGGATTCATCGGGAAGGTGGGCAGTGACCCCTTCGGTGCTTATTTGCGTGAAGCACTGCTGGACGTTGGTGTGTCGGATGGTGGTTTGGTCGAGACGGATGAGGCTCATACGACGATGGCTTTCATTCAGCTGGATGCAAATGGAGATAGATCATTTCATTTTGCTAGAAATCCGGGTGCTGACCAGTTGTTGAGTGTGGATGAAGTGAATCTCGGCATGCTAGCACAGACGCGGATTTTTCACTTTGGCTCGATTTCGATGACAGCGGAACCTGCATATACAGCTACACTACGGGCCGTGCAGTTTGCGAAGGAACATGGTGCTCTTATTTCCTACGATCCGAACTGGCGCCCTTCGTTGTGGCGGAATGAGGAACACGCGTTGGAAGCGATTCGTGCGGGGTTAAGTTTGGCTGATCTGGTTAAGGTTTCCGAAGAGGAGCTTGTCTTCTTGGCGGATGAGCAGGATTTGCAAAAAGCAGCGAGACAACTGGTTGAGCAGTATGGGATCGCTTTGCTATTGGTTACAGCAGGAGGGACAGGCTCCTTTTATCAGATGAAGGATTGGTGGGGCAAAGTTGATAGCTACTCCGTTCAAACGATAGATACAACTGGTGCTGGGGATGCGTTTTTCGGGGCAATGTTATATGGAATGTTGGAAAAGGGGAAGGCGTTGCAGTTGTGGGAAGAAGAGGAGCTTCAGCTAGCATTGCGCTTTGCGAATGCGGCGGGAGCTTTGGCGACGACTCGAAAAGGTGCGATTCCGTCGCTGGGTACATTGGAGGAGATTCGCGCGTTGATGCGAGATAGAGAGAGGGAGGATGTTCTAGGATGAATCAGCGGACAGAAAGTGAAAAGAATCAGCGCCACATGGAACGAGTGGAACAAGCGAATCAAGCGTTGGGGCAAGCCGTAAAGTCAATCACGGAGGATGGGTTTAGGCTTGGTTATCACCTTATGCCACCAGCGGGCTGGATGAATGATCCCAATGGGCTTATATATTGGAACGAAGAGTATCATGTGTTTTATCAGCATTATCCCTATGAGTCGAAATGGGGGCCGATGCATTGGGGGCATGCCAAAAGCAAGGATTTGGTTCACTGGGAGCACTTGCCTATCGCGTTGGCACCTTCCGAAGATTATGATAGCGGGGAAACGGGTGGTTATGGCTGTTGGTCGGGCAGTGCAGTCGATGATAACGGCGTTCTGACATTGCTATATACGGGGCATGTAGATGGTCGTACGCCGATGGAAGTTCAGTGTCTCGCGACCAGTATGGACGGGGTTACTTTTAACAAATCAGGGGCTAATCCTATTATTGGTGCCGCACCGGAGGAGGGTGGTTTCGGCTTCCGCGATCCGAAGGTTTGGCAGCGTGACGGTCAGTGGTACATGGTTGTTGGTTATGGGAAGGGCGGCTTGGGCAAAGCGCTGATGTACACGTCTTCTGATTTGCTCACATGGCGCTATTTGGGTGTTGCAGCAGAGAGTGACGGTACTATGGGAGATATGTGGGAGTGTCCTGATGTTTTTCCACTCGGTGATGGGGATGATCATGTGCTTGTTATATCTCCGATGAACATGGGGTCTACAAAGACGATGTACCTCACTGGCAAATTAAACTATGAGATAGGCAAATTCGATTACCGTTATGCGGAACGATTGGATTATGGTTTCGATTTCTATGCGCCGCAAACGTTGGTGGACGGACAGGGACGGCGTATCCTGATGGGATGGATGAACATGTGGGGGGCTCAAATGCCAGAGCAAGTAGATGGTTGGATGGGGGCATTTACCTTGCCGCGCGAGTTGACGCTGGCAGTGGATGGCACGTTGCGGATGCAGCCTGTGGGGGAACTGGCGGCGCTGCGGAAGGGCAGGCAGTTCGTCGATCGACAGGTGATACCTGCGGAATCGATCGTTGCATTGGCAGATATTCAAGGCGACCAGCTAGAACTGATTGCCGTGTTTAACACGAAGGAATCTGGCGTGGAGGCCGTGTTTGGACTTCTCGTTCGATGCTCAGAGGATGGATCTGAGTACACGGAAGTTTCGTACTCGGTAGCGGAGCATACACTCCGCGTTGATCGGACGTGCGCCGGTTCAGGTGAAGCAGGTGTGAGCGAAGTACAAGTGGAACCGATGGAGGATGGGAACATCAGGCTGCATCTGTTCGTGGATCGCTCTTCGTTGGAGTTGTTCGCGAATAACGGAGTGAAAACGATAACGAATCGGATTTATCCCAATGGTGACAGTCTGGGAGTTAAGCTTTTTACAAGGCAAGGTGAAGCTTGTTTAGAAAGTTTGGACGCATGGGAATTGTCGTTATAGATACAACAGGATAACCAATTTTAAACAAGCGAGCATTCCGCGAAGCCAGGTGGTATAATAGGTTAAACGTTTCAACAAACCTGGTGAGGAGTGTTTCAGATGACAACAATTCAGAAGGGTTGGGCTCAAGAAGCATGGGCACAAACCGTAGCTAAAGTAGACAAAACAAGTAAACGCATTGGTGATGGGTTCCCACATGCAAGTATAGACGGAGAGTATAAACTGGAGCCTGCTTATTGGTGGACAGCGGGCTTCTGGCCTGGGTTGTTGTGGTTATTATATCGTGATACCAAGGATGAGGGGCTGAAGCAGTTAGCCGAGTCCTGTGAACAGCAGCTCGATCAAGTTGTTACTGACTACTACCGCTTGGATCATGATATCGGATTCATGTGGACTCTGACGAGTGTTGCACGCTACAAGTTAACTGGTGCAGATGATTCCAAGCGCCGCGCTTTGCTCGCGGCGAATCTGCTCGCAGCGCGTTTCAATGTGAAGGGCAGCTACATTCGTGCGTGGAATCCTTGGCGCGAAGGCGAGGACAATGCAGGTTGGGCGATTATCGATTGCATGATGAACCTGCCGTTGCTGCACTGGGCTACGCTGACTACAGGCGACCCGCGATTCAAAGAAATCGCGGTAAGGCATGCGGATATGGCGGTCGAGCACTTTATTCGTCCCGATGGGTCGGTGAATCATATCGTGATTTTTGATCCTGCCACCGGCGAAAAGCTCGAAGTGAACGGTGGGCAAGGGTTTGCGCCGGAATCGGCCTGGTCGCGTGGAACCGCGTGGGCGATTTACGGTATGAGCCTCAGCTACAAGTACACTGGCGATGAGAAGTATTTGCATGCGGCCAAGCGTGCTGCGCATTTCTTCCTGGCGAACCTGTCGGAAGATCATGTGCCACATTGGGATTTCCGCTTGCCAGATGGTATTCCAGCGTACCGCGACTCCTCGGCAGGCGCGTGTGCGGCTTGCGGTTTGCTCCTGATCGCGGAGCAAGTGAACGGCCAAGAAGCATCCCTCTACCGCGAAGCGGGGGAGCTTATCTTGCACTCGCTGTACACGAACTACGGTGCGTGGGACTCCGAAACTGAAGAAGGGTTAGTCACCCACGGTACAAGCCACTATCCAGAGGGGAAAAACATCGACGTGCCGCTCATCTACGGCGACTACTACTTCGTAGAGGGGCTTTCCCGGTTGCTCGGGCATGGCGAGTTGTTCTGGTAGGTCTGGTTAATTTGATCAAAGAGTTGTCTTTCAGCAGCTATAACTGCTGGGGACAGCTCTTTTTTGCGTTGTTTCCACGTCGCTCCCTCCAGCACTCCAGCAACAATAACTGGATTTCCTACATCTAATTTCACGCCAAACACGCCTTTTAAGCGAATAGCTGTATTTCCTCCAGTTAATTCGAGCCATTCCGGAGGGAACTATCGATTTTGGCGAAATTAGCTACATAATTTCCATCTATATGCAATAAACAGATGAATCAGCAAGATTTAACTGTATAAATTCCATTTATTTTCCACAGGGARGCGAGGGGAGATTGGAATGTGCGCGGCAGGGAATCTCTGGGTTATGGTGGTAATGTGTGTGGCAGGAGTTGCTGTGTTGCGGCTGTAGGGTGTGTTAATTTGTGGTGGCTGGGAATTTCTAGGTTATGGTGGTGAGGTGAGTGGCAGGAGTTGCTGAGTTGCGGCTGTAGGTGTTGTTAATTTGTGGTGGCAGGGAGTTGCTAATATGTTGTTATGTTGCAGTTGTAGAGGTGGAATTAAGTTATGACGTTGTTAAAGTGTGGCTACGAGCCCCCACAAAAAGACTTTTACTACAGTAAATCGACATCCGCCCTCATTGTTGGTCCCATGCCCTGAAACCTATAATTAACACATAAGACAAATAGATAGTGTAGGTGAGAGCAGATGAAATCCGCTACTGTGAATGAGGTTGTTCAGCGGTCAACCCAAGCAAAAAAGAAAAAAGGTTGGTGGAAATACGTCCTGCAGCATCGGGCATTTTATATCATGCTGATTCCTGGACTGCTGTATTTCCTCGTGTTCAAGTATGTACCCCTGATGGCGAGCTTCATTGCCTTTCAGGATTACAACATTTTCAAAGGCTTCACAGGAAGTGAATGGGTTGGGTTCAAGTGGTTCCATCAACTATTCACGTACGACAAGTTCGGACGACTGCTCCGAAATACGCTGTTAATCAGCTTATATCAAATTGTGTTTGCCTTCCCGTTGCCGATCCTTCTGGCGATCATGCTCAATGAAGTGCGAACGATGGCTTTCAAGCGAATCACGCAAACGGTGCTGTATTTACCACATTTTTTATCATGGACGATCGTTTTCGGACTAACGTATATGTTGCTTTCGCCAACGCAGGGTCTTGTGAATCATTTGATTACGGCTTTCGGTGGTGATACCGTCGCGTTTCTTCAGAAGTCGGAGTACTTCCGATCCATCATTATCATTTCAGGTATTTGGAAGGAAATGGGCTGGAATGCCATCATTTTTATCGCAGCGTTAGCAGGAATTAATCCTTCGTTGTATGAGGCAGCCAAAATGGATGGGGCCAATCGTTGGAAACAGTTTCTACATATATCGGTGCCAGGCATGCTGCCTGCCATCATGATTCTATTGATGCTGAAAACAGGTCATATCCTAGATTCAGGTTTTGAGCAAATTTATCAGTTCCTTAATCCAGCTACGCAGGAGACGGGTGATGTCTTGGATACCTACACGTATCGGGCAGGGATTCTGCAAGGACAGTACAGTATAACGACAGCCGTTGGGTTGTTTAAGTCAGTCATAGGTTTTCTATTGCTTGTCATCGCCAATCGCGTGAGTAAATGGACAACAGGAGAAGGGCTTTACTAAAGGGGTGAAACATACACGATGAAAATTAAACGATCTATTGGAGAAGTAATATTTGATTCTGCAAATGCTGTGCTATTGTTGCTCTTTTGTGCGGCTGTAGCAGTTCCGTTATTAAATGTAATTGCAGGCTCGTTAAGCTCAAATGAAGCCATTATTCATTCCGAAGTGGCACTATGGCCTGTAGGATTCAATCTGCATAACTATGAATTTGTTATCAAGAATGCCGTTTTTTGGAGGTCGTTCGGTGTTACGGTCCAAATTGTATTGATAGGAACAGCGATCAATATGCTGCTGACCATTCTAACGTCCTATCCACTTTCAAAAGGGTGGTTAGGCGGCCGCAAGGTGATTCTCCTTTTTATCATCTTCACGATGATCTTCCAGGCACCATTGGTTCCGATGTATATCTTAGTCAAAAGCTTTGGCATGCTCAACACGATCTGGTCATTAATCATTCCAGGTGCGCTTAGCGCCTTCAATATGATGCTGTGCATCACCTTTATGAGGTCACTTCCGGAAGAAATGTTTGAAGCGGCGAGGGTGGATGGTATGTCGGAGTACCGAATCGTGTGGCGCATTGTGGCTCCGTTATCGATGCCAATCAATGTGACATTGATTCTCTTCTATGCCGTGGGACATTGGAATAATTACCTCGGTCCATTGCTCTATATTACAGACCGGGAATTACAGCCCTTGCAGTTGTATTTGTATAAATTGATCTCGCAATTTGATATGGATTCTGCCGGCGGACAGTCGGTAATGGAGCTATCCAGCGCAATAACGCCACAAGGATTGCAAATGGCGACGATTGTGATCGCAACGATCCCGATTATTATTGTCTATCCGTTCCTGCAAAAGCATTTTATCAAAGGTGCCTTGTTAGGCTCGGTTAAAGAATAAGGAATTGACGTGCTAACTTCATATTCTGATCAGGAGGTGGGATAGGTCCAGCCAGTATTACCCAGATGATGTATGCGAACTATCTAATTTATAATGAAGAAGCCTACTAGGGAGGGTCTAAAAAATGAAAGTAAATTTTAAACAAATGGTTACGCTTGCATGTGTTGTATGTTTATCCACGGCGGTGGCCGCATGTTCATCCGATAAAGGTTCCACGACAACAGCTTCAACAGCACCAGCAGCGAGTGCAAGTGCAACGGCAAGTACAAAGCCTGCTGCGCCTGAGAAAATCACGATGTTCGTATCCAATAACGCACAACAAATTCCTTCTGGTAAATCGATGGACCTAGCTACTGTGAAATATTTGGCACAAAAAACAAATACAGATTTGGATATTACTTTCTTGCCTCATGAAAACTACGCAGATCAGCTGAAGCTGAAATTCGCTTCTGGTGATATCCCGAATGTACATATGGTCTGGGGAATCGAAACTTCGGATATTGTTACCAATGGATTAGCGCTGGATTTGAAGCCGTTAATTGATAAGTATGGCCCTAATTTGAAGAAAAATATCCCGCAATCTGCCTGGGACGCTGTGACGATCAATGGTAAAATCTTAGCCATTCCACAGCCTGCGGCAGGAAATGCGCCATCTGAACGTGTGATTTATGTACGTAAAGATTGGATGGATAAATTGGGCATCAAGGAGCCGAAAACGTCGGCAGAATTTCTTGATATGCTAAGAGCCTTCCGCGATAAGGATCCGAACGGTAATGGCAAAAAAGATGAAATTCCTTTCTCCTCCCGTGAGAAATTTGAGTGGGCGGATAACGTTTTCGGTATGTACGGCGTTAACTTGGATTCCAACAGCCTATACAATGGTGAAGTTATGCCTGGCTATGTGAATCCGAATATGAAGAAGGCATTAGGCATGCTCAACACGATGTATAAAGAAAAATTGATTGATACGGAATTCCTGACGAACACTAGGGCAATTTGGGATCAAAAAATTAAGTCCGACCTTGTTGGCTCATGGGACCACGTCGTATTAGGTATTTGGGATTCATGGCAAAAGGATCTAACCAAATTATTGCCAGACAAAAAGCCTAACGTAATCGGCATCGCTACTCCAAGAGGAGAAGGCTATACAGGTCAACTAGGACGTGTTGAGAAACCAGTACTTAAAACTTTCATTGTACACAAGGATACGAAAAATCCAGAAGCGGTTGTAAAAATGTTTGATTGGCTCGTCTCAGATGAAGGTCAATTGTTCTCAGAGTTAGGTATTGAGGGGCAATCTTACACCAAAGAAGGCGGCACGATTAAATATTTGGCAGATAAAGATACAGATTTGAAATGGCGTTCTGCTGTGTTCCAAATGCATGGATTTAATGAGCAAGCTCAGAAGTTGTTGATTAACAACGATGAGGCTTACAACAAGCTTCTTCAAACGATCGATACGTCCCGTAAAGAKGGTATTGCCAACCCAACTGCAGGAATGCCGCCAATTGATACGCTGACGAAGAATGCTGACTTGCAGTACAGAGGTTCTTTCCAAGAAGCAGCAGCGAAAATTATTCTCGGCGAGAAGCCGGTGGATTACTTCGATGAGTACGTGGCTAATTGGAAGAAACAAGGTGGAGACAAAGCGATCAAGGAATTGACTGATTGGTATAACGCAAACCGTAAGAAATAAGGTAGTTGCTAGAGACACGCCCATCTGAAGCTGGTAAGACACTCGCTCAGGTGGGTCCTCTTTTATCGATAATGGATGTGAATAAAGGAAGGAAGAGATTGATGATGATGAGAATGGGGAAAATGGGAAGACTACTTGCTCTCCTGTTAATCGGCACGATGCTGGTTGTACCGTTCCAACCGAATATGTCCATGGCGCAAGCACTGACGGAAGAGGAACTGGCGGCATTGCCTGGCAGTGAAGTGCTGATTTCTGATCTTAAACAGCAGGGAGCAGCGCTCAATCCGGRGGCAGCGTTGTACGGAACGGTTGCAAGCTCAACGGTTGAAGGGCAGTCGTTTACAGAAGCATTACGTTTTACGACGAACGTGCAGCCAGCTAGTACTTATCTTTTACAATATGTACTCCCAATTGAAGCGAGCATCGAGAAAGACGATGTTATTTTGGCGACATTTTACGCAAGAACGCTGCGATCTACGGTTGAAACAGCTGAAGGTACAGTCGCATTGGTCATGGAGAAAAGAGGGAATTTCGAAAAGTCGATTACCGAGACGTTAACGGTTCCTACGCAGTGGAAGAAATTTCTTGTGCCGATTAAAGCGGCATTGTTGATGGAAGCGAACACACCACAGATTGCTTTCCGTCTTGGCTATAAGCCCCAGGAGATCGAAATCGCCAATCTTAAAGTGGTGAATTATAAGAAAGCGATTACATTTGATGGGTTACCAAGCACTCCGGTCATATACGAAGGAATGGAAGAGGACGCGCCATGGCGTGCAGAAGCCAATCAACGTATCGAGCAGATTCGCAAAGGGGATATGCAAGTCGAAGTGAAGGACGCTGATGGCCATCCTATCCAAGGCGCAGCTGTTCAAGTGAAGATGACGAAGCATGACTTCAAGTTTGGTACGGCTGTCAATAGCACGATGATTAATGGTACGGATGCGAATGCAGAAACGTATCGAACCAAGCTTAAGGAAAATTTCAATTCTGTCGTCATGGAAAATGAGATGAAATGGCCTAAGTGGGAGGAGAACCGTAGCAAAACCGTAGATCTCTACAATTGGTTGGGCGCCAATCATTTTGATATTCGTGGACATGCCTTGCTATGGGATGGAGCGACTCGCTTACCGGCAGATATTCCAGGTCTTGTGAGCAATAAGACGGCGCTTGAGAAGCGTATTCAGGATCATTTTCATGAACTGGCCGGTTTCTTCAGAGGCAGATTGTATAACTGGGACGTGCTGAATGAGCCTGTTCTGAACAGTATGATCCGAAGTACGTACACAGACCAAGGCGCGCTGATGGCGAATTGGTTCAAAATGGCCAAAGAAGCTGATCCTGCGGCTAAGCTTTATGTCAATGAAACGCAAATTCTTGGCGTAGATGCGCCGGTGATTGCGAATTTCTCAGGTATTTTGCAATCGATGAAAGATAATGGCGCTCCGATAGATGGTATCGGAATTCAGGCGCACTTCGGCAGTACGCCGGTGAGTCCGATGGCTTTCTACAATCAACTTACTCATTTCACACAGTATGCGCCTGATATCGCAATTACGGAATTTGACGTAAACTCGCCCAAAGAAGATATCCAGGGGAAATTTACTCGAGATATTCTGCTTGCTTCTTTTAGCCATCCCAATGTGAAGTCGTTTACGATGTGGGGGTTCTGGGACGGGGCTCACTGGCAGAATAATGCGCCGCTTTTCCGATCCGATTGGACATTAAAGCCTTCAGGCGAGCAATGGCGCAATTTGATCTACGGGACATGGTGGACGAACGAGATGGGTACAACGGATGCCGATGGTCAGTTTCAAACACGTGGATTTTATGGGGACTATGACATTATCGTAACGCGTGGCGGCGTAAGCCAGACGGTAAAAGCTTCCTTATTGCAGGGTCGAGACAATAAAGTTTCAGTCGTATGGGGAGCACCATCACAAGGTGGAACGACAGAAACATTTGTACCAGTCTCTCTACCTGTTCCGAGTGCAGACATCACAGCGCCAGTATGGCCCTATGGCAGCACATTTGGTGCTTCCAATACGTCTCCAACGTCGGTCAGCTTAACTTGGCCAAGTGCGCATGACAATCTAGCTGTTAGCGGCTATCGGGTTTACAAGGATGGGGAGTTGGTGAAGCAGGTACCAGCGAACGTGACCAGCTATGACATCACGGGCTTAACGCCAGGTCACAGTTACTCATTCACTGTTCAAGCGTTGGATGCACAAGGCAACACGTCCGTGATTAGTCAGCCGATCAAGACATCCACAACTTCTGGTGTAGACAGTGAACTGCCGGGTTGGAATAAAGGTTCTGCGATTGAGGTTGCCGATCTCGGTCAAACCGGTGCACAGATTTCCTGGCCAAATGGCGTGGATAATGATGGTGCGGATGGCTATCGGATTTATGTGAATGGGCAAATCTGGGCTGATGTGAGCGGAACGAACTATACTCTCGTAGGATTGGACCCTAACAAGCTGTATACGATTCGCGTAGAGTCGAAAGACAGCGATGGTAATTTGTCGGTCGGCGGGCCCATCGTGACTTTCCGTACGCTGGGCGTAGAAGACACGACAGCACCGACGTGGGACCTTGCCGCAAGCTTGACCGCTTCGGATGTGACGACGACGGGGCTGCAATTGAATTGGAACACTGCGCAAGATAGCGGTGGAGTGACCGCATACCGTGTGTTCCAAGACGGTAAGCAGGTTGTGACGCTGCCAGCTTTGGCGAAAAGCTTTACCATCACCGGCTTAACACCGAATACGACGCATGTATTTAGGGTTGAAGCGGGGGATGGCAAAGATAACTGGTCAATAACAGGTCCTGGGCTGTCGGTGAAAACCGAAGCAGGACCAGATGAAGTCCGTCCGACATGGCCGGCTAATCGGAGCTTAACATACAGCGGGCTGGCCGACCATGGCGTGAATTTGAATTGGACGGCAGCTTTTGATCAGATTGGTGTTACAGGCTATAAGATTTTTGCGAATAATACGTTACTTGCAACTGTCGCTGGCAACATACAAACCTTTGCGGTGACGAACTTGACTGCCGGTACGGCATACACGTTCCGTGTTGAAGCAGAAGATGCCGCTGGAAACAGGTCAACGAACGGACCAGCCGTTTCGGTTACGACGTATCAAGGCGTAGTTCGCAAGTCGACGGTTATTTATCCGAGCGCTGATGCGTTCATCCAAGCGCCTAGCACGCTAGGTGAAGCGGGAACAACTAACAATTTGGATTATTTGCGCTTCAAGAATGCGGGCGGTGTATCGGGTAGCGATGCGAATAAAAATACAGGTAACAACCGGAGAGCGTATTTAAAATTCCCGCTGACTTCGGTCACAGGTAATGTATACGATGCTTCCTTGAATCTCTACGTTTTTGCAGTTCAGACGGCTAATATGGACATTAGTATGGATCTGTACAATACAGGCGACAACTGGAGAGAAGTAAGCGATGCAGGTGGGGCGTCAATCAATTGGCAGAACAAGCCTGTAGATGGCTCGCTGATCGGCAGTACAATTGTGCGGAATGCTGGATATTGGAAGAAATTCAATGTGACCAGTCAAGCTGCTGCAGAGAAGAGCGGCGACGGGACGATCAGCTTCAAGCTGCAAAACGATAGTTGGCTTGATCAGAACGTCGATTTCTATTCGAAGGAAGCGACAGGAGCAAATGTCGCATTTAGACCTTATCTAACGCTCGGAACGGAAGAACTTCCAACGGATACGACTGCACCGACATGGACAGGCGCGAATTTGGCGGTTACACAAGTTGCCCCGCATACGGCGACCCTAACATGGCCAAGTGCGCAAGATCTTTCCGGTATTAACCGCTATAAGGTGTACCAGAATGGTACGGCAATTGCGACCGTTGCATCGGATGTATACAGCTATCAGGTGAATGGCTTAACGCCTGCGACGGCTTATACCTTTAAGGTGGAGGCTGTAGATATCGCGTTAGAATCAACCAACGGGCCATCTGCATCATTCACGACGCCTGCCGTCGATACGGTCAGTCCATTATGGCCGACAAGCGCAGGTTTGACTGCACAAAATGTGGGCCGCAAAGCGCTAAACCTGCATTGGTCAGCCGCTGAAGACAATTACGGTGTAACGGCCTACGATGTTTACCAGGGTGCTGCGCTGCTGGGTACCGTGACCGATACAACGTATGCGGTGACCGCTCTGACACCGGGAACTACTTACTCGTTCCATGTCGTGGCACGCGATGCAGCAGGCAACACAGTGAGCAGCTCGGTACTATCTTCGGCGACACTTGCTGGAGATGTGACGCTGCCAACTTGGAGCATCGGAAGTAAGCTGGATCCCACGCTTATCAGCGCATATGGCCTTCAGTTGAACTGGCCTGTGGCAGTGGATGATTCAGGCGTCACAAGCTACCGGATCGAGCAAGGTGATTCAATGATCATCGAAGTATCGAAAGATATTCGAAGTTATTTCATCAACGGATTACAGGCACAAACCGCTTATATGTTTAAGGTCCGAGCTGTGGACGAAGCTGGGAACGTCTCCGAACCGCTGCAAGTTTATGAAGGTACGATGATAGCTGATACAATTACGCCGCAATGGCCGACAGGCTCGCGTATAACATCGACAAGGGTAGGTAATCAAATCACCTTAGAGTGGGATGCCGCCGTGGACAATGTTGGGATTATGCAGTATAACCTATACCGCAATGGCGGGTTTGCGACTTCTGTTGCGGGAGCAACAAGCATTGTGCTGCAGGATACCGACGCAGCCGTTTACAAAGTAGAAGCACAGGACTTCTTAGGCAACACGACAGTCTTCGGACCGAGCACAAATGATCCGCAAATCCCTGTTCCAACGGACACAACAGCGCCAGGATGGCCAGCTGGCAGCGCGTTGACAGAAGACGCAGTGACATCGAATTCGGTTCAACTCTCATGGAGCCAAGCGATTGACCGCGTGGGCGTAACCCAATATAAACTGCTGATGAATGGCAACGCAGTTACCACTACGCCAAACACGACGTGGCAAGTAACGAGATTGACCGCTGATACCGCTTATGATTTCAAGGTTGAAGCGGCAGATGCTGCGAACAACTGGTCAACAAGCGGTCCAAGTTTAAACATTAGAACACAAGCTGTTCCTGCTCCAACTGGGCCATCTACAGGGACAGGGACGCAGCCAGAACCTGAGAAGCCGACGATTACAGTCAGCGACGGGGAAGCGAAAATTACTTTCCCAGCATCCAGCGTAACAACAAAAGATGGGAAAGCCATTGCAACTATTGATAAAACAACACTGGAAGAAGCTTTTAAGAAGATGGACGCACAAGCTGGTGGCACGAATTCGAAGGTAACTCTGCAAGTTCCGCAGGTCGCAGGAGCGAACAGCTACGCACTTGTACTGCCAACGGAGTATCTGACACAGCAAGCCTCAAAGCATGGGCTTGAAATTTCAACGGTACTTGGCACAGTTGTTCTACCTAGCAACATGTTTGCTAATAACGCAGCAGCGGCAGGGCAGTCTACGCTTACGATCAACATTTCGATCGATAAGCTGCCGGCACAAACAGATCTGAAGGGTAAAACAGGAATCGTCGTCGACCTACAAGTCACGGCATCCGGCCAACCGGTGAAATTCGAGAACAGGGATGCTCTCGTATCCGTCAGCATTCCATACGTTCTATCTGCAGAAGAGAAAGCTCATCCTGAGTTGCTAAATGTCTGGTACGTGAACGCACAGGGTGAAGCGCAGCTTGTACCGACAGGCAGCTAC
The DNA here is from genome assembly GCF_052115445.1 of Paenibacillus sp. 2RAB27. Taxonomy (NCBI): domain Bacteria; kingdom Bacillati; phylum Bacillota; class Bacilli; order Caryophanales; family Paenibacillaceae; genus Paenibacillus; species Paenibacillus sp. 2RAB27. Next base: position 37,554 of record NZ_JBFRGR010000024.1, read on the forward strand.
AACGCTGCTACTGGCATGATTCAGTTCAGCACGAATCATTTCAGTAGGTACGCAGTTTCCTACAACAAGCCAGCTTTCCAGGATCTCGCTTCCACTATGTGGGCGCAGAAAGCCATTGAAACACTTGCTGCCAAAGGGATTATTCAAGGGGTTACGGCTCAAGCGTTCAATCCGACGGCTACGATCACACGAGCAGACTTCACGAAATTACTAGTCGAAACCTTTGGGTTACAAGCGGCGTCTGAGGCGCATTTCACGGACGTTCAGAAAGGTGCTTATTATGAGAAAGCTATTGGCATCGCGAATAAACTCGGCATTGCCAATGGTGTAGACGATCAACACTTTAACCCGCAAGCGAATATCACTCGTCAGGATATGTTCGTTATGATTACGAGAGCCTTGGCTCAAGTGAACCAATCATTACCTACGGCGAATAAGGCAAGTCAATTCACGGATGGAGCCGACATCGCTCCTTATGCGATCCAGTCCATTAATTCCCTCGTTCAGCAAGGTTTAGTCGAAGGCAACGCCGGCAAAGTGAATCCACTGGGGAATACGACCAGAGCTGAAACTGCCGTTATGTTGTACAGATTATTCCAATTTATCTACCAATAAATTGAAGTACGTCAACCGTGCCTATTCGTAGGCGCGGTTTTTGTCGTATTTTAAATAAAAAAGTACGATTCCTGCAGTGAATAAAACGCTTACCTCATTGCTCAGGACTGAAATTGGGCATATTATTTAACTACCAGACTCTAGGCACATTACTGTCTGTCTACAAGGGGAGATCAATTTGATTAACTATATGGTCAAAAGCCTGAAACGTTCCCTGAAATGGAGGCTCATCTCCATCATTGTCACCATTCTTATTTTTACAGTATCAACCATTGGTATTTCTAGTTATATCCAGACGAAAAGTTCTGTCCGTAAGGATATTGATCATCTAAGTATGCAGATTCTCAAACAAGCAAATATGAACTTAAACCGTTACTACTCCGAGTATGAGCTGGCTTTCCTTATGCTAAGCAACAGCCTTGAAGTTCGGGATTGGATGCGTGTATCTTCACCAAATGTGTCTTCTGAGCTCATTCGGACCTATGAGAGGATTAAGGATAATTATTTGAATCGCTTGTTTTTGCAATACCCAGAGGTATTATCCGTCTCTTTATATAACCCTAACGGGAATGAGCAGCATTTCGTCAATACATACGCCCTTCCTTTGAAATACTCGATCAAAAATGAACCTTATTTCGCCCAAAGCGGCAATTATGAGAAGGTTAAATTTATAACCGGCATTTCTGAGAATTACATCGATGCGGCGAATCAGAAAATGAAGATCCCCGTGTTGACTCTTTTCAAGCAACTGAGCAACGGTTATGTCAAAATCGATATTTCACTGAAACCGTCGCAGAGTGTCATGTCACAAATTGATATTGCAAACTCGGGCGTTGCTGTCGTCATGGATCAGAACGGTACGATTATTCATCATTCTCATTCCACAGAGGTGATGGGGCATATGGATGACCATATTGTGCAAGCGGTCAAAGGTCAGCAGGAGGGCTCTGTTTTTGACAAGACGGGAAAAGAGCTCATCATTTTTCAAACGATTCAGATGACGGGCTGGAAAATTATTGCGATTCTTCCCTATCAAGAAATTGCCCAAAGTATTAACTACACGAGAAATGTCACGATTGTTATTGCGATATCTGCCTTAATTATTTCGGTTTTGCTCACCTATTTTGCAGCTTCTTCCATTACAAGACGGATTCTAGGCTTGCGTAAAATGATGAAAGCGATGCAAGTGACGAGCTCCTTCCATTTGCGAGCTGAGGTAGAAGGAGTCGATGAGGTCGCTGATTTGAGTATTTCCTTTAATAATCTGCTCGGCCATTTGGAGCAATCCATTCATGATCACGCGGAGACGCGTGTTTTGCAGCATCGGGCTGTCATTTCGGCACTTCAGTCGCAAATTAATTCGCATTTTTTATACAACACGCTCGAAACGATCAATTCCATGGCTGTCATTGCGAAGCAATCGCATATTGGTCATGTAGCTGTTAATCTCTCCAATATGCTGCGCTACACGTCGGATTTCAAGAATATGCAAGTGATTCTCAAAGAAGAGATCAAGCACTTGGAGAATTATTTGACCATTATGAAAGTCAGATTCAAAGATGAAGTCACTTATAGCATTGAGGTGCCTGAGGAGCATTTGGAGGCGATCTGTACGAAAGCACTTCTGCAGCCGCTGGTGGAAAACAGTATTAAGCATGGGAGAGAAACGACGGGAGAATCCGTACATATTCATATTCGCGGGGAAGTCGTGCAGGGGGACAAGGGGGACAAGTTGCTTCTCACAGTTGCTGATAATGGACCTGGATTCTCGGCGGAGACGTTAGTCAGATTAACGCAAGAGCAAGCAGATTCACACGCCCATCAGTACAGACACAATCAAGTCGGACTATCGAATCTGATTTACCGTTTGCATATGTTTTATGGGGGGGAAGCTAAGATTACATTCTTTAATGATCCCTTCGCTGGGGGAGCGGTTGTTGAAGTCTTATTGCCATTACAAGATAGTTTGGATACATAGAAAGGGGAGCGCAATCAGATGAACAGACTAATTATTGTAGACGATGAAGATCTCATCCGTGAAAGCCTGTCGATACAAGTGTCAGAAATGGAAGGAGTTACCGTATCTGGAACGCTCCCGAATGGCAAAAAAGCGCTGGATTGGCTCAAGGATCATTACGCAGACATTTGCATGACGGATGTTCGGATGCCACTCGTAGATGGGCTGCAATTAATGAAAGAGATTAATCAGCTGTATCCTTGGATGATCTGTATTGTGATTTCAAGCTATGATGATTTCCAATATGCCAAAAAGAGTATTGAGCTTGGCGCCGTCGATTATGTCCTGAAGCCTACGGATAGCAGCCTCTTGCAAGAGGCTGTCCAGAAAGCCAATGCTCGCATCCGCAGCAGCCGGCGTAATGAGGCGAATCAGCTTCTGCTACACAAGCTGCCCGTCTATAAGCCGATGCTGGACAGCTGGCTGGAGATGGTGTTATCCGTTTATTTGCACGGGCAGCCGCTGATTATCGTCGACACCTTGGCGATGTTGGAGTCATGGGTGGAAGGACGCTATGAGATTCTAAACGAGCTATCCATGGCATGGACATCACTTGTCATCGAAGAGTTGAAGAAGCAGGATATCCACGTGAAGTATGAGGAAGGTGAGGATGTCGAGCTTGGCGAGCATAGCTTGAAGCACTCCGATGTGCGGCAGTATTTCCGACTATGTGCGGTAAGAAGGTTGGAACAAGCGGCGAACATTCTGATGGATCGCGCACGCAAGGCGAAGAACCTGCAGAAGGAGAGCGTCGTCGACCAAGTCAAACGGTATATCGAAGAGCATTATGCAGAGAATTGGGGTTTACAAGAACTAGCAGATCATGTTGCGATGAGTCGTTCGTATTTAGCGAAGCTTTTTAAAGAGCAGGCAGGGATGACGATCTGGACGTATTGCGTCAATGTTCGAATGCGCAAAGCACGGGATTTGCTGCTCACTTCCTCCTTGAAGAGTTACGAAATTGCCCTGCAGGTTGGGTACGAAAACAGCATTCATTTCTCGCGTATCTTCAAACAATATCATGGCTTGAACCCGATGGAATATAAGGACCGGTTTAAAGGGGATTAAGGTGAGGGGTGGGCGTGGAGCAAGGACGCAGTAGGCACAGAGCAAGCACGAATCGGGAGCAGAGTAAGCACCTTGCCGTATTTGCATCGCATTCGTGCAGTAAATAACCTTTTTACCTCAGTGTGTTGAAAGCGATTTCAGTATAAATTTAGGGAGGTTGAACGTGGGCCAAATTTGAGAAATGAGGTGCATGCAGAATGATTTCACGCAGAAAGAAGGTTTATGGTGTAATTGGGTTAGCGATTTCGATGTTGGTGAGCGTGGCTCCCCCAGCATTGGCAGCAAGTACGGTGACGCTGTACAAAGACACGACGTACCAAACGATTTGGGGATTCGGTGCTGCAGCCAATCACCCGGTGAATGAGTTGAAAACGAATTACAATGCAACAACACAAGGGCAAATTCTAGATAAACTGTTCCGCACGGATGCTTCTAACGCAGGGTTGTCAATCGTCAGGATGGAGATCAACCCCTATACGGCTGCGCAGGATGCTGTGCAAACGACGTTCATGCCTTCTTCAGGTGTAACGGATTGGAACACGGATCTGCATCAAAGATGGTTCGCCCAAGAGGCGAAGAATCGCGGGATGAATCAGTTCTATGCGGTGCCTTGGAGTCCCCCCGGCTGGATGAAAACGAATGGTTCGCCCAACAACGGCGGCCATCTGAGCACCTCGCAATACGATAATTTCGCCAATTACATGAAGACGTATGTGAATCAATATCGGAATGTATTCGGGTTCAATATCAAATGGGTCAGTGTGCAAAATGAACCCGATTTAGCGACGCCGTATGCGTCGGCGCAGTATACGACCAGTGAACTGGATCAAGTATCTGCGAAGGTTGCTGATGCGGTTCACAGCTTGAATCAAGGCGTGTTGGTTGGGGCGCCAGAGGGCTCAAATCGAACCGCTTCGAACAACTATATGAACGGTTTCAGTGAGGCGACGCGGGCGAAGCTGGATTTTGTCTCGGTCCACGATTATAGTACGTATGTTGATGTGAACCATTATGGTAAACCGTTGATCGGGACGGAGGTTAGCAATTTCCAAACCGCCAACGATCCGAGCATCACGGATGGGTTGAAGTGGGCGAATATGATTGCCGCTGATTTGAAGCGAGGCGAGAGAGGCTGGCTGTACTGGTGGGTGGTCAATCCGGCTGCAAGTACCTCCGGTGAAGGTCTCATTAATCTAGGGGCTAATAATACGTACACAGTGAATAAAAGACTCTATGTCATGGGGCAATTCAGCCGTTACCTGCGTCCGGACGATACCCGCATTCTGGCATCCTCGAGCGACAGCAACCTTGTTACTATTGGTGGGAAGAATGGGACGGGGCGCGCATCTGTTGTGCTGATCAATAACAGCACGTCGGCGATTACAACAACGATTAGCGGTTTGACGTTGGCTAATGTGTCCGGAAGACGCACCAGTGCCACGGAGGATTTGGCCAAATTAACGGATATTGCCGTGACAGGCGGTGCCATTACGGTTACGCTGCCGGGTAAATCCGTGACGAGCTATGTGGAGTTTTAAGTGGGGAAGCTAGTTTAGGTTGTGCTAGAGTTGGGTATCCTTTTACTAGAGTGTGAGAAATCTAGTGAAAAGGTGGAGTGTTTCGATGTCAACGATTCTAAAGCCAATCATTCCTAGTAAAATTGCTGAGTCCATTGAGAGTTTGCGTGGCGAAGGTTGGACGGCGGATGATTTTTTGAACTTTCCACGATATGACGAAGAGTGTCCCGAGGCACGTGTGTTGTATCATTTTTTTCAGAACAACCGCGTAACGTTTGCGGCGGCCATCATTAATAGTTATCAGGTGCAGGAGATAAGGGACGTTCAGCGAGATGCGATGCTTTAGAGCGGAATAATGAAGTGACATCTGCAGCTTGCATACTCATCATACCCATCATACCCATTGTACCCACCGTGCCTACCGTGCCCATCATCCTCATACCAGTCCTAGTACTGCCACCGCCGATCCTGACTCAACTAGCCTAAGTAGCTTCAATGGTGAAATAAATGTATTCTCTACAGGTAATAAAAGCTGATTTTCGTATTTTTGAAGAATAACAGGATTTCCTACAGCTAATTGAACTCATTTGGTTCGAAAGTAGGGAATTTGGCTAAATTAGCTGTACATTTTACATTTAATTACTTATTTATACTGAATTACCAAAAAATAAATGTAGTTTATACAGTTAGTGATCGGCGAGAGGGGTACAAGTGGTTAAGTGAGGGAACATTGTGTAAGCTCCATTTGTTATAAACTTTTAACGCGGTCGCTCGTCTAAGGGTGACCGCGCTTAAAGGTTTTTTCTTGTTTTTATCTAAATTTCATACTTTGGGCAAACTTTCATGATACGATGATGGCAAAGCAATGTGAATAGGTTACATGATGAGGATGGAAGGGAAGTCGCGGAATGTCAGATGAACAATTAGCGGTATTAGATGTATACATTGAACAGGCCGGCTACGATGAGGTGCCGGATATTATTAAGGGGATTCATTTTACAGTGAGGCAAGGGGAGCTCGTGGGATTGTTAGGTCCGAACGGTGCCGGCAAAAGCACGACAATCAAGAGCCTACTCGGGTTGTTGAAGGATTTTAAGGGAAAAATCTCCTTCATGGGTGAAAACAAAAGCTACGCCTATATTCCCGAGCATCCTATTCTGTATGATGAGTTGACGTTGTGGGAGCATATGGAGTTCGCGGCATCGGTATATGAGTTGGACCGCACCGTGTTCTTAGAGCGTGCTGACGATCTCTTGCATCGGTTCCGCCTATTAGATGAGAAGCATCAATTGCCTGGGAAATTTTCCAAAGGGATGCAGCAGAAGATCATGCTCATTCTTGGGTTTTTGAATAAACCCGATGTGTATATCGTGGACGAGCCCTTCATTGGACTAGATCCGAAGGCGATCAAGGATTTCTTGGGGATGCTAGAAGAGGAACGGCAGCGTGGGGCAGGCATTCTGATGAGTACCCATGTACTAGATACAGCGGAGCGGATTTGCAGTTCATTTGTACTGCTTTCGGGTGGCAGATTGGTAGCGAACGGAACCCTGCAAGACATTCAAAAACAATGCGACATGCCGGATGCTACGTTATTCGACTGCTTCCATTCCTTACTATGAGAGGGGGCGAGAGCGGTTTGAACAGCAGTTTTCAGGTATTTACACGCAGAGTACGTTCGGATTTGAAATTCCAGTATCGAGCTTTACGCATGGCTGTGGATTGGGTCATCGCCATTTATTTCGTCATTCCTCTGCTGATCGTGGCGGGCTATCACTATTATGCGTGGTACATGACGCCTCCTGCATGGTTAAGCGGGATATCCATACATACCGTGGCTACCCTTTTTTACATGTTCACATGGCTGGGCACGTTGCGTTACTTTGTTGAAGAAGGAGATCAGTTGTTTCTCCGGCAAAATGAAGGCTGGTTTCGACATCTCATGCATCTTGGCTATCGGTATTCGGTGGTGCTGCAAGGGGTTACGTCGTTGCTTGCTACGCTTCTTTTCCTACCACTATTAGTGCCTGTTTACGCGTTTAGCATCGCGCAGGTCGTGTGTTTTTGGCTGTTGACCTATGTAGTGAAGCTAAACATCGGCCTCATTCGACAATTGCTAGCGCTTCGCTTCCAACGATTCCTACTATGGTTGCTGCGTATTGTGATTTTTGCAGTCGGTGTATTCGTCTTCCAATGGTTAGTCGTGGAGATCAGGGATCAACTTCTGTACAGTTGGCTTGTCATCTTGGTGCTGATCGGAACATTCTATCTTCTAACTCGGACGCGGCTGCGTGAAAAAGGGACCTTCTTCGCGGATGTCGCGAGAGAACGCGATGCGCGGATGCGAATCGTTTCTCTCATGCTCATCCGTGTGATGGAGCGCAAAAGAAAGCCAACCCGCCGCTACCCGCTTCTGTTCAGCAGGTCGCAGCGGTTGCTCAAAGGGAAGGGAGCTGGCACAGGCATTGCGGAGCTGCTAGTGAAATCGTATTTCCGAAATGGTCTGCAATGGCGGCAATCCATTCAGTTTGTTGTCGTTATCAGCGGAGCTTTGTTTATTTTGCCAGGTGCAATTAAAATTCTCGTCTGGGTTCTTGCGGCGGTCATGCTGGTCTTCTGGCGCAAATCGTTCTGCAAGGATGAACTGACGACACCCTTCCTATCTTTATTCCCGATTAAAGATCCGATGAAACACCAAGCGATTCAGACAGCCATTCCGATCCTAGTGCTGCCGGCGATGATGGTTATTAGCCTAGTAGCGGGCATCTCGATGTTCACTTGGTGGGGACCGATCGTGATGATGGGAGCAGCGGTGCCGCTAGCTTATGGAACTTCTTCTGTGTTTACAAGTTGGTATTGAGTGGTTTTCTATGCAAGGAAAATTAAGGGGGAGTCAGGATGTTCTGACTGCTCCTTTTCTATTAGAATAGAACAAGGGATTATAGAGGATGCTACCCAATAATTCCCTCTACAAGGAAATGAAAGAGAGGCATGTTTTGATGGAACTTTTGTTGCCTTTATTCATTGTGGCAGCAGTAATCGTAACAGCTACACTGCTCAATAAGCGCTTTCCCGGAATCCCGTTGCCCTTTTACTTAATTGGTTTAGGCGCTTTAGTGTCATGGCTGCCATTCGTTCCTACGGATTTCGATTTCGAACCAGAAGCCTTTATGGTCTGTCTCATTGCGCCCATTTTATTTGGAGATGGTCGTGTCATCTCACGCAAAGAATTGCTGGAGTACCGCAAACCCATTTTGCTTATGGCGTTATGGCTTGTCGTCTTTACCGTCATAGGTATTGGATATTTTATTCATTATCTGATACCCGCGATGCCGCTACCCGTCGCATTCGCTCTAGCAGCCGTCATGTCTCCAACAGATGCCGTTGCTGTGAAGTCGATGACGAGGGGAAGGACGTTCCCAAAAGGTTTAATGCCGATCCTAGAGGGGGAGTCGTTGCTTAACGATGCGGCAGGTCTTGTTTCCTTCAAAGTAGCTCTGGGCGTTGTGATGACAGGTGTCTTCTCGGTTAGATCAGCAGCTTGGGAGTTTCTGCTTGTCGCCATAGGCGGCATTATCGTTGGACTCGTACTAGGGGCAGTTTTGGTGAATTTCAGACTCTTTTTGCGAAAAAAAGGGCTGGAAGAAGTCAACTCGCTCGTCACCATTCAGTTGCTGACACCGTTCGTGATTTTTATGGTTGCTGAGGAAATCCATGTTTCAGGCATCTTAGCCGTCGTTGTTGCGGGGATTGTGCACGGGTTAGAACGTGATCGGTTACAGCAAACAACGACCAAACTGCACATCATCTCGACCAATACATGGTCAGTGTTAAGCTTCATTTTAAATGGACTTGTATTTGCCTTGCTTGGCTTATTGCTGCCAGAGGTTATAACAGGTTTAGTGCATAGTGGCGAGGCTTCTATCTTGAAAGAGCTTGGATTAGCCGTTGCGATCTTCGCGGCGCTATTTGCGGCTAGGTACATCTGGGTCTACCTTTTCCACGATGAGTTCGTTCCTTCAAATCAAAGTACGACAGAGCCGAATACCTATACGAGCAGGAGGAGCTTTGCTCTTGCGGCTAGTTTCTGCGGCGTCCACGGTACGATCACGTTAGCGACAGCTTTATCGATTCCTTTTGAATTATCTGATGGGACGCCATTTCCGCTGCGCCATACCATTTTGTTTATTTCGGCTAGTGTGATCTTGATCAGTATGTTAGCTGCTACCTTCGCAATGCCGTTTATCGGAAAGTCAGTAACCGCGGCAACCCCCGACCATGAAGCGTTGTCATTGAAAGAAGCAAGTATTCAGCTGGCTAAGAAAACGATTCAAGCGCTCAAATCGGAGAAGAATGAGGAGAATATGGAAGCGACTCTCGCGGTTGTTCAACAGCTGGAAGAGCAAATTCGGATGGACTGTTATGGGACGGTCAAAGTATCGGGGTCTTACATTCGTGAACTTCAACAAATTGGACGAACAGCCGAAGCCGCAAGGCTTGCTGAGTTGATTGCGCAAGGTGTAATTTCACCGCAATTGCAGTCCGTATTTACGTTATTGCATCAGCCGCAGTCGGAATCGTTCTTTCTTGCAAGGCTGCAGTATCTCTGGGTTAGATTAAAGCTGAGCCTGATGAACCGCAAGATTCAACAGCACCGAAGAGAAGGGCTTCCAGAGAAATTTAGATCCGTCACCGAGATGTTTGAAGAGCTGCAATCGATTGAGAAGCAGCTGCAAGAGGCAGCGGTTACGGCCATTCGCAACGTGAAGTCGTCGAAGCATCAGTTAGAGACGCTGCTCGTTATCCAACATTATGCTCGCATGCAGAAGYGCGAAGGCAAGCGGTTCAGCGAGCACTCGGAAGTCGAATTCCTACATCAACTGAAACTTGTTCAATTGCGAAGCGTACAGATTAGGCGGGATGGGATTCAAGAGTTGGAAGAAGCCGATCAACTCTCAAGCGGCACTGTTCTTGGATTATTGCAGGCGATCAATTATGAGGAAATGCTTATTTTGGACAATGCTGAGGAGTAGGATATACGTCTCATAGGAAAGGGCTTTCCACTAGTTACAAGACTAGGTGGAAAGCCCTCTTTTTCATTTCATCCGCCGCCGCAGTAAATACCATTCCACAACAACAAGATTAAGGATCAAACCGAACCACACGTTGATGTTGAGAATCTCTGCAACCATCTGCTCTCGACCACCTTCAGGAAGATGGAACCCGTGCATGGCCAGATAGAGGAGAATGCAGATCGGCACGATAACTCTGGCAGCTTCGGCAACGAGTGTGACAGCATAGCTTCGCATCATCCAGATCCGATGCTGGGCGAGCTGCCCTTTGATCGCAAAGCGGAAACCGTTCCACGTGGTGAGCAGCCAAAGCACACTTAAGACCAGGAACGCCATGGCTTTCGTGAAGTTTTCTGCGTAGAAGCTTAAGACAAGACCTAGACATCCGCTAAGCATAACGCTAAAGACATAGATCCGTCCGAGCGCTTGGTGCCAGGCAGGATAGTTGGTGCGAAAGCGTGCATGAAATTGAAACAAGCCGCTGATCAGAGCAACCAAAGCAAGTGCGATATGACTCGTCAGCACGATGTAGTGCAACGGGAAATTCGCATGGAGCGTAACGCGACTATTCGCTGGATTTAGGGTGATATAAGGGAATATCGCCACGATCGCAACCGCCATAATGATGATAATCGAGATTATTCCTAGCTTTTTACTCATATATGGCTATAGCCCCCGTTCATTGACTCACTCCTCTCTTATTGTAAATTGGAGATCTAAACAGGTGCTTATTTATTTCTTAAAAGAATCTAAAGTATGGGCGTGCTAATGAGAATGTCCCATCTCCACCATAGTAGTCATTAGTTTCGTTAACGTGATGGACCAATCGGATTCATACCATTTGACATCCCAACCGAGAAGCTCAGTTATAAAACGTAGAGGAACTTGCGTACGTCCACCTTGCAGGAAGATCGGCGTACCGATTTCTTTACGCTGTCCATTCAATTCCATGTAAGGCTTGCCGATCCAGAATGTGGCAGTATAAGAGTGGCACTCATCTTGTTGTTCAAGCAGAGAATCTGCCAGAACTAAAAGGCACGGAAGCTTATCAAGTTTGGCTGATCAAAGGTGAGAATACGTATAATGCCGGTACCTTCTTATCTCAGGATGGAAACGGGGCGTTATATTATTCGTTTAATCCACAGAATTTCGATGCGGTGGCGATTACACTTGAACCAGATGCTGTAGGAGATAATCCAAGAGGGAAAATCGTGCTTGCAGCACCGATTAAAAGAGGCTAAATAAAAGGACGATACCCGTAAAGTCATTTGACGAAGCGGACTATCGTCCTTTTTCTCATGCGCAGGCATTACTCCTCGTGCTGGTGCAAGCAGAAGCATATGTTCATGTATAACTACAAGCATCGGCGCTAACAACCGGGCATCCTGGTGGCCAAGCGAATAACTGGATTTTCTGTAGCTAATTTAAGCGAAAAGGCGGCATTTCGCAAACTAACTGGATTTCCTCCCGTTATTTCAGGCCGATTTGGTCAAATGGGACATTTTGAGCAAAATTAGATGTAGGAAATCCAGTTAAACTCCCCAAAGGCTGGTTTTACCCGGAAATAGATGTAGGAAATCCAGTTAATTCTGGCAATTGGAATTTGCCATGGCAATCTGAGGATCATTTGGGAAACGAGGAATCGTTCATACGCTGATCCAACCATATTGTGGTAGTATTATGAAATATAAGTATTTATAACTTCATGGAGGTGCATAGGAATGAGTACAAATAAAATCCCGCAACTACTTTCAATTATCATAGTGGCAGGTCTGATGACTTGGGCCGTTGTGAATGACGTCTCAAGCCGCAAAGTTATGAGTGCTCTTGAGTTTCAGGTGGATGATAAAACAGACAGTTCGACGTGGTCAGCTTCTCCTGAACCGCTATTTGATCATAAAAATAACGAAAAGCTGAAGCCCTTTATGGGGCTGATGTCAGGTTCAATTGCGCTTCAATATCAGGGGCCGCAACAGAATCTTGCAGTCAGTTTCGACTATTGGAATGATGGTGTGAAGAAGAATACGTCAACGGGCATGAGTATGAGCATGATGGAGAATAACAAAGACGAGATGGGTAATTACCATTTTGAAGGTGATTTTGTTTATTCGTTTAAAGATCGCCAAGATCCTAACGGCGCTGTCTATAGCGAACTGGAATATGCAATTATCGAACGTAATGGTTACTATAGCTCGACAGTCAGAGTGGATAAACCAGCGGCAATAGGCATGACAGGTGAAATGAAATTACAACAAAGCGTCAGAGTGCCGCAAAATGAAAGTATTGTTGTATGGGGTTTGCAAGGAACTGATAAACAATCGATGTTATCGTATTCGACCATAGCTGAAACACTGAAAATTGCCAAATGGGCAATGACAGTCCGACTAGGCTTTATCGGGCCAAATGACGAAATGTAAACTGCGATGTTATGTATTAAAGTGCAAATTTATAGGTGATTCAATGCATGTATTCTTATAGTAAGTACCACTATGATTAGTTCATGAGTTCATATTATAGTGCAAAGATACTGGAGGGGTACTTATGTTGCATCCATTCATGGGAATCAAGGATTGGGATCGTATCGGCATGTCCGTAGAGGAATCAGCCAAAACCTTACAACGGATTGCTTATGTCGATCGTCAACTTATGCGGATCGAGGCTGCGCATATGGCGGCTAGACCTGAATATGAAATAAAAGGAGCGCTTGCACGCTTAAGCTCGCAGGATGCGGAGCATCACGATCAATTCCGCAATCGAATTAAGCAGCTGCGCATGAGCACGGTAGCATTCGATAAATGTCCAGACGCATCGCTCTATGAACTTATGCAAACGGTGCTGAATTCAGCAACAACGTTGTGTTTGTTGACTGCACTCTTTGGCGTGGTGAAACCTGCCCAAATTGCGGCCATTCATGCCTATAAAAGCAAAGCACAGCCTCTCGTTGATGAACCTACGCTTCATATCTTGAAGCATCAGCTCATCGACCGCGAGGAGCAAATGGACTGGGGTCGCGAGGCGCTTCAATATCTACTGGAATCCGCATCGGAATCGGAGAAGGAACAAGCGCAGCATTGGAAAATGTATGTGGAACAATTGCTCGCAGCAGCGGGGAGTGTAACAGGATGGGAGGAACGAGTTCCCGTAGATCCATCTGCGCGAATCGTAACGGAGTCATTCGTCATGCCGCAAATCAGTTCACGGGACAGTCGTTTCATCCCACAGGTCGTGAAAATGCAGGGCATGAATCTCCCTGATAATACGGAAGGAAGATTTATGACGATGATGCTGTCGAGGTATTACGAGATGTCACCAGCGGAAGGCGTAGCTTATGTACATGTCACAACAGAGGGCAAACCATGGCATTTCTACCGTGATACCGCTAGGCATATGTGGGATGAGGTTCGTCACAGTTGGTTCGGCGAAGCTGCTCTTCGTGCAAAGGGGTACGATGTGTATCAATTCCCTAACTGGACGGGGTGGTATGATATGACAGCACAGCTTTTTGAAGGAACGGAGGCCTATTCGCATCTAACAATCGCTATTGAGAAGGCAGCAATGAAGTATCCGCCAGGCAAACGCGAAGAGTGGGAGTTCTGCCGCGATATCGCGAAGGATCCGCTTATGACGACGTTTCAAGATTTTGACTGGGCAGATGAGGTTGTGCATGCAGGCTTTGGACAGCGTTGGATGATTGAAGAAGTTCATGGCGGCGATGCGCGTGCGGCACAGGAAGAAGCTGAGCGAACGGTGAAGAAACGTGCCGTATACATGGAGGCGCATGGTGATCTGAATAAAAATAAACCGGCGGGTAGCCTAGGAGGCTATTAATACAAATGATGGGAAAATTCGATATAACCAGGATCAATGATGGCTCTAATCGCCCTCCACGGCTCGAAATTCATCAGTCCATGTGGGCGATGATGGAGTTAGAATCTGAGCTTTCGCTAGAGGCAAAGCTTGAGCGCATCGCAGGCGCAGGCTTTACTGGCATCTTGGCGAGAGTGCCGGAGATCGATGCTAGGGATGAGTGGAAAAGGCTGCTGAATCAATACAGTCTGAGCTTTGGCTCACATTGTTTCCCATTCAGCCCAACCGACTTATCAGCACATATTCAGCATGCCGCTGATATGGATATGTTGTATGTGAATGGGCAGGTGGCGGATGCTTTTGTGATAGACGAAGCAGCGATTGATCTGCTAGGTGGGCTCACCGCTGTGTCGGCTGCGAATAGCCTGCCATTTTATGTTGAGACGCATCGTGGCAAAATTACACAAGACTTGATTCGCACTGTGCAATACGCGCAAGCGCTGCCGAATCTGCGGTTTACGCTGGATATCTCCCACTATGTGCTGGCAGGGGAAATGACGGAGAAGCAAGAAAAGGCGGAGCCTCTTCTTGATGTGGTACTGCAACGAACGTCAGCAATTCATAGCCGTATATCGTCTGGTGAGCAAATTCAAGTCGTTGTGGGCTATTCGGATGCGATATTAGCGCGTTATGAGCAATGGTGGACCCAAGCGATGCGTTATTGGCTGGAGGGTGCTAAGCCCGGCGATGTGCTTCCTTTCGTGTGCGAGCTGGGTCCTGCACCTTATGCGATCAAGGGGCAAGATGGTCGGGAGCTCTCTAGTCGGTGGGAGCAAGCTTTGATTTTGAAAAATGTAGCGCAAGCTTGCTGGAAACGTGCTACAGTAGAGTAAAAAAGCGAGGATAACTTATGGAATCAATCACTCTCAAGCAACTGGATTTTATTCGTCAATCAACCATCAAAGCAGTTGCAGGACTATCGGAAAGCACAATAGACCACATACCCGAAGGATTTAATAACAACATCCGCTGGAATTTGGGACATATTTACACGGTTCAAGAGAAGTTTGCTTTTCATTTTGCCGGAGAGCCGCTGCAATTGCCAGAGAACTTTGATCGGTTATTTGCAAAAGGTACCAAACCAGCAGATTGGCATGAGAAACTCCCTTCGCTTGAGGAATTACTTGTGTTGCTTGCTGAGCAACCCAAACGGATTCAGGAGGTACTGCAAGATCGCTTAGATGAACGCGTGGCTAAGCCATTTACGACAGGCAGCGGTCTACTCCTCAATACAATTGGAGAATTCCTAAACTTCACCTTATATCACGAGGGCATGCATTTTAATACGATAACCATATTAAAACGATTTGCAACGCAGCATCAGAAATAGAAACTAACGATAAGAAAAACCTCTTCGACTATGCTTATGAAGAGGTTTTTTTGTCGACTATGATATAATTGGGAAAGTAACATGTTGGAGCAAGAAAGAGGAGATACAATGACAGAACACATTGCCAAACAAGATACAGGCTGGAACTTTGATAACAGTTATGCACGTCTGCCGCAAACGTTCTTTACGAAGGTTGACCCCACACCTGGGCGCGCACCGAAGTTGATTGTTCTGAATGAGCCATTGGCAGAGGCGTTGGGATTAAATACTTCAGCATTGCGAAGCGATGAGGGTGTTGCTATGCTCACTGGCAACCATATACCAGAAGGTTCGATACCGCTTGCGCAAGCTTATGCAGCTCATCAATTCGGGCATTTCAACATGCTGGGAGACGGCCGTGCAATCCTGCTAGGCGAACAAATAACTCCGCAAGGTGAGCGGGTGGATGTTCAGCTGAAAGGTTCAGGTAGAACCCCCTACTCCCGTCGAGGCGATGGCCGCGCAGCCCTTGGACCGATGCTGCGCGAATATATCATCAGCGAAGCGATGGTCGGACTTGGCATTCCTACGACGCGCAGCTTAGCAGTTGTAACAACGGGTGATGTTATTTACCGTGAAACCGAGCTGCCTGGCGCAGTTCTGACACGCGTAGCGGCAAGCCATATCCGCGTTGGTACTTTCCAATATGCAGCACAATATGGGACGGTGGAGGATGTTCAGACTCTTGCGGACTACACCATACAGAGACATTATCCTGAAGTTGATGCGAGTGAGAACGAGAGCGAGCGACGCTACCTTCACTTCCTTCAGGAAGTGATCAAGCGTCAAGCCAAGCTCATTACGAAATGGCAGCTCGTTGGCTTTATTCACGGTGTGATGAACACCGACAATATGGCCATTAGCGGCGAAACGATTGATTACGGTCCTTGTGCCTTCATGGATGCCTATGACCCAGCGATCGTGTTCAGCTCCATCGACACGCATGGTCGTTACGCCTATGGCAATCAACCACCTATTGCGGTATGGAATCTCGCTAGATTTGCAGAAACCCTTTTGCCGCTGCTGCATGCTGACGAGGAGCAAGCTATTAAACTAGCCGAGGGTGCGCTGTCCGAATTTTCCAAGACATATCAACAAGCGTGGCTCACAGGAATGAGAGCGAAGCTAGGAATCTTTCATGAAGAGCAAGAAGATCTTGCCTTGATCGAAGGCTTGCTAAGCATGATGGAGAAGCATAGTGCGGATTATACGAATACGTTCTTAGCATTGACGTTTAATAAAATAGAGGAATCAGCCTTGTTCAGCGCGCCAGAATTTGCCCCTTGGCAGGAACAATGGCAGGCGAGACTAGGCAGACAACAGGAAGACCAAACGGCCTCACAGCAACTGATGCGCAGCAGCAATCCTGCAGTCATTCCGCGTAACCATCGAGTAGAAGAAGCGCTAGAGGCCGCGGTCGAACATGGTGACAATAGCGTGATGGAGCGACTGCTTGCTGTGCTAGCGAACCCCTTCGCACATGCACCTGAGCAGGCGGAGTATGCCGCGCTGCCGGAACCTTCGGCTTGTGCGTATCAAACGTTTTGTGGGACTTGAGTAAGAGGCGCTAGCCTTACATCTTTTCGAACCCGAAGTCAAGGTGCCAACTGCTGATTGTGGTGGTTGGCTTTTCCATGTTGGCTTTCCATTTCCGCTATGGGGCGTATCTAGGTTGGGTGCAGGTAGCTAGGGCTGACTGCTGGCGGCCTTCAGTGGGATGACTAACTGGATTTTCTCCATCTAATTGAGCCGTAATTCGTCTATTTATCAAACTAGCTGTATTTTCTACAGGTATTATTCCGCCTATAGCTCAAATTCTCATATATCGGTTAAAACAACTGGATATTTTCCATCTAATCACTGAAACACAAGGGATTTTCCATTTTTAACTGTAGTTTTTCCATCTAAACTTTAAGCAGGCCTCCCATTTCTTTAGAACAAGGCGTTTCGCCTTAAAGGTTACACAGGGTTCGTAAGACATATACGACAAAAATTTGAGATTACAACAAATAACAAATACGCGAATTCAATCTAGTATTTGCAAACAAAAAGCACTCCAAGGCGGTATGGCTGCCTTTGAAGTGCTTTTCTGCTTTCCACCCTATATTCAGCGGGCTGCTGTCGTATGTATGTCAGTCCCTGTATGGGGGCGTTTTTCAATCATGATTGTTAAAATGAGCAAACCTACGAGACCAGCGACGATGAAAATGGGGTACCAACCCTTCGCAAACGAACCGGCTTCCATGATGGCCATCATTCCGATCGTAGGCAGAAGAGGCTGTCCATAAGCTTTCCACCAGTCAAGCGGGAACTTTTCGTAGTAAAAGAAACCAATCATCGCGAGCGCGGAGACAGCCCATCCCCCTGTATACATACAAACAGCCAAGACGGGACTTTTAGCTGCAATGAATGGAACAATGGCAATAACGAAAATCCCAGCGACGATCATGACCCAGAAGTTAGCTTTGGTTTTGCCAATTCCCGCTAGAATACTTCCGCCAAGACGACCAACGGAGGAGAATAAGACGCCTAAAGCCATCAGTCGAATATAAGCAGCGGAATCTCCGGATGTGAAGCTCTCCCCGAATAGAAATCCGTTGATCTGATCGGGATATAAACAGATGAGCGCTGTCAGCGGATACAGAAAAATATTGTTATAACGGACACAGCTCGTCCCACGGTGCTTGCTTTCCTTCAAATCCTGCGCACTCTCAGCTACGAATGGGAAGGTGACGATCATGAACGCCCACGTAATGATACCGATGAAGCCTGTTATCCGGAAGCCATTGGATAAATAGCCGACAGCGATAACCGAACTGGAACCAACCATCATGACTAGGAAAGGTTGTTGAAACGCTTTCGCAATGTTCCCAGCCCAGGAAGGGAGACCATACGCCATCATGGTCTTCACCTCTTGCATAGGGATGCCGCCGAACCATTTCGGATTATGCACACGTTCAACTTTCCAGCCAATAAAAAGAGCCGTCAGGATCGCCCCCACGCTCATCCAAAGCGAGATATTTTCGAGTAGGTTCAACGAGCCAATTGGCAATAATACGCCAACAACAGTACCCGAAGTGGCAAGTGTTGTGGTGATGACCATGAAGAAAGCCTGAACACCGAAATCGCGGTTTCCTGAGAAAGAAGCGACGCCAATATTGATGATGGAGTTGAAAACAAACATGATTGAGCTCAGGATCAGGGCTCCTTCTAGCTCAGGTAAATGATAATAATTCGCTAGGATTGGTGCGAGTAGCGCGAGTATGATCCCGAAGATAACCCCGAATAGTGAGCTCCCGAAAAAAGCAACGCGAAAATTGGTTTGTACCGCCTGGGCCGGTTTCCTAGAAAAAGTATAGATTAAGGAGGAGTTGAATCCGACATTGAGAAACAAGGAGGCCATGCCGAAAATTTGCAAAAGGAGATTCACTTGGCCGAATTTGGTTGGATCGTCTAAGACGCGAGCTAGAACGATGCTTCCCACGGTTTGGAGCATTTGGTTAATGAAGAGACCGAGTACAATAATAGACACATTTCGAAGCAAAAATCGCTGCGTATCCGTTAACATGACATTCCGATTCAGCATAGGGGTAGCCCCTTTTCCCGTTTATAGGTATTGTTATCCAAAGAGTAGCAGACCCCTACTAGGTTGACAACCGCAGGAATGGCAGGTAAACGGAGATAAATGGAGGTATTCAGAGATTATATGTTGCCTCGAATGGTTGAAAGAGTAATACGGGGATTGCAAATCCCCTCGTATGTTAAATCTAAAATATGCCGCCAGGAAGAGCTCCCCTGACGGCTTTTCTCATCCTTTTAACGCTGCAGCTTGCTTTTCTTGATACTCTCCAGGAGGCATGTGGAAGTGCTGCTTGAATACATGGGAGAAATGCTTGACACTTACATATCCAACTTTGTCCGATACTTCTACAATCTTCTCAGCAGGTCTTGCTMTCAGAAGCTTGGCGGCTTGCTCCATGCGCACTCTAGTTAAAAATTTTATATAAGATTCATTCACGCTTTTATGAAAAACATTGCTCAAGTAGCTTGCTGAAACGCCTATTTTATCTGCAATAATGGCAAGAGATATGGGCTCCGAATAGTGCGAATAGATGTATTCTTTGGCCTTAGCTACAAGGTCGTGCTCGTTCTCGTTCGTGGGTCTAGGCATCGCATGCAGGTTGAAGGATTTGAGAATTTCATAAAAGATAAGCAGCACATCTTCCTTGGATGGTTCCTGTAGCGTGAAGCTTTCCAGTTTCCTAAGGATCGTTTGAGCCGTTTGTATCCCTTCATCTGTGAAGTTCGGATTCATGTCTGCCATGCATCTAATTAAGTGTACGCCATACCTGTAAACAACGGGAGGATGGTAATTGTCCATAAGCT
This sequence comes from Paenibacillus sp. 2RAB27, assembly GCF_052115445.1. Lineage (NCBI taxonomy): Bacteria > Bacillati > Bacillota > Bacilli > Caryophanales > Paenibacillaceae > Paenibacillus > Paenibacillus sp. 2RAB27. Next base: position 57,465 of record NZ_JBFRGR010000024.1, read on the forward strand.
CGGCATAATGGCGGACGGAAACCATGTAGTTCGTCTCACTACCATCAAGCAATCCAGATTGAATGGCCATCATGGTTTTATCCAGTTCTAGAATGGAAGGCATATCCCTACGCTCACCGCTGAAGGAGAAGCAGGAGTTACCGCCATATAACAGACGGCTCAGCAGCATCTTATGCGCTTTGCGGTAAGAGGAGCTCAAGTGAAGTACATCGTTGACACAAGTACCAATAGCACCAGTGATCGTAATACCCGTACTCCTATAGATCGCGTCAGCTACTTTCGCATGAATGACTCGGCATTGTTCAATCAGGTCATCTTGGTTCTCACCAGTTACAAGTATTATTGTATTTTCCTTTGAGTCGTAGAACACACGTCCTTCCTCCACAATCTCCGTTGCAATTTGTTGCAAAATATATTTAAATACAGGAATATCGGCATATGGAATAGATTTCCGAATGATCTTATCTTCATCCAAAGAGAGGATCATCAGATTACCTTCAGACTCGATTAAGCTCACCTTAAGTCGGAAGAGAAGCGGGTAGAGTACTTTGATCTCAGCATAACTGTCTTCAATGACTGCTTTGAGGAAATTTTTGACCACATGGTTTTTGGAGTCCTCTGAGAGAATATGCATCGAGTGCTGGGTAAGCAGCTGACTTTTTTCTCTATCTAAATCTTTCATAATACGTTCGAGGACGACGCGCAGCTCATCCTTAACAATKGGCTTCAGTAAATATTCATTTACACCATAAGTAATGGCTTCCTTAGCAAAGGAAAATTCATCATGGCCTGATAGGATGACTATTCTCGGACGAGGAGACTTTTGCGAGACGATTTTACATAAAGTGAGGCCGTCCATGACGGGCATTTTAATGTCGGTGAGGATTAAATCAACGGCATATTGATCGAGAAGCTCGAGCGCTTCCTTGCCATCCGAGGCGACATGTACAACCTCCCACCGGGCATTAATCTGCGGAATAGTTAGCTTCAGATAATCTCTAGTAAGCGACTCATCGTCGACCACGAGCATTTTATACATGCGGCTTCTCCCTTCTAACATCTAATTTGGGTAAAATGATCGTGACGCACGTACCTACTTCTGGCGTACTATCAATCGTAAGCCCGTACTCAGACCCATACTTCAGCTTGATCCGCTTATTCACATTGACAAGACCGACTCCCGTACTTGCCCGATTAGGTAGACTTTGGAGATCCTCGTTATAAACCAACGATTCCACACGTTGCCGTAGTTTTGCCAGCTTATCGGCATCTATGCCTTTCCCATTATCGCGAACATAGAAATAGAGATTAGTATCATCTTCCTCGCTATAAATGTGTATGATCGTCTTCTCTTTCTTCATCTCACACCCATGAATAACTGCATTCTCTACGGCAGGCTGCAGGAGGAGCGCAGGAATATAATAACTGCTCAGCGAATTAGCAATGGTAATAGTGTATTCCAGCCTTCCGTCGAATCTGCTGCTTTGAATACTGAGGTAAGCTTCAAGTAAGTTGATTTCTTGCCCAATCGTGATTTCTTTATCCCAGGTGGTCATACTCCTTAGGAGGGAACTAAGCTTGTTGATTTGGTCTACAGCTTGCTCCTCTTTGCCACTCTGCATAAGTAGGCTAATCATATTGAGTGTGTTGAAAATAAAATGAGGCCTAATCTGGTTAAATAAGGCTTTGATTTGCGCTTCCTTTTGTAGGAAATTAGCCTCATACACTTCGCTGACAAGCTTTGTATTCTCTTCAAGCATCACTTGAATGCGGTGAACCATCTCGTTAAACGAGGACCCCAGGTAGCCTATCTCATCATGCCTGTAGTTAGGAAAGGTGACGGATAAATTACCGCGGTCAATTTCTTTCATCAGCTTTACAATGGTGAGCAAAGGTGTCAGAAATCTTTTGATAAAGAAGAAATAGACAAGAATAGCGAGAAAGGAGCTAATAATCGCCATTAAAAAAGCGATGTTTCTTGTTGTGATGGCATTGTGATTGAGCTCGGCAACGGCGTTTACGGCAACAACGGTCCAGTTAGCTCGTGAAATGGGAGTGGCATTAAGCAGATAGTTCTCATTATCCAACCGGATCGTTGTCTTAGAATGGCTGGTTTTCAGCATAGTTTGATAGAGGTCCAGCTCATGACCGCCCTTGACATTGGAAAATATGAGGTTATTATCTGCATCCACAATGAAGAGTCCGCCCTTACTGCCCATGTTCACTTTATTGCCAATGGCTTCAATACCGCTGTAATTAGCATCCACCTTAATAATGCCGATAATTTTCTCCGTATCCTTGGTGCTGCGAAGCTGCCGTACAATTGAGAAGACCTTATTCTTCGGGTTCTTTATAATTTGCTGCATATGCGCGGGGACGAAGATCGATTCTTGAGTTGAAAGCGCTTCCTTATACCAGTTGAAGTTGTGGAAATCGACCTTTGAATCGATGTTGGTCTGCACTCTACCGCTAGAGTATGCCGTATCCGTTAATACAAAAACAGTCAGAATATCATTTCTTGGAATGATCATAATCTCATCCAGAAAATCTTCAATCGTACGAGTCTTCTTGAGTTGTTCGATCTCCGAATCGGGTTGAGTAGTTTCCAGTGCAGCCATAACAGCTGGATTTCGGTAGGGGGCGACCGATAAACGCGATAAATCATCCAGATAATTGTCGATGTTCAGAGAGGCTTGCTCGATAATCTGCTGAACCCTCTCGGTGGACTGATTCTCGAAGTCTTTGGTGTACTGATGATAAGAGACGAAGGAAACTAGGATCACGGAAAATAGAATAAATAGGCCAGTCATGATTAGCAGCTTGAACTTAATGCTCCATTTCTTCATTCCATTACCCCCCTCTATGCCCAATATATCACATCAGGTTCAGTCACATCAGCACTTCTAAAAAAATCGCACTCCAATCAAGAAAATTGAGGTCTTAACGAATGTTTGGATTGAAAGTAAGATGAAATAGAAAGAACTGTTTGCTAAGTTTTCTTATATATAAGCGAAAAGGGAGGAAACATCATGTTGAACAGAGCTCTATCCATGGTCATGTGTTTTTCAGTTATTTTGGGTATTGCCGCAGGATGCGGAACTAAGGAAGAGGTAAAGCCAACAACAGCTATTAGCACTGAATCGGCCAAAGCAACAGAAAAGCCAACAGAGAAACCAAAAGAAGTCGTCACGCTGAAGTTTTTGACAGGTAAAGTAGAAACGGTAGATTTGGTTAATCAAATGATCGCCAAGTTTCAAACCGAGAATCCAGGTATCAAAGTTGAGCAGGAATATCAGAAGGATGCCAGCAATGTGATCAAGATCAAGTTCGCATCCGGCGATGTACCTGATATCACTACGGTCGTTAGCCAAGATTACATTGATCAAGGAAAATACCTCGACTTATCGAACGCTGCCTTCTGGTCGAGAGTGCTGCCGGCTATCAAGGATTTGAATACGGATATTAAAACGGGCAAGCAGTTCTCGGCAGCAGCAACAGTTACAATGGGCGGTATATTTTACAACAAGCAAATTTTCTMTGAATTAGGCTTAAAGGAAGCACTCACATGGGCTGACTTCAAAACAAACTTGAAAACAATCAAAGACAAGAAAAAAGGCGTCGTACCGATGTTCTTACCGGGTAAAGAAGCATGGTCGATGGGGCATTTGATCGAATTTATGGCTCATGGCATCATCAAGCAGCAGTATGGTGTTTATGAATCACGCAAAGCGTTCATTAACAACGATGGGGCAAAACTTGCGTTTGATGCCCCTGGCGGCAGTATGGAGACTTTCGCTGCTCGAATCATGGAGCTTAAAAATGAAGGGTTGATCAATGCGGATGCTTTGACGGCTACCTATGATAATGAAAAAGAGGATTTTGTTGCCGGGAAAGCAGCTATGTTCAGCCAAGGCATGTGGGTGCTGGGTGATCTGCTCAAGATTAATCCGGATTTTGCCAAAAATATTGGCTTCAGCCCATTCCCAGCTTTACAAGATGGAGGTAAGCCAGTCGTATTATCCGCCGAGGATTCCAAATATGCGATCACTTCTGCATCCAAGCATCCGGAAGAGGCTAAGAAATTCCTTGATTTCCTCTTCAAAGCAGAAAATTTAAAGTTATACAGCGAAGCGATTAAATCACCTTCCGCCTTCACCGATGTGAAAGCGGATTGGGGCCCGCTGCAAGATCAAGCAACGCAAGCACTGAAAACCGGTGTAAACATTGCCTTCACAGATACACCTTCTGGCTTTTCAGGCGACGATGTAGGCCGCATGGTGCAAGAGTTGATTGCCGGCAAATATAAGACACCAGCTGAGTTCGCTAAGACGTACAAGGAGACGTGGGATAAAGGCTGGAAAGCTTCTAAGTAAAATAGAATGAACCTGCGAAAAGGGAAGGATCACCGATCTCTTCCCTTTCTCATAGCCGTTCATACATTCGGGTTTAGGAGAGGATTGCAATGTATCTCTTGCGCATCATTAATACCAATCTGCACAAATTTATGGCAGTACCTGCCATCCTATTATTCGCGATGTTCTTCATATACCCACTCACACAGGGGATAGGAATTAGCTTAACGAATTGGAACGGTGTGTCCCAAGCGAAATTTGTCGGGCTGCATAATTTCATCGATTTCTTCCATGATGACAGAGCTAAGCACGATCTGTACAATACGCTGTTTTTTGCGCTCGGAAGTGCGCCGCTGCTCAATATTTTCGGACTCGTGTACGCGCTTATTTTGGATCGCAATTTTAAGGGGAAGGGCGTAGTTAGAGCCATCGTATATTTGCCGGCAGTCATTAGTCCATTGATTATGGGGTACGTTTGGTATTTTATTTTACAGCCGAGAAGAGGCTTTCTCTATCATATTTTGGAGAATTTGAACCTAGGATTTATGAACACGAATTGGCTTGGCGATAGTTCATCTGCGTTGAAGGTACTCGTGTTGGTCAACGTCTGGCAGTTCGTAGGTATGACTATGATAATTTATCTGGCTGGGCTTCAATCCATACCGGCAGAGTTATATGAATCCAGTAAAATCGATGGAGCTGGCTACTTTGCCACCTTACGCTCTATCACCATTCCATTGCTTTACCCGGCTATCCAAATCAATGTCGTGACGAATATCATAGGCTCCTTGAGCGTATTTGAAATTATTGTCGCCTTAACAGATGGGGGGCCCGGTTACAGCACAGAATCTTTAAGTATTTATATTTTGCGCATGCTGTATGGCAGTTTCACAGGGTATTCAACGGCAGTGGCGTTGATTTTATTTGTCATCATTGTGATTCCTGTCATCATCTTTATGCGCTTAACGAAATCCAGAGAGATTGAGATGTGAGGAGAAGGCGATGCGAAACTCAACACTTAGGCTAGGGAAATATATCGTCGTAACGCTCATGGTCCTCTTATCGCTCATTCCATTCTACGCACTGCTGTATTTATCGCTGAACACGCCATCCAGCTCCTTCTTCGATGGCAACATCCTCCTGCCGGATTTTCACTTTGCTAATTATGTGAACGCTTGGAAAATATCCAAAATTGGCAACGCCATTGTAAATTCGCTGATCATTACCGTAGGATCTGTGGCTATTATTGTACTGTTTGCAAGTGCAGCAGGCTATTCCATTGCTCGTTTTAACAGTCGATTTAATCGGATTGTATTTCAGCTGCTCTTACTTTGTATGATGATTCCCGCCATTATTATTACGGTTCCCCTGTACACCTTGATGAAATCGATTGGCGGTATAAATACGCATTGGGCGATGATCCTTCTTACCGCAGCTACTGCTTTGCCGTTATCTGTCTTTCTCTATGCTAGCTTTATTAAGCAGCTACCTAGAGAGGTTGAAGAATCTGCAATTATGGATGGGTGCACCTATTTTACTGCATTTTGGCGCATAACCTTTCATTTCGTTAAGCCGGTGACCGCTGCTGTTGTGATTTTATCGGGACTTGGGATATGGAACAATTACGGTCAGGCGGTCTTTTTCTTGCAAAGTCAGACGATGCATACCGTCCCCCTCGCCATCTCCATTTTTTTTCAAAAATATGGGGCACAGTGGAATTTAATGGCCGCCGCAGCAGTGATTGGGCTCACTCCAGCTGTACTTGCGTTTCTTATTTTCCAAAAATATTTTATTAAAGGCATCACGGCAGGTGCATTGAAGGGATGAGAAGAGTGAAGCCAATTGTACATGATGTCTATCCACAAAAAGCACAGTTTCTGAGAAATCAACCGATCTCCATTGCCATTGAGTTAGATCTTCCATTTGCATTGGATGACGGGCAAGTTGAATTGGAAGCGAAAGTTTACGATTTGAACCTGGAGATTGAAGTCTATCGTCACAAGATTGGAAGATCAGGTCCTGGACAGCAAACCATCCAGTTGATGATTAGCCCTAAGGATGTAACGTTTAAAGGCTACGGTGTTGATGTTCATTTGTATCTGGAAGAGGAGTGGCTCCAGGTAAATTCAACGTCCTTCGATGTGGTTACGAACTGGAGACAATCGCCAAGGTATGGATTTCTAAGTGACTTTCACCCGAATGAAGCTGGCGACAGTGAAGATATCAAGCAAATGACCAAGCTTCACATCAACCTCGTACAGTTCTACGATTGGATGTATCGTCATGATGACCTGGTAGCAACGGTGGATGTCTATTCAGATTTAATGGGCAAGGTGTCCAGCCGGAAAGTGATTGAGGAGAAGATTGCCTTGTGTCACAGCGTTGGTATGAAGGCGATTGCTTATGGCGCTGTATATGCGGCAAGTCGAGAGTTTTATGAGCAGCATACCGATTGGGCGCTTTATGGCAGCAATGGAAAGGTTCTCGATTTTATTCGCATTTTTTACTTGATGAACATAGCTGAAGAGTCACCGTGGCATCGCCATATCATTGAGCAGTATAAGCGGACGATTGAGGAGTTGCAATTTGACGGTATTCACATGGATACGTATGGTTCACCGAAAATAGCCATTTCCAAGCTAGCTAATGAGGATAAGATTGTGAGGCTGGATGAGCACTTTCCAGTACTGATCAATAATACGCGTAAACTACTTGAGCAGAGTACAGAGGACTTATGCCTCATTTTCAATAATGTGGGGAATTGGCCGGTCGACACGGTTGCGTGCGCTGAACAGGATGTTATTTATATTGAGGTTTGGAAACCTTATGAGCGGTATCATCATATCGTTCAAATCTTACGCTGGGCGCAGCAATACGGTAAGGGGAAGCCGGTGATATTGGCAGCTTATTTACAGCCCTTCATGGAGACAGGTGATGCATCCATGGACCGAGCAAACCATGCTGCGCTGATTCTAACGGCAGTGATCTCGGCCAGCGGCGGTTACCATTTGCTGTTGGGCGAGAATAAGGGTGTGCTAACCCAAGGCTATTATGTGGATTACTCTGTGTTGTCTGACTCCTTCTTCCGAGACATTCGAGTGTATTACGATTTCATCATCAGGTATGCTACTGTCCTATTTGACCCAGAGTTAAGGGACGTTTCGATGACACATGTGGATGGCGATAATCTTGAATATGTTTTCGAGAATGTTTCATACAGTACTTACGGTGAAGCGAACAAGGTTTGGACACTAATCAAAGAAAAGCCGGGAATGAAAGTGGTGAACCTGATTAACCTTTGTGGTGTATCAGACGATTATTGGAATACAGGGAAGGAAAAACCAACTCCGCAGAATGATTTTTCATTAACTATTTTGCTGGAATCGGATGTGAAATCGGTCTTTATTTCGACTCCAGATGACGAGATGGGGAGGCCACAGCAAGCACAATACGAGATAGAGGAAAGGGATCGCGGCAAAACACTCGTCTTGACAATCCCTCGTCTTGATATATGGACATTAGTGGTTGTTGAGCTAGTAGAATAAAAATACGTACCTTAAGGTTACTAATAACAAGAACCCCTTAGCTGAGTAGGCTAGGGGTTCTTGTCTTGTTCATATTATCCTTACTTATGAATCCAAATCAATCCAGCAGAGTTATCCTTGGCTTCACCAACGACTCGGAACTTTAATCCGAAATTCGGCACTAGGCGCCCGGCATCTGGAATCAATGCGTTCATATAGCTATTGGAATCAGAGAATTCCTCGACGCCTTGCAGAGATTTATACGTATATTCACCACGGGTAGGGTTGTTGATGTACCAGGATGGTGTTTTGTCCAGCGAGAAGGCTGCGTCCGCTACTTGATAACGTGTTGTTTGTGAGACAGAATCTTGTCCATCTTTCTTGAAAATCATCGCATCAGCGTGAGAATCTACGACGCCAAGGAATCCTTCTCCAGGGTGAATACCGGTCCAGTTGTCCAAATAACTATCATCTGCGTACCACACAAGAAGTCCGGTATTGTATTTGACACCACGGCTAAAGGCAAGAGCTTTATCGGACCCCGCGTAATTTCTCCACTCCAGGTAGTAATAGTGCTTCTTAAATTCAATACCGTTCGAGACGACAAAGCCGTCAAGGTTAAAATGAGAAGCGCCTTCGGCATCGTCGGAGAATACGACTTGACCATTCACGGTTAATTTCGCATTATCCATCGCAAAACCATTCAACGCGAGCCCGCCATCCGTGACGTAGTCGAAGTGGAGAGTTACTTTTTTACCAGCAAAATGGCTTAAATCATAGGACTTGTCTACCCAAGCTCCGTTCGTGGTTTCTGCACGCGCGTCGCCATTCGTGTCATTGTCGCCAATGATATCGAGGGTTACTTGCTCGTTGTAGGTCGAAGCTGTAACTGTTAAATAGTCATATTCAAACTCGACATCATAGAGCGTTTTAAAATCAAATGTAGCTGTTTGTGCTTGGGATAAATCAAACTCGGGCGTGGAAAGCGTCGTATGCAGGTTATCGCCTTTCGTGCTGTAATAATACTTCGTCCCGAACGCTGGCTGGATGCCTGCCACTGCTTTATCTGGCAAAGTCACTTTGACGATACCTGGATTGTTGGACTTCGTTACACTCTGATCAATGATGGCAGCCTTACCTAATTTCGTAATGTTGGAAGAGTCAATTTCAGTCACATTGRCCCAGTTGCCACCCATGGTTTTCTGAAAGAACTCCTTATTTTGAGGTGAAAAAGAGCTTGGTGTTGTCCCCGCAATGTTGCCGTTCCAGCTGCCGCCACTCATGATGGACCAAGAGGCAATCGGCTCACCTTGCCCGGAATACTGGGTATCATATTCATCTGGCAATCCTAAGTCATGACCGTACTCATGAGCAAATACCCCCACAGCGCCATCTTCAGGCTGGATCGTATAATCATATGCAGCCATTCGGCCACCCCAATAGTCAACCCCCGCCGTTGTTCCCGGAATCGCATACACACTGCTTAGCGTCCAACGATGAGACCAGATGGCATTATCGCCTAACTGACCGCCGCCAGCTTCTTGGCCCGTACCTGCATGAATAATCATCAGATGATCGACTAGACCATCGGGTTCATTCTGATCGCCATCGCCATCCAAATCATATAAATCGAACTTGTCATAGTCAGCAAGATTAAGGCCGGTTGCAACTGCAGCATTCAGCGCGTCCTTCACCAGATCTCGAGGCCCTTTGGGGTTGAGGTTATCATGGCCTCCAGCTGGGTTGTCATCCCCATATTCCCCAGCTTTGCCTGGAACGGTTAACCAATCGGAGACATAGCCATCCACCGTATAGCTCCCACCCGATTGCTCTTCGTAGTATTGTTTGAAGGTTTTGATCTTAGAACCGTCGAATAAAGTGAAATCTTTATTGCCAAACATGAGATTCTGATAATGGTCACGGTTAAAATCTTTGGCAAACATGAATCCAGGTTCTTGCTTCACATTGTTATGCTTAAAATCCGAGAATTCGGTCAAAAGAACGAGGACTTTGTCCTCACGCACGGGGCCGTTGTAGGCAGCTTGTTTGGCGGATGGAATTGGGATGCCATTGGGGAGACCATTCTTCAAATCCTGATGGCCTTTGTTCAGCTGCGATAAAAGCTTACCTTTTTGCTTCGCAATGAACTCCTTCGATCTTCTGTCGATTTCATTATTTTGCTTGTCCATTTTGGTTGTTGGCGCCATTTTATTGTTCTTGGCAGCAACATACGATTTGACAGCTTTACTGATTTGTTCAGGCGTAGCGCTTTTACTTAACAGCCCTCGGTCCATTAAGCCTTTGGCCAGTCGGTCATCATCGACGATATTCAAATCGACAGGGGGTGCTTTAAGTGCGTCAGCGTAATCAGATTCTGCTGCAAACGCAGATGTTGCAGTTGTGAAAGCGGCTGTTGAGAAAAGTCCTGCGGTTAAACTTGTTGCCAGTAAAACTCTAGTCATCTTCGCGGTGTAGTTTTTCAATAGGAGACCTCCTGCAAAATAGAGTATGGAACTGAAAGAGAAACCGAAAACAAAATCGAAAACAAAATCAATCTATGTATTTGACCGATGGTCATTTCAATTAAATACTAGATTCGACTAATCTAGTAAGTGCTTATGGTCCTGCTCACATGGACCCACCCATATATTTCCTTATTCGACATAAACTCTCTCATTTTGTCGTTTGATAGCGTCGCGGAGATAAATAAAGGAAACGTGAGCTGCCTCACGAAATTGTATGGCTATGTGCAAGCCCCTTTAACGCCTTTTTGGCGTTAAAGGGCAGCCCACGCCGGCGCACCGGCGAAATAAGGCCCATTTCGGGCCTTAAAGTGCTCCCGCGGTCGCCTTGCAGCGCGAAAAAGTCCCTTTAGCGCCCATTTTGGGCGTTAACGTGCAGCTCGCGCCGTTGCGCCGGCGAAATAAGGCCCATTTCGGGCCTTAAAGTGCTCTCGCAGCCGCCGCTACCCCTAATTCTCAAACCGGGCATAGTCGCTATCATTTTCCGCTTTTTGATAAAGGAGGGATGTCCATGTTCACATGTAGATCAGCAACTAACGAGGATTTCGAGACAATTAGCTCCTTTCCGCGCAATGCGGAAGAGCTGTATTATATGTCACCTTTGATGCAATACCCGCTTACTTCTGAACAACTCGTGGAGTCAACTAAGAGTAGATTGAAGCAAACTGTCGTGGTAGATGAGAAGGGGCAGATACTGGGGTACGCGAACATATATGGTTTAGAGGTAGATATGCACTGTTGGCTTGGCAACGTCATTGTTTCTCCAGAAGCCAGAGGTACGGGAGCAGCCGAATCCTTAATTCGCACGATGATTGCCAAATCGAAAGATGAGCTGAAGGTGCAAGAGCTGCATCTCGTTTGTCATAATGTGAACATAAGAGGATTGCTATTTTATACCAAGCTAGGGTTTAAGCCCTATTTGGTAGAGAAGAAAACAAATCATATAGGGCAAACCATAGCGGGCATACGGATGAAATTATCTGTTACGGAACCGTAAATTCAAGATAAGGCAGTGATCTATTTGACAATTTCATTCATAGTAGCTATGGACAAGAATCGTGTGATTGGTAAAAATAATGACCTGCCGTGGCGACTGCCCAAAGAGTGGCAGTATGTAAAGAAAACGACGATGGGGCATTCGATCATTTTAGGGAGGAAAAATTTCGAGTCCATCGGCAAAGCGTTGCCTGGTAGACGGAACATCATCCTGACTAGGGATACGAGCTATTCCGCCCAGGGGTGCGAGGTCGCCCATTCCGTTGCAGAAGTACTAGCGATGTGCCATGGCGAAGATGAAATTTTCATTTTTGGCGGCGAAGAAATATATCGTCTATTTTTACCTTATGTAGACAAGCTCTATATGACCAAAATCAATCATGAATTCGATGGAGATACCTATTTTCCTGAGGTAGATTATTCGGAGTGGGATGAAATTTCTGTCGAACAAGGAATTACGGATGAAGCGAATCCGTATACGTACTATTTCTATGTGTATGCAAAGAGGGGGCAGTAACTTTCCCCATGCGCGGATGTGTTAGGTGGTCTTTTCAACGAGCTAACACCTTAATGCCCATCACAATATTCCAGATAAACACCACCAAATAGGCAAGCCCGGTTAGTATCAACGGTATGACGAACTGTGACATGTGACCGCCATTAACTATGCTGTTTAAACCCAATATCCAGGTAAGAATGAAGCCTGCGACGGGCAAGCAATGTGAGAGGAACGCCCATTTGGCGTGATGCTTAACCTCACGGTCCGAAACTACGAAATAAATAACGATGGGCAAAAGAAAAGGAGCAAAAAATACACTGAAATAGCTTAAAGCGGATAATATTTGTCGGTTATCCATAAAAGCCTCCCACTTTTCTAATTTGTTAGATAAGAAGTAATACGCCTCGTATTGGGTATTTATTACAAGACTACTTATGGGAAATAAACCCTACTCTACCATAAAAGCCGCTCTTCGGGTCTTCTGACCTTAGGAGCGGCTTCTTTGTTTAGCTTATTTATCGTGCTGGAGAGAAGTCTGCGACACCTTTGAGAATAGCTTCGATTTGCTCTAACGCTGCTGTGTCTAATTCAACATCCACAGCCTTCACGTTTTCCTCGATCTGCTCAGGCTTTGTCGCGCCGATTAGTGCCGAACTTACGCCAGGTTGGCGAAGCACCCAGGCGATCGCGAGCTGAGCGATCGAGATATCGAGCCCTTGAGCAACTTGCTCTAGTTCATGAACGGTCTGCAGCACACGGTCATTCAAATAGCTGTTGATGACCCCATTGACAGAATCGTTCGCAGCACGACTATCGGCAGGAAGTGGCTGTCCCAGCTTGTATTTGCCCGTTAGGATACCCTGCGCAAGCGGTGAAAAGACGACCTGACCGAGCCCTTTTTGCTCGGAGACGGGAAGTACCTCGCGCTCGATATAACGCTCGAACATATTATAGATCGGCTGATTCGAAATCAGCGGACGTAGACGGAGACGCTCAGCAATGGCTGCGGCTTCGGTGATTTGTGCACCGTTCCATTCGCTGACGGCTGGGTAGATAATCTTGCCTTGCGTGACCAAATCGTCGAGGGCGCGAAGCGTTTCTTCCAGCGGTGTGTGAACGTCATACCGATGGCAGAAATAGATGTCGATGTAGTCGACACCAAGTCGTTTCAAGCTCGCATCACATTGCTCCAAGATGTGCTTGCGGGATAATCCGCGATCGTTTGGGCCATCGCCCATCGGGAAATAGACCTTCGTCGAGAGCACATAGCTCGAGCGAGTGTACCCTTTTAGCGCTGCGCCCATCGCTTTCTCGCCTTCGCCACGATTATAAGCATTCGCGGTATCGAAGAAATTAATGCCGCTTTCAAAAGCTTTCGCGATGCAAGCATCCGCGGCTTTTTGCTCGGCAGCTGTTCCATAGGTTAGCCAGCTTCCTAAGGCGATTTCACTTACTTTTAACCCACTGCGTCCCATGTTTCTATATTTCATCTGTTACAATCATCCTCTCATTTACCATTGTGCTGTAAGTATAAGGGAGGCAGGGTTGGCCGACAAGAAGGCACTATTAGTTCACTTAGTTACGTGGAGTTAAGTAGTGGGGGGCGAAGTAACGCACCTCCCGTAGAAGTAACGCTGCGCAGTAACTTACCTCAGTCTCACTACAGTAGCTTTCCTTAGCCCTCCCCAGTACCTCTTGTCCATCATGCCTCAGTCAGCCCCCTAGCAACGAATAACTGGAAAACATACAGCTATTTTCGTCGTAAATACCACATTTCACCAATTAGATGTAAAACATGTAGTTAAATTTGCTGATTTAGCTCGATATCGCGCATATGGCCAAATTTAGATGTACTTTATCCAGTTAATCCTGATTACCTGGCGAAATGAGCGGAATTAGCTGGAGAAAATCCAGTTATTTCGGCGACGAGGCAATAGGTGAAGCAGTCACTTCAAAATCAAGCTACTCAAATGACCAAGGGTGAAGCGAAGGAGCTTGGATGGTGGAAATGGTGGAAGGAGTGGGGTCGATGAAATGACTAAGAGGTTTAGTTAGAGTACTCAAATGGTGGAGATGGTGGAGATGGTGGAGATGATGGAGATGATGGAGATGGTGGAGATGGTGGAAGAGTAGAGTCAAATATTAAAAAAAGATAAGTGCCCTTAATTCACGGTATCCCTCTTTCGGCTCGCCTACGGTACACTTCATACATAACAACGACGATAGGGTGATGGAGAATATGAGCTATTCAGAGGTCAAGCAGACAGCGAGCAAACCTCAAGAGCAAACGGTGAGAAAATCAGGGGTATTGACCTACTACAACCGCTACAAGGTGCTGTACCTGCTGTCGATTCCGGGCATTGTTTACTTTTTAATCTTCAAATATATCCCGCTGACGGGGTCCGTGATGGCCTTCCAGGACTACAGTATTTTCACGGGGATATGGAAAAGCGATTGGGTGGGCTTGGACAATTTCCGGCGCATGTTCGAGTACGCGGATTTCTGGCGTATTTTAAAAAACACAATGGCCATCGGCTTCTACACCTTGTTCTTCGCCTTCCCGATCCCGATCCTATTGGCATTAATGATGAATGAGCTGCGCAACCAGATTTTCAAACGTTTCGTCCAGACGGCCGTCTACTTGCCTCACTTTCTGTCTTGGGTGGTGGTTGGCGGCATTGTGATTGAAATCTTAAATCCGACAAGCGGAGTCGTTAACTATATCGTGACGCTGTTCGGACATGAACCGATTTATTTCATGGGGGAAGATTCCTTCATCCGGACCATTATCGTCAGCTCAAGCGTTTGGCGCGATGCAGGCTGGAGTACCATTATTTATTTGGCAGCGATGAGCGGAATTAATCCAGACTTGTACGAAGCAGCGCAAATTGATGGAGCAACACGGTGGAAACAAACATGGGCCATTACGATCCCGAGTATTTTAACGACGATTACGATCCTCTTTCTATTGCAAATTGGTAATTTTCTGGATTTAGGCTTTGAACGCGTATTCGTGTTTTTGAATCCTTTGAACAATTCGCAGGGGGATATTTTGGATACGTACATTTATCGTGTGGGGCTCATTCAGCGTGAATACAGCTACACGACAGCCATTGGTCTATTTAAGTCGGTAATTGGGTTCGTTCTTATCGTAACTGCCAACATGTTCAGTAAAAAAGCAACCGGCGAGGGTTTATATTAACCAATCGAAGAAAGGAGGCTCCTAAGTATGTCTAAGAGCAAGTCAGCCCTACACAAACCAAGCACTATATCCTTATTGAATCCAATTGGGCTCATTCTGATCAGCTTAATTATGGTGCTGCCGATATTAAATATTATTGCTCAGTCTTTCAGTGGACCTGTTGCACTCAGTGCGGGGAAGGTCGTGTTATGGCCTGTTCAATTTACGGTGGATAACTACGTAACGGTTCTGAAGCAAATCGCGATATGGCGCACTTTTAGTGTAAGCGTAATTATTACTGTTTGCGGTACACTCATCAGTCTCATCATGACGGCAAGCTTAGCATATCCGCTGTCTAGAAATGAATATCGAGAGCGCAAATATGTTTTGCTGCTCGTGCTCATAACGATGATTTTTCATGCTCCGCTAATCCCGAATTACTTGCTAGTTCGTAATCTTGGCCTTCTGGATAGCTTGTGGGCGTTAATGCTGCCTGGGGCGATCAGTGCATTTAACTTGTTCGTGATGCGTTCATTCTTCCTTTCCATTCCCGGTGAGCTGATCGAGTCCGCACGGATTGACGGTGCTGGGGAGATTCGCACGATTTGGAGCATTATTTTGCCGCTTTCGAAGCCAGCGATGGCGACGATGAGTATCATTTATTCGGTGGCGTTGTGGAACAACTATTCGAATGCGCTCTATTTTATCAACAATCGTGCGCTGTTCCCGCTTCAAGTGAAATTACGTGAATTTGTCGTAACCGATTCCTCCGATTTAGCCAATACAGCAGGGGATATCGCCAATTTATCGCCCGAAGGACTGAAGATGGCCGTTATCGTCATTGCGACGATTCCGATCATGCTCGTGTACCCATTCCTGCAAAAGCATTTCATCAAAGGGATGTTAATCGGTTCGATAAAATCGTAAAAGCTGTATAATAAAGATCAACTGAGTTTAAAAAACACAATGTTCCAAGTTTTTCTTTCACGATAAGATGATCACGAATCAACAACATATCGATTAGGGGGATATACAATGAAAGCTTGGTTGAAAACGGGTCTCGTCTCAACGCTCATGGTTGCGGTTATCGCGGGTTGCTCCAATTCTTCAACGAGTACGATTGGAACTAGTGCAAGCCCAGCAAATCCTGCAAGCCCTGCAAGTTCCACAAAAGCGCAAGCACCGGTGAAAATCTCCATCTCCTTAAGTGACTCCTTGAATAAATATGCACTCAGCAGCACAGACATCAACAATGATAAATGGGTGAAAAAGCTAGGCGAATTGACGAATACGCAGCTTGATCTTCGTCTTGTGCCGCATGCGGAGTTCAAACCGAAGACAGCCTTGATGTTCGCCAGCACGGATCTGCCGGATGTCATGAACACGATTCAAGGGATGTTCCCGCAGGGTCCAGATATGAGCGGAGCGATCAAAGGCGGATTGTTTATGCCGCTTGATGACCTTCTCAAAGAATATGGCAAAGATTTATTGAAAGCGATTCCCGAGCAAGCGTGGAACGAAGTGAAGTACAACGGCAAGATCTATGCGATTCCTGAATATTTGTCCAACGCAAGCCGTCGCTCCACATTTATCCGTAAAGATTTGCTGGATCAAACAGGGTTGCCAGTTCCCAAGACGGTTGACGATTTCCTCAACGTATTAAGGGCAATGAAGAAGAATGGTGTTGCTGAACCGTATGCCTTCCGGAAAGATTTCGTCTATTCCGATGTGATTTTCGGAGCATATGACGTTATGCCGTATAGCACGATGTTCGAGAAAATTGGCGATCAAGTTGTACCAAAGTTTTTTAAAGTGGAAGCGATGCAAAAAGCACTGACCGTCTACAAAACGATGTACGATGAAGGCTTAATGGCGAAGGATTTCGCAAGTCTTGACGGGAACAAATGGACGAATAACATTAATGCCGGTAAATCCGGGGTATGGAACCACAACGCGAATCTGCTGATGAACTGGATCAGTACGACGAAGCCTGCCAACGCGAAATCCGAAGTGGTCATTATTCCGTCTCCAGTCGGTGATGATGGCAAGGGCGGCATGATGAAATACAGCTACACTGGCGGATTGTCCTACATCAATAGCAAGGTCAGCAAGGAGAAAGCGATTGCGATTGTGAAAATGATGAACTACATGGTGACAGAAGCGGGCGATCGATTCTTTAACTTCGGGATTGAAGGCGACACGTACACGATGCAAGATAATAAAGTCGTTTACAAACAACCGACGACTCCAGAAGGCTCCCTTGAAGAGCAGTTCCGCTCCGTCATGCTGAGACTGGTGGAAGATACAGCGCTGAATAGAACACTTTTGAACACAACCGAAGATGGTAAAAAGCTAATTACACAATTTGACACCATCGTGACCAAAGAGGGAAGAAATGGGATCTCCTTCGCACCGGAGCTTACAACGACAGCGAAGTTTACAGATGCGGGTCTGAAGTTCTCCGATATGCCACCAGTCATTCTAGATCATATGCTGAAAATGGTGTATGGCAAGGAACCGATTTCCGATTGGCCGAAAGCATTGGAAGATTGGAAAGCCAAAGGTGGAAATGAAATCATCAAGGAAGCCACAGAACGTTACAACAAAAAAGACGGCGTCGTGATGGGCGACTAAAAAATAGCTTGTGCATTGGGTGGAAAGCATTTATTCTCGGGTTGAGGATAAATGTTTTTTGCCATAAAAGGGGGGCGGCTGGATGAAGCAAATTCTGATTGTAGACGACGAACCGCTTATTCTAAAAGGTATGGTTATTATGTTGAAACAGCATTCACATACATTTGAATCCATACGCACGGCAAGCAATGGTGTGAAGGCGCTGCAAATGATCGAAGAATCGATGCCGCAGCTGCTTTTTACAGATATTCGGATGCCGAAGATGGATGGACTCGAGCTGTGTAAGCAGGTGCATGAGAAATATCCGTTGATTCAGAAAGTTATTATTTCCGGTTATGGTGACTTCGAATATGCCCAGGCGGGTATGTCTTATGGGGTTAAAGAATATGTATTGAAACCGTTTACGCCGGTCAAAATCCATGATCTGCTGACGAAGCTGATTTCACAGAGCGGTCATGCGATGTTATCCATTTCCAAGTATGAGGATTGGATTGAGAAAATTGTAGAGGCCATCTGGACGCTGCGGATTGATGCGGTAGAGGCGCATTTGGAGGAATTGCGGTTGTACTGCAAGTCGGCTTCCTCCTCGGATTCTGCGTTCATTCAGCTGCTGCAGGATTGCCTGCCTATGCTCAAAAAKCGATTATCTCTTCGCAGCTTTCTGCCAAAAACGGAAGAAATAACGGATACTACGGATATGATGGCTTACTTCCTGCAGCTTCAGGAGCAAATCATGAAGATGATCGATGAGCTGGCGCTGCAACGAGGTGGTCAGGATCTTATGCAGAAAGCGAAAATTTATATGGATGCCAATATCACCAATAGTCTCTCCCTAGAGGACGTTGCCGAATATCTGGGCATTACGCCGCCTTACTTGAGCTTGTTGTTCAAGAAGGTGTTCAAGGAAACCTTTGTGCAATATCGCATTACCAAAAGAATTGAGCTGGCGAAGCGGATGCTGGAAATGCCGCACTACCGCACGAACGATATCGCGTATGAGATCGGCTATGAGAACTACCCGCATTTTTCCCGGATGTTCAAAAAAGTCACAGGCCTTTCACCGCTTGAATACCGGCATATGATGGGGATCAAATAATGAAGCCATCGTTAGCTCGCAGCATTTTTGCCTATGTGGCTGCTATTGTTCTGATCACTGTCATGTCGATCGGGTTCTCCTCTTACTATATTTCTTCGAATAAGCTGAAGGAGCAAACGGAGCAGCATTTGACGGAAATTGTATCGAACGCGGTCAATCATACAGATTTATATTTGAAAAATTATGAGCGCGCGCATCTGTCGCTTTTTACCAATAGCTCCGTCAAAAAGTTCCTCGACGACCCGCCAACAGGCGATTACGAGTACTATCAGTTCACGGATAACTTGATGGATAACGTTATTAATCCGCTCTTTATTAAATCACCAGAGATTATGACCGTCTATTTGGCCGATTATTTTGATAATTATGTGTATTACGAGAACCCAGCGCTGAAGCCAATCGTTGATCCAGTGCCTGCTTTTACGATGGAAGAGCTCGACAAAGAGACCGATGCGCTTGGAAACATGACTATCATTAGCAACAGTGTCTTCTCGGAGAGCAATAACCAATTCATAACGTTAGCGCGTAAAATTCATGGCGAAGTGTTCAATGAGTTCAAGGGGATTCTGGCTATCGAGATTAAAGCGGATGAGTTCGCAACCTTGTGGAAGGGGATCAATTTGGGGCCGAGCGGATTTTTTGCCATTGTCGATAATGACGGGCGCATCGTCTATCATCCGGACAAGCAGCGAATCGGTACTACGGTGAACAAGGCGCTGATGGCGAAAATAGAAGGGAATGACTTGAAATCCTTCAAGGATTCGTCGTTTGGGGAAGAACGCATGGTCGTTAGCTCCAAGTCGGCTTATACGGGCTGGAACCTCATGGTGTCGATTCCGACGGCGGATATTAATCGGCCCTTATCGAGCATTCGCTACTCCTCCTTCTGGGTGGGTGGCATTACTTTACTGCTGGCCTTGTTGCTATCCTATCGATTTGGCCGAAACATTACGAAGCCGATTCAAATTTTGAAAAATGGCATGCGCCAAACGGAAAAAGGAAACTGGGTGAAAATCCCCCAGCTGCAAACGAAGAATGAGCTCGATGAGTTGATCCAGCGCTATAATTTGATGGTCGTGTCATTGTCGGAATTAATGGACACCTTGTACCGAACGGAGCTCAGCAAGAAGGACGCTGAATTGGAGCGACAGAAGGCCGAGCTGCAATCGCTGCAGCTGCAAATCAATCCGCATTTTCTATACAATACGTTGGAAAATATTATCGTCTACGCTGTCATTCAACAATCCACCGAAATAACGGAGATTGTGGATGCCATCGCCACGATGTTTCGCTACTCGGTGCAGACACATATCGAAGAGACGGCAATCGTCAACGAGCTTAAGCATGTGCTGAACTACATGACGATCATGAAGCACAGGGTGGGGCGGGAGTTCGAGCTGGACGTAAGAATTCCGCCGGAATTCTTCTTGAAGAAGACGGCCCGGCTTACCTTGCAGCCGTTGATCGAAAATATTTTCCAGCACGGCTTCGCGGATGGGATCGAGGAGCATCACTATATTCGGCTGGATGCGTGGGTGCAGGACGATGATCTGATTATCGTCCTCGAGGATAACGGCGTCGGAATGTCGCCGGAGCATCTAGCTTCGCTAAACAAGCAGCTGAGCGCCAATCAATTGGCGGAAGCGAAGCTGCATAAGGGTGCCGGCAACAGTGGCGGCATCGGCATGATGAACGTGCATCGCCGCATCCAGCTGGTGTTCGGCGAGCAGTACGGCCTGAGCATCGCAAGCGAGCTCGGCGTTGGTACGCGGATCTATATTCGGTTTCCGAATATAGGGACGTGAGGGGTGGTGGGGCTTTGTAAAGCTGAGTCAAACCCTGTGTTTCTCGGCATCTTGGCAACGTAGGAACGCAGAAAGACAAGAGCCCAAGAGCCCAAGAGCCCAAGAGCCCAAGAGCCCAAGAGCCCAAGAGCCCCAGAACCTCGCAACCCTGTAACCCCGCCCCGCCAGCAACAGCTGTGGGAGCGGGGCTTTTTATATGCTACTCCAAAACACGCTCCCCACCAAAAGTACACTTTTCACACAAACTATGCAGGAATGAGCTACATAAACACCACTAAGGATCCTACCAGTAGCTAGATTGGTTGGGTCCAAATCATAATGGAACGTCATACCTACGTCCGAGGGGAACGAGGATGCGCTATTTAGGTGAAATATGATTATTTTTGGTCGAAAGGGAAGGAGAATGCGCTATTCATCCAAATTTATCGTATTCACACGTAAATGAGAGAAATAGCGCACTGACGTTCCCCTCAGAGGCAACCCAAGAACCTCGCAACCCTGTAACCGCGTCCCGCCAGCGACAGCTGTGGGAGCGGGGCTTTTTATATGCTACTCCAAAACACGCTCCCCACCAAAAGTACACTTTTCACACAAACCCACAGGAATGAGCTACATGAACACCACTAACGATCCTACCAGTAGCTAGATTGGTTGCGTCCAAATCATAATGGAACGTCATACCTTCCTCCGAGGGGAACGAGGATGCTCTATTTACGTGTTATATGATTATTTTTAGCCGATGGGGAACAAGGATGCGCTATTCACCTAAAAATCTCGTATTCACACGTAAATGAGAGAAATAGCGCACCGACGTTCCCTTAATCATCGAATAAAGGCAGAAATAATGAAATAGCGCACTGACGTTCCCCTCAGAGGCAACCCAAGAACCTCGCAACCCTGTAACCCCGCCCCGTCAGCGAGCTGTGGGAGCGGGGCTTTTTATATGCTACTCCAAAACACGTTTCCCACCAAAAGTACACTCTTCACACAAACTATGCAGGAATGAGCTATATAAACACCACTTAGGATCCTACCAGTAGCTAGATTGGTTGGGTCCAAATCATAATGGAACGTCATACCTACGTCCGAGGGGAACGAGGATGCGCTATTTAGGTGAAATATGATTATTTTTAGCCGAAAGGGAACAAGGATGCGCTATTCACCCAAAAATCTCGTATTCACACGTAAATGAGAGAAATAGCGCACCGACGTTCCCCTAACCATCGAATAAAGGCAGAATTAGTAAAATAGCGCACCAACGTTCCCCTCAGAGGCTGCTCTAGCTATCAGACTGGTAATCTTCCTGCTAATTCACCTGTACCCCCTGTTTAAAAAAACACAATACTGCTTAAATTCGATCATATGTTTCAGCGTCACACCTAACTATAATTGGTCTTAGTTCAATGAAAAGGATGGTGAATTTATATTTATGAATGAAATGATGGTTAGGAAACGGAAGCTTGTGAGTGGCATGTTATCTGTACTATTGCTGTTATCCCTGTGTCTGGCCATCATCCCTACACCTGCAGCCTCAGCAGCAGGATTGCCGCTAACGGAGGATTTCGAAAGCTACGGCAACGCAACAACAGGCTATAGTTCACCAGTGGGGAGCACATCAACCAGCACCCAGCCGTGGAAATCTGTCGTTGGCGGCAGCACGACTTGGTCCATGGATGCGGAAGCCGCATCCGGTGGAGCGACACAGAATCACTTTCTAAGACAGACGGATGCAACTACAGGTGTCACGTATGTAATAACAAATGACCAGTGGGGCGCAGCAACACCGGCCATCACGAACAGTGACCTCACGTTATCAGGCAAACTCAAGGTGACTGGCGCCAACAGCACGTATGCTGGACTCGTAGCTAGGTACTCAGGTAGTGGAACGACGGCGACGTATTACCGTTTTACGATGAAGAAGAACTCATCCAGTTATCAATTTTATTTGGAAAAGGTAACAGGCAGCTCGAAGATCAGCGTTCCTCAAACGGCAGGCACCCCGAACGCTAGCGGCGTTTCCGTCACGAACACGACGCTGAGCGCCCAGTTTGATAGTCTCGGCTACTTGCCTATGAAGCTCCAATCGACTCAAAACACGGATGGCAGCCTGAAGCTCGAAGGCTATTACGGCAGCACGCTTGTCCTTTCAGGGACGGACACAACGCCATACACATCCGGTCAAGTCGGCCTTTACAGTTATGCGGGTGCGACAGCTTTTGACGATATTACAGCAACGGCAACAAGTGGCTCAACGTCATCTCCGACAGTACCAAGCTCCCCAACGAGCGTAACGACTTCGCTACCTAGCACAGGTGCAGTTAACGTAGCGTGGACAGCATCAGCCACAGCAACTGGCTACAATGTGAAGATGGCGTCCAGTGGGAGTGGACCTTTCACGTCGGTGAACGGATCACCGATCACAGCAACGAATTACACGGTGACTGGTTTAACGGTTGGTCAGACTTACTATTTCGTCGTTAGTGCTGTGAATACAGCGGGTGAAAGTTCGAATAGCGCGCCAGCTATATCAGCGATACCGCAAACTATTGCGAATCCTCCTGTCTCCGTAAGCAACTCAACCCAGCTTGTGCAAGCTATTAATGCAGCGAATCCGGGCACTGTGATCCAATTGGAGAATGGGAATTATGCTTCCTTCAGCATCACGGGCAAACATGGCGACGCCAGCAATCCGATCGTCATCAAAGCGAAGAACAAAGGAATGGCCGTATTCAACGCAGGTCCGATCAAATTCACAGACAGCTCCTACATCACTATCCAAGATATGACGTTCGTTATGGACAGCACAGCCTCGAATTGGATTCGAATTACAGGCTGTAACCATATGCGGATCACGAACAATTATTTTCATTCACCAAGCTCAGCAACGGATGCAACCAAATCCAGCTGGGTGTACATCGATGGTTGGAGTTCGCATCACAACCAAGTGGATCACAATTTGATGGAAAATAAAAAGGATCGCGGGAAGTTTATTCTTTTCGACGGCAACCGAGACACCGTAGCGGGGACATACGAAATTACCCAGTACGATGTGGTGGAGTACAATGTTTTCCGCAATACCCTGCCTCGTCAGGAAAATGAATCCGAAGGCATCCGCCTTGGCGTGACGGATTTGGTGCATCTGAATGCGTATGCGACGATTCAGTACAACATTTTCGACCATGTCGATAGTGACCCTGAATATGTCTCAGTCAAAAGCGGCGGCAATGTCATTCGCTACAACTATTTCATCGAATCCTTAGGCGAAGTGTCCCTTAGATCGGGGAACGGTTCGAGTGTCTATGGCAACATGTTTATTGGAAATGGTCGTGAAGTGCTCCCGACAAACCCTGACAGTCGAACGCTAGGTACAGGCGGTGTGCGGGTTTACGGCCAGAATCATAAGGTTTATAACAATTATTTTCAAGGTTTGACAGGGACAGAATGGGACGCGACGATTGCCTTAACGACGGGAGATAACGATAATCTGACGCAGCCGATCCCAAGCAATAATCACTACATTGCCAAGAATATCATGATCGCAAACAACACGCTCGTGGACAATAAAAGCGGTATCGAGCTGGGATTTGTGCGTTACGGCATGGCTCCGCAGAATTTAACTTTTGCCAATAATGTGGTGGTGGGAGGTCAGCAAGAACTTATAAAAATTATGACGCCAATCCCAGGCTTAAGCTGGTCTGGAAATATCATGTTCCCACAGCACGGCGTGCCCCTAATTACGGGGAATTCGGCTGCACTTACTGAAACAGAAGTGAAAGTTGCTTATCCGATGATGAAAGAAGCGGTGCTGAATTTAAGTCAGGCTGACTATGCATGGCTTTGGACCTCAAGTGAGTATGACCGACTGAAATCTATACCTTATAAAAAGCTTGCAGCCAACAGCCTCGCAATCAATAGCTCGATTGGCAATTATGGCAGTGGTGGCGCACTGTCCTTCGTGACGGAAGATGTTGAGCGCGAAGCCAGAGCCGGTGTTCCTGATGTCGGAGCGGATGAGTATACCGCTGATCTTCTAACAGATCTCACGGCACCAAGCTGGAGCTCAGGCACACCTTTATCGCTTGGAACGGTAACTCCGCGACAAGTAACTCTCAGCTGGCCTGCGGCAAATGATGATACGAACATCGTTGGTTATCGCATTTATCGAAACGGAGTTCTGTACGATACTACTTTTGCTAATAAGACTTCGTATACCGCAACTGAGCTTCTGCCAGGCACGTCGTATACGTTCAAAGTTGAAGCGATGGATCAAGCGAATCGCACAACAGCTAGTAATACCATCACTACGGCTACACCAGCTATGACGGGCATTACGATCTCAGGAGTACCTGCGAGTATCGCGCTCGGCGGTGGCGTGAAGCAGCTTCAAGTAACGGCTCATTTCGCAGATTCATCAACGGAAGACGCAACTGCGGCAGGTGCTGCTTTTACAAGTAGTCAGACAAGTGTTGTGTCGGTATCGAGCAGTGGCGGTATTACTGGCGTTGCATTAGGAAGTGCTACTGTATCGGCATCGTATAACGGATTCACGTCTTCTGCCTTGACCATTACAGTAAAAACACCTTCACAAACAACGAAAGTTGTGGATGCAGATACGTATGTGGACAGTGTTACATCGACCAATGCGAATACGAACTACAGTACAACGACCACGATGCTCATTCAGACAGATGGCGGGAAGCAAGTGGGTTACATGAAAGTAGCCGTTCCGACCTTGTCAGGCACCATCGATACGGTTCAGCTGCGTTTGTATGTCGCGAGTGCACAAGCTGGAGCCGATCTGCTGCTCCATGGGATTGCCTCGGATAGTTGGGATCCAACACTCATCACTGCGGCGAATCAGCCAGCTAGAGCATTTACGGATGTGAATGCAGGTGATCTTCCTGTGACTGCCGGCAGCTATGTGACTTTTGATGTGACGAAGTATGTTCAGACCCAAAGTGATGGCACACTCAGCTTCCGTCTATCGATGGTGTCTGTCGATAATCCAGCCACAGTATATACCAGAGAATATACGGACACTAACAAGGCACCAACCTTGATTTTTACAACCATTACCCCGTAATTCAAACATAGAGAGAAAGCGTGGAGAGAAGCGATGCTGGAGAATGTGGTGTTTCATAATGTTGCGGAGTTGGAATCGAGAGCGTATCTGCCTGGTCTTAGGCTACAACGGTTTCCCAAGCAGGTTCGTGAATCATTAACCGAAAAAGGCCGAACCAAAGCTGCCGAGTCTAGCGGCTGTGAGATTCGATTTGTGACAGAGGCTACAAATATCAGAGTGACGATGGCTGCGCAAGAAAAGGATGGACGCGTGCTCGTCTTTAAGGGCGATTTTTTTCATGCGGCATATGACTTAAAGGCTGGCGTCATCACCACTTTACAATTGGAATCACCCGAAAGATTTGCTGAGGTACCGCTTGCGTTATTGGATAATGTCGCGTTCTCTTCAAACGTGTGGCGTATCTATTGCGACCGGTTTACAGCGATCTTTGTTGACATAGATGCTTATGGCTTTGCGATTAGGCCTCCTGAGCGTCAGGAAGTACCGCAATTGACCATGCTCGCCTACGGTTCGTCGATTACACAAGGGGCTGGCGCGTTGAGCCACTATAACGGTTATGTCCAGCAGACAGCTCGCCGCCTTGATATTGATGTGTTGAATCTAGGACTCAGCGGGTCTTGCTATTGTGAGCCAGAGTTGGCGGATCATTTGGCGGAGCGGGAGGATTGGGACCTCGCCTATCTGGAGTTAGGTGTCAACATGAGAGGAACCGTAAATGTCGAGGAATTCCAGCATCGCGTCACTTATTTATTGGATGGGATCATTCGCAAACACCCTTCGAAACCGATCTTTGTGACAACGATCTATCCGAATCGGGCAACGTATTTTCATGATACGGCACATCCGTTTAGCGTGGCTGAAAAGCAATTTAATGAGGTGCTAAAACGATACGTGGAGAGTCGCCAGCATCCGAATTTGACCCTGTTAGATGGGGCGCAGATTATGATTGATTTTACTTCTTTGACAAGTGATTTGATACATCCCTCGGATTATGGACACAGTCGGATGGGGGAGCAATTGGCTGGGTTTTTACGACCTACTGTGGATAAGTTACGGGCTGCAAAAGGTTGATCAACATATAAAAAACTATTTATTAGGAGGCAGAAATCATATGCATGGAATTAATTTAACTGGGAAAATTGCACTTGTAACAGGATCGAACGCGGGGATTGGACGGGCGATTGCTCAGTCTTTGGCTGCAAATGGGGCAAAAGTTGGTGTGAATTGCCTTTCTAACATAGCTCAGGGGGAGGAAACGGTGGCAGCCATTCGTGCGGCTGGTGGGGAGGCCATTCTTGTCCAAGCCGATGTGACGGATGCTGAGCAGATTAATCGGCTTGTGAACGAGGTTGAGCAAGCTTTTGGCGGTTCCATCGACATTCTGGTGAATAACGCAGGGCATTTGGTGCAGCGAGTGCCGAACGCAGAGATGACGGAGGAAATGTACGAACGAATCATGAATGTGAATTTGAAAAGCACGGTGTTTATGTGCAAAAGAGTGCTGCCCGGCATGAAAGCCAAGGGCGCCGGTCGTATTATTAATATGTCATCGGTTGCTGCGTATAATGGCGGTGGGCCTGGTTCTAGCGTGTATGCAGCCAGCAAAGCTGCTGTGATGGCGTATTCGAAGGGGCTGGCGAAGGAAGTAGCGGCAAGTGGCATCACTGTTAATAACGTGTCGCCAGGGTTCATTGGCAACACGATGTTCCACGCCACCTTCACGAGTGACGCAGCACGTCAGGCTACCATCGGTGGCATTCCTCTTGGGCGCGAAGGCACACCAGAGGATGTAGCTGGTGCGGTTCTGTATTTGGCATCGGAGCTCGCGGGCTACCTGACGGGAGAGACGATTGAAGTTAACGGCGGGATGATGATGCGATGAGCGATGCCGTTAAGGTGAGCGAAACGATTCGCGCGAAGGTGCAGCGCTTAGCTTGGGCGAGTGAGGTGGCGAACTCGCTGAAGGAAGAGATTGATGGGCTGCAGGCTAGCGGCAGTCTGATGATTCCCCTGGAGCCAGGCGGCTGGTGGCACCAGTATGTGTGTCCGCAGCACCACACGGAGCTGCTGTTCGATCCTTTCATAGCCGATGCGACGCAGTTTCATTGTCCGCACGGCTGTGTAGTGGAAGGCGCCGAGTATCGAGGCGCATGGCTGGTGTATAAGCACCAGCAGCTCGCGCGGATCGCGCTGCAGGCTGCTGCGGTTTATGCGGGGCTGCGCGACTACGCCTATGCCGAGCTGAGCAAACAACTGATCGTGGCGTATGCGGCGCAGTTTCCGCTGTACCCTGTGCATCCAGATGCACAGCCTTGGATGCTGAAGGGGCGCGCGTTTCATCAAGCGCTGACGGAATCGATCTGGTCCACGACGCTGATTCGTGCGTATGTCCTGTTGATGGATGAAGGGGTCATCTTTAGCTCAGATGAGCAGCGCAAGGTAGATACATTCCATCATCTGCTTGAAGAGAGCATGCGCGCGTATCGCGGGATTTTGATCCACGAGCGGAACAATGCGGAGAACAATTATACCGCTTGGCTGAACGCATCGCTCGCTTGTGTGTATGCCGCCAGAGGGGAGCGGCATGAGCTAGAGGCATTAGTAGAAGCCGAGGGCGGCTTCCGGCATCATCTATCGATCGGCGTGAAAC
Source organism: Paenibacillus sp. 2RAB27 (assembly GCF_052115445.1). Classification (NCBI taxonomy): domain Bacteria; kingdom Bacillati; phylum Bacillota; class Bacilli; order Caryophanales; family Paenibacillaceae; genus Paenibacillus; species Paenibacillus sp. 2RAB27. Next base: position 85,807 of record NZ_JBFRGR010000024.1, read on the forward strand.
CCGATCAGCTAGAGTTCGAAGGCAGCACGTATTATCATGTTTTCGTGCTGCGGGCGTATTTGATCTTCGCTGAGATGGCGAAGCGATGCGCGAAGGATCTGTACACGTGCGAGGGATCGCTGGGTCAATCCATGCGCGGCATGGTAGAAGCGCTAGCCGAGCTGGCCGATGACCAAGGCGTGCTGCCAGCGCTGCACGACGGTCCGATGGAGCGGCTGCCTTACGCCCGCGAAATCGCGGAGGTAGCCGAGCTGGGGCTGAGCCACTATGCCGTGGAAGGCCTCATGCCGATTCTGCGCGAGGCCTATCGCCAGATGGGCTCGGCGGACGGCTCGCGCTGCGGGCTTGAAGCGCTGCTGTATAGCGCTACGGCATCCATAGCGATTCACCCTGAGGCTCTTACGAAGCCGCGTGGCTCGAAGCTTTGGCCATCATCCGGTTTTGCTGTCGGGAGACATGCGGATAACCCGCTGTCTTTTCTTGTGGATTTTGGCGAACACGGGGGTGCTCACGGACACCTCGATAAGCTGCACTTGTCGTTGATGCATAAAGATCAAACACTTACGCCAGATTTCGGCGTAGTTCCATATGGATCCACGTTGCGTCCGTGGTTTGGTGAAACGGCCAGTCATAACACGGTTTCACTAGGCGGTAAATCGCAAGCCGAGCATACAGGGCGGTGTCTGCGCTTTGAACAAACGGAAGCGAGCACCTACGTTTGGCTGCAGAGTGATTCGGCCTACGTTGGCTGCAGGCTGAATCGTCATCTCTTTTTAACAAGCGACTGGCTGTTAGATTGGTTCGAGGTTACGCTCAAGAGAGATGATCCTCAGTCAATCGAGTGGTGGATGCATCCTATGGTCGCGCCGCTGTCGGAGGAGCTGAAGGAGCTCTCTTTTGCAGATAAAGTCCAGTATCCACCCATTCTCATCCAAGAAAACTTGCCTGATTTGCCTATCGTGGGGAGCTATACCCCTGTAGCATCCAATGTTCAAATGAAGTATCTGCTTTCATCGGATGGTAGTGCCCAGATTCATCAAACGGCGTTGGTGCTTCCCGACCAAGAGCTTCTGACGGTTCGAACGCCGGGCCATTCCATCGATCCAAGCGTACCTCTGACTGCATTGCTGCATCGCCAAATGGGTAAGCAGGCAAGGTTCATTCATGTGTATCGTGTTGGAGCGGGGGCGACGATAGGCCTTCTTGGTAAGGATCACCTAGGGATTACCACAGATGGTCATACGACGACCGTTCAACTTTTACCAGAGCAAGGGCTGCTGATTGTTTAGCGGCTCTTTTTTGCTTAAGGTAGGTACGTTTTGGTTAAATTTGACACTACTTTTATGGAGTGAGTATGATGGGACTATAAAGGACGGTGTATCCCATGAATACATTGCAGCAGCCTCGCAAGCGGGAAGAAAGACATGTCATTAGTACTCTTGAAATTGTGGATGTAGGCACAGGGGAACGTCAGGTATTGGCTGAAGTTGATGATTTGATTGAGGCGCCGAATTGGACGAGTGATGGTGAACGTCTCATTTACAATCAGAGAGGTTTGCTCTACGCCTATGAAATAGCTACAGGAGAAAGTAAAGTGATCGATTCTGGCTATGCGAATTGGTGTAATAACGACCATGTGTTGTCCCCGGATAATAGGCAAATTGCGGTGAGTCATCACACCGAGGAGGACGGGCAGTCGCGTATTTACGTGCTTCCGTTGGCTGGAGGTCAGCCTACATTGATTACAGCGATGGCCCCAAGCTATTTGCATGGGTGGTCTCCGGATGGTCGTGAATTATCGTATTGTGCGGAGCGGAATGGTGTGTACAATATTTATACGATTCCCGTTCAGGGTGGTGTGGAGCGACAACTGACTGATGTTCCTGGACTTGATGATGGTCCTGAGTACTCACCAGATGGTCAGCATATTTGGTTTAATTCCACACGATCCGGCTTGATGCAGGTATGGCGAATGAACGTGGACGGCAGTGAGCAGACACAAATGACAGATGAGCCCAGTAATAATTGGTTTCCACACGTATCCCCAGATGGGAATACGGTTGCCTATATTGTTTATCGCAAGGGAGATGTCGAGCCTAATGCGCATCCCCCGAATAAAGAGGTTGAAATCCGATTAATGGCAAGTACAGGAGGTCCCTCTCGGACCTTAGTATCACTATTTGGAGGACAAGGGACAATTAACGTCAACTCGTGGTCGCCAGATAGCCAGAAATTAGCGTTTGTAAGCTATAAATTGAAGATGTAGGTACAGCTTTTTAGAAACGGTAGGTCCTTCGATACGTCGAGGGGCTTATTTTTATTTTGCTTTTAAACATGCGGCTCATATAAAAAGCGTTCTGATACCCGCACTGCTCAGCGATGTCCTCGAGCGTTAGATCGGTGTCGACGAGTAGGGAGCGTACTTTTTGAAGTCGAAGTGTAGTGGCATAGGCTATGGGAGAAAGCTTATACACCTGCTGAAAACGTCTCGTTAACTGCGAAGCGCTGAGGCCAAGCTCCTTCGCGAGGTCTTGCAATTGAAAGTGAGCTCCGAACGCATGCTGCTCGATATAGGCGAGGGCGCGGTAGGTGATCGGGTCTGTTTTGTCCTGCTGGTAGGACGGGGTATGATCTTGTTCTTTCTCAATTTGGAACAGAAGATCCGCGATTAAGTGAGTTGCGTAGGCTCCGTTTTTGTCTGAAGGTTCATCGGATAGATGCCGCAAATAAGTGAAGGTAGATGTTAAACGCTGAATATCTCGGATCATAACTTTGCCATGGGGATACGTGTGCTCTGAACTGAATTCTATGAAAATAAAGGAGAAAGGCGACGTTACTTTACGTTTTAACAACGTGTCTGGCGGGCAAATGACAAGCTCTCCAACCGAAACATCTTGGAAATCTTCTTCTGCATTGATACTTAAGTTGTAAGAGAATCCGCCCGATTGTGGGGCAAGCAGGACCCAGTCCTTATATATATCTTCTTCCATCATAAAGCTATCCCTAATTCCGCTGCAATAGTATCGAACCATTTGGATAGGTGGCATCATAATTCACCTTTCATCGTGAAGTTTCAACTGCAAAAAAGTATATGAAATATCATAAACCAGTGCATGTGCAATGTAAATAACTCGGAGTACTATTAGGTCATGGAAGCAAATACAAGCAACAAACAAAGGAGATTACACACATGAATAAAATTAACATTCTTACCACAGAACAGATCCAAAGCTATAACGAGAAAGGCTATCTTGTGCTGCGAAATGTGTTCAGCGTGCAAGAGGCTATCGTGCTTCAAGCGGAATGTGACAAGCTCCTCACGCTAGAGGCGTACACGGCACCGAATAATGTTCGAGCAGGGCACAAAGGTTATGCAAACGGTGAAGTGAAAATTGAACGACTGGACCCGGTTCATGATATTTCTGCGGTTTTCGCGGATTTGGTGAAGGATGAGCGGATTCTAACGCCGCTTCGTGACATTTATTTGGATGAGCCGCAGCTGTTCAAGGATAAATTGATCTTTAAGCTGCCAGGGGCAAACGGCTATAGTATGCATCAGGATGCTGCATGGTGGCAAGGCTTCCCGATCCAGGGACTTATCAGCGTGATGGTTGCGATTGACGGAGCTACTGTTGTGAATGGTGGGCTGGAGTTGTTCCCGGGGTACCACGAGCGTCTTCGCTCAACGCCAGGGGAGCTGCGGAATATGAACGCGCAGGAAATCGCAGAAATCGACCCTACTACGGGTGAAATCGTTGAGACGAAGCCGGGTGACGTCATTATTTTTCACTCTTTCACACCGCATCAAAGTGGAACGAATACATCGGATAAAAGCCGCAAGCAGCTGTTCCTAACGTACGCACCAGCGAAGGATGGTGACTTGTATAAGGCGCATTACCAACACTACAAGCGCTATGCTTTGAAGGGTAAGGATTTGAGTCAGTATTATTTCTTGTAGTCGTGGAACTATTGCACGTACTGGAATACACGTACGCACATACAAGAAAGCCATTCACACGTACGCCAATACAAATATGTCATTCACAAGAACGCCGACATACGCAGACGCCCCCCACTCGCGCAATAGATGGAAAAACTACAGTTAATAATCAGGAATAACGTTGGTTTTTCCATTTAAATGGAAAATATACAGCTAATTAGTGTGTTTGAGTGCGATATCTGAGTTTCTGCCGATATTACATGTAGGTTTTCCAGTTATTCCAATTAATTAGGTGAAAAGCTGTGATTTAACTACAGGAAATCCAGTTATTCTAGAAATGCATCGAAGGCTACCTGCTAAGCGGCCGCTATATCTAGCTAATCAGGACTAGTCATCCACCAATATTTCCCATTTCCCTTATAATGACAAATAAGTGACGAAGAACGTCCCGTTCCATTCAATCGAGTGGATGAGKGGCGTTTTTCTGTTTATTTAGGAGGGTGATGAGAATAATGAATGTTGTAGAAGAGCATGAAACGTTTATTCGGATGCATTTGAACAATCGTAGTGGGGAGCGGCGCGGCAGATTGGAGAGGGGACATGGGCATGGGGAGGCGCTTTTTGCGAAACAAATTTGGTGGATTTTACGTGGTGACTTCGAGCATCTTCACCCTGAATATGAGGTGCTCGATTGGCGCGGGCGTTCCTACTTTGCGGATTTTGCTTGGTTGCCAGGCTTTGTGAAGCTGCTTATCGAAATAAAAGGCTACACTTCACACGTTCGTGATCTGGACAGGCAGAAATTTTGCAATGAATTGAATCGTGAAACGTTTCTTCATGCGATGGGGTATCAAGTTATTTCCTTCGCTTATGATGATGTTGAGCAAAGGCCGGAGTTGTGCATAGCCCTGCTGCGAATGGTGATGGCGAGATATCAAGCGAGTTCGACACCTGTTCTGCGCGCCCACATGGCAGAAAAAGAAGTCCTTCGTCTCGCCGTTCAGCGTGCAGAGCCGATCCGGCCGAAGGATGTGGAGCAGCATTTTGATATCGACCATCGGACTGCGGTCATGATGCTTAAGAAGCTTTGCTCGAAGGGTATGCTCACACCTGCCTATAGCGGAAAGGGGCAGCGCATCGTTAAGTACGCATTAGCCGGGAGTGGATTGCTCGCCAACATAGATTAATGGAAAACATCCAGTTAATTTATCGCAAAATCTTCGATTTATCCAATTAGATGGAAATTATGTAGTTAATTTTAGCGAATACGACTAGATGTGCTAAAAATGCTGAGAATAGATCGACATTTTCCATCTATTCTCAATAAATAGGCTGAAGTCGCTGAATTAGCTGTAACAAATCCAGTTATTTCGCAAACTTTTTCAATATAGCTAGTCACTCACCATCCGCCACGGCCCATCAGAACTCTAAATAATCATCAACACCACCACGCCCACCAGATTTCCCCCTAGTAACGCCACCTCGCCCCCCGCCAACCATGACTCTCTCAAGTAACAAAAAAACAGCCACCCCAGGTCGCTAAACCCTCTGGAGCAGCTGTTCCTATGCACATCACAAACCCAACAAAAACGGTACAACCATATCAGCAATCCGCCGATGGCCAGCCTCATTCGGATGCAGGCCATCCGAAGTGAAGTGAGGGAGCGTCAGCTTGTTTAATCCGCTTTCCGCATACAGATTAAGAACAGGCAACCCATACAGCAAACCAATCTGCTTGATAGCGTCCACATAATCAATGAGGCGATGACCGGCAGCGTTGACATAGAAAATGTCATATTGATCTTTATCCCGCTGCAGCGGTGTCCATACATTCAACCGGCATTTCGGATTTTTCGTCAAAATGTCCTCAATCAAAGCGGCATACGCGCCGTGAAACGTAAACACGTCCTTACTTCCTAACTCCCCGATCGGCTTATCTAGTCGATAGTCATTCACACCAGCGAAGATGGTGACGCAATCCAAGGTAGTGTCGATTAACCGACCAACATGAGTTGTCGCACCATAGTCGCGATCACCGCCGGCTGTCATAGGACAGCCGCTTTTGCCATAGTTGATCACACTCGCGAAGCCCAGTACTTCCTGAACAAGCGGCTGATACCCGCCAGCTTCGGTAATGCTATCTCCGAGGGTACCCCAGGTTTTTCCCGACCATTTGTTAAGCAAGGTAGTGAGTCCCCTTTCAATTAATTCTCTTTTTCATAATGAATAGAACCGACAGCGACCTCAAGATCTGCATACGCCAGACCTGGATTATCTCCCAGGTAGGCACCTTGCTCGATCAATTTACGCTGCAATTCAGGGATGGACACCTCGCGGAAGCCGATATCCATAACGCTCGCCATCGAAGCAGCAACGCCTGCCGCTTCACCCATAGCGAAGCAATTTGGCATTACGCGAAGTGAACCTTGCACGGGACGATCAGATGAAACAGAACGACCTGCGACGATGAGATTCGATTTGCCTTGCGGAAGCATACAGCGATAAGGCACGCCGTGGGATTTTCCTTTTGGCAGATGCTTAATCGTCATTGTAGATCCGGCATTCGCCAAATGGATATCAATAAAGTAGGAATTACGGGCAATATCGTCCTCGAAAGTACGCATCGAGAGGAAATCATCCACGACAAGGGTGTAGTCACCTTGAATGCGGCGAGTTTCACGAATACCGATTTGATCGCCAGAATGGACAAGGAAAATGTTCTCAAAGCCAGGCACATACTTTTTCAAGAATCGGATTTGTGTATCAATCAACTGACGGCCTTCGATCGCGGCACGAGTTAAATCCTCTGCTTTTGTTCCGTCGATGTTGAATACATGGCCAAAATTAAAGCCAACTACGGAGTTCGAAATCCATGCCATCCCTGAAACGCGTTTGCGCCCTTCTGGCAGTTCACCATTTTGCTGGGCTAAGGTCACGAGTTCTTCAAGTTGCGGATGCTGACCCGTTTCGGCGAGAAATTGACTGAAGCGCTCCTTATCTGCACCCGTCACGACATAGCACATCGTACCAGGCTGAAGCTCGCCATTTTCACCGCCAACTTGAAAAGGGACCCCTGCCAATGCCGCAAGATCCGCATCTCCAGATGCATCAATGTACAGCTTCGCTTGTACGACGGAACGGCCGGATTTATTGCTAATGACAAGACCGCTGATGCGATCCCCGTCAAGCAGCACTTGATCAGCAACGGTATGAAATAGCACTTGTGCGCCGCTAGCAAGTACTTCGGCATCATAGACGCGTTTGAGCGTTTCGACATCGATTGGAACCCAGTCCAGCAATTGTTCATACCGGTTTAGGAAATCCTCTCCAGCTGCGTGTTTCATTTTTTCTAGCAAATCGAGGCCGATACCTCGAATAACAGGCTTCTCTCCATCGGTATAGGGGCAAAATGCAGGTACAAGTGCAGCAGTTCCCATGCCGCCTAGATAACCCCGTTGCTCTATTAGGAGCGTGCTGGCACCATTACGTGCAGCCGCAATTGCTGCGGCAATACCTGTAGCACCGCCGCCAACAACGACGACATCCGGGGTGTGACTGACAGTTAGCTTTTGAGCAGGTATGGTTACGGTTAAGTTGTTTGTAGATGAGTTCGTCATTCGAATTTCCCTCCTAATGGGTGGACATTGGCCAACCTTTGCTTCGCAATGCTTTCACAGTTGTTTATGTTGACCGTCTTTGTTTTCATTATAGATCGCTGTAACGAAGGAACTAGTTTAATTTTTGTTTCATCTAAAAAGTAAGCATGATATAGTGACATTAATTCGTAATGTCAGTCATGTCCTTTATAGAGTAACCTATTAACAACGTCCTGGAGGTGCAACAACCCCATGCCAACCCGCAAAGCAGTCACCATGAAAACAATTGCCATCGAGCTTGGCTTAACGGTACAAACCGTGAATAAAGCACTGAAGGGCAAGCATGGCATGTCGGAAGCGACCCGCCAACTTATTGTCCAAACCGCCGAGAAACTCGGCTATTACACAATGGACCAGATCCGCAGTTTGAGACTGGATCATATCGCGCCTTACCCGAATGAGCGCCTGCGTTTTCTGCTTGTTCAGACTGCGGAATCTGTGTCGTATAATCGCCTGCTGCTGCAAGGGCTGCAAGAACGATTCTTTTCCTTCGGGCATCGCATTGAGCTGCTTATGCTGCCGCAGCGCTTAAAACAAGACAAAATGGCAGTTTGGCTAGAGGAAGCAGGAGTCCTATATGCGGACGGTATATTTATTGCACCGAGCATTCTGCCCCAGGAGTGGGAGACGGAGCTTTTTAACCTTTCCATGCCCCGAATTCTGCTAAGCTTTCCACCATCCGGTGTCAAAATTGACAGCGTGATCTGGGATGTCTATGAAGCGACTTGCCAGGCTGTTGCTTATCTGCGAAGTCAAGGGCACGAGCGCATTATGTATGTGGGTGACATCCAAATGCAGCGAGGATCGATTCTGCGTTGGCAGGCGTTTGGCTATGCGATGCAAGCTTCTGGCATCACGATCGCGCCCTTCGAGCATTGCATCGGCCCCCGCGACACCAACTTAGAGTGGCATAATGAACTCCTCCACCAAATTCAACAACTACAGCCAACGGCCATCATTTGCGGCATCGATCATGAAGTGCCTGTGGTCTATGACACCTGCAAGGCACTTCAGCTCCGAATCCCAGATGATATCTCTTTAGTCGGCTTCCTCAATGAGCAACCCGAAACATTGCCGGAATTTACACGTCCGCTTCTTCCAATCTCACAAACCGGATATCGCGCAGCGGACCGGATGCTGTGGCGGATTGCCAATCCGACACTGCCTTTTGAACATATTCGCATTCAAGGAGAATTCTATATTGGTCATACAACAGCCCTCCTATCCGCACCTTAAGATCGCACCAGAAATCATAAGATCCTCCTATGTCTCATGACTTTGTCCAAGTTATAATAGAGAGAACTGCTACTAAGGAGGCCGACACCAGATGTATAAACTTGTCATTGTGGACGATGAACCGACAGTTCGTTTCGGGTTAAGTAATTATTTTGACTGGAAGGCATTCGGAATTGAGGTTGTAGGCGAAGCAGATGATGGTGATGTAGCGCTTGAGGTGATTGAGCGTGAGAAGCCGGATCTCATCTTAACAGATGTACGAATGCCCAATATGGATGGGATTCAGATGTCCAACCAATTAAGTGAACGGTTTCCTCATATCAAAATTGTGTTCGTCAGCGGTCACGATGATGCTGAGTATTTGAAATCTGCGCTGAAGGTTAAAGCGGTTGATTATATGTTTAAACCAGTCAATTTAGGCGAGCTGGAGATTGTTATCGAACGATTAGTAAGCTCTCTCAATGCGGAGCATCAAGAGCGCAAGCTCATTGAAGATATGCAAGTCAAGCTCATACAGAGCATGCCCCTGTTGCAGGAGAAATTCCTCATGTCACTGATTCGGGAAGGTGTTATGTACCCATCACGTGTGCAGGATCGTATTGATTTCCTTCATTTGAACTTGCCGATGGAGGGAGCCTATTGGGTCATTGCCATTCGTATCGATGATGCTACAGAGGTTGCGCAAACCAGGTCTGAAAGAGACCAACAGTTGCTGTCCTATTCGGTTCTGAATATTGTGCAAGAGCTCATTGAGAGAGAGATTGGCGGTTATGTTTTTGAAAATCAGATCGGCGAATTCGTAGGGATTCTTCGCATGACTCAGGAAGTTGATCAGGAAAGCTTGCTGTTCACCTTGGCGGAGGAAGTCCGCGAAAGCCTTCATAATTATTTGAAAATCAGTGTTACAATCGGGGTAGGAGAACGAATTTCCAGACTTGCCAGCCTGCCGCAATCCTATTCACAAGCGAAGGAAGCGGCCGATCAACGATGGTTTTTAGGCAAAAATCAGATCATTTCTATGGATAATTTGGAACAAGCCGAGGAGAGTGTATATCGGTTTGATGCCTCACAGCAAGAGCGTATCGTCTCCTCCTTGAAGTCTGCAGATACGTTGAAAGTGCAAGAGGAGCTAAACGAGATATACAATGCGCTGTCACGTAATCGGACAGATGGTATTGCTTATGGACGTAACATCAGTCTTCAACTGCTGCTTCTAGCCAGCCGAATATTGTTGGAGCTGCACGTACAGAAGCAAGATCTCGAAAGCAAAGAGAACGAGCTCATGGCCAAAGTGTTTCAGCAAGAAACGTTAGGTGCTTTGCATCGTCTTGTTGAAGTGTTTTTGTTGGAAGTATGTGAGCGCATTGGTGAGAAAAGAAATGGCAAATCTAAAAATGTGATAGAACGAACGCGAGCGATTATCGATAAACGGTATGCGGAGAATTTGCAAGTAGGTGATATAGCGACGGAAGTATTCCTGTCCACGACGTATTTGTGTTTGCTTTTTAAACAAGAAACGGGGGAAACCATTAACGAATATATGACCAAGGTACGCGTGGAGCAGGCGAAAGCGCTATTGAAGGATCCAGCGAATAAGTTTTATGAAGTGTGTTATGCAGTGGGGTATTCGGATCCTAGTTATTTTAGCAAAATCTTTAAAAAATATACCGGTTACACACCAAGCACATATCGAGATCAAGTCATGTAAAGAGAGTAGGGGCCATCATGATTCTCAAAAATAGAAGCAGGACATTTACCGCGATGATTCTCAGAAACGTTCTCGCAGCTAGATTCTGGCTCATTGCCTACGTGGTGCTAATTCTCATTCCGGCTTCCATTTTCATCTATGCGTATTCCCAGCGTTATTCGCGTATTCTGGAAGAAGAAGTGACGCGATCGATGCTTCAAACTCTCAAACAGGCTGAAATTAATTTGGATCATCAATTGGATTCCTTACGGGATACCTCAAATTCGTTGTTTTTAAATCCCAAACTGCAGCAATACCTAAACAATTCGACGACATATAGCGAACAAATTGACGCTTTGAAAGAATTACGCTATTTAATTGATAACKGGCAAACGAATTCAAATGTGTTCCGTGTGCGTTTGTATGTCGATGAGAAAAAACTGTTCTCCMATGAAAAAGTAAATTTCTTCCCGATCGAAACGCTTCAAAAGCGTCCTTGGTATCAAAATGTTGTGGACGCGGGTGGACAGCTTGTTTGGACGGGGGTTTATTTAGAGAATTTTATAGATCCAGATAAGCAACAAATGTATATATATTCAGGCATCCGATTATTAAAAAATCCAGAAGATTATACGAATTTGTCAGGTTTCTTATCCATAGATGTGGATGCGAAGTCGCTTGAAAACATGTTCTCCAGCATTTCGCTTAATAAAGATCAACATGTCTTCATGGTGGCGCAGGATGGTACGATCATCTTTCACAGTGATAAATCCTTGCTAGGCAATAAGTTCAAATCAGAAGCAGTCCTTAAAGCAATCGAAGGCAATGTGGAGGGTGTTTCTCCAATTATCGAGGACGATAATCAACAATATGTTGTATATACAACTGTCAAAGCGACCGGTTGGAAGATCGTTGCAGAGGTTCCCAAGAACGGAATCAGCTCTCGGGCTGCAACGCTGAATCAATTCTCGAGCGTGGCGACACTAACCGGTGTGACGGTGTTATTTCTCATTCTTGTTTTCATTCTGGTTGCGTTCATCGTTCGCGGGATGAATCGCCGTGTGCAGACGGTTATTAAAGTTATTAAGCGTGAGGGCATGGCTGGGCTGGATGAAAGGACTACGGCATCAGATGGCGACTTTTATCTACTCGAGAAAAGTGTGGATCATCTTATCCATCGGGTTAGGGATTTGATGGAGGAAACCTATCAATCAAAAGTCTTAGAGCGTGAAGCGCAGCTCCGTGCGCTGCAAGCTCAAATTAATCCGCACTTCCTGTATAACACGCTGGATACCATTAATTGGATTGCAATTGGGCATAAAGCGCATGATATTAGTCAGATGATTGATGGACTTGCCCGATATTTCCGACTAAGTTTGAACAAAGGCAAAGACGTGGTAACCGTGACAGATGAACTAGAGCTAGCGAAGGTGTATCTTGAAATTCAGCAGACACGTTTTCCCAAAAGCTTTGAGTTTGTGTTTGAGTTAGGAGGCCAAGATGGAATGGAGGAGGTGAATGAAGTCAGAGCTTCTTTAGAATCTTGTTTCATTCCGAAGCTTACCTTGCAGCCTATCGTAGAAAATGCTTTGCTTCATGGCATACGTAAATCAAAAGGAAAGTCGGGCAAAATTACGATTAGTGCTTGGATTGAGGGAAATGAATTGCTATTATCCGTTACCGATGATGGCATAGGGATGGAGCCTGATTTTGCCCAAACGCTGCTTACTGAACCAAGGCCTGTTGTGCGAACTGACGGCTCAGGCAGCTCGTATGGCTTATTCAATGTGAACGAGCGAATTCGTTTGTTTTCCGGAGAATCCCACGGATTAAGTATACAGTCACAACCTGGGGAAGGGACGACAATCACCGCAAGGTTCAGCTGTAGCATATGCAGACAGCATCGGAATTCCAGGGAGGATCATCATGCGTAACTCGATTAGAATTAAATGCCTGATTGCGATTGTCGTCTGTCTCGCTTCAACAAGCCTTGCAGCCTGTAAGTCAGGGACCAGCTCAAATCTTAAAGATACTCCGTCTGTACAGGCAAATCCCAATAAGCCGGAGCTAAGGGCACTTCAATTATGGCAAAAGGAAGATTATAATTCGAATCCTGTGGCCAAGTATTTAGAGAGTGCTACGGGTTATAAGGTGAAATATGAGATGCTTCCGCAAGATAAGCCTCAAGATAAGCTCAATATTCTGATAGCTTCTGGAGAACCCTTCGATGCAATCACGACGACTGGAACAACAGATTTCAAATCACTATACGCCGATTATGCCAGGAAAGGGGCCCTTCTTGATTTGGGACCTCTTCTTGATACATATGGGCAGAACATTAAGGCTGGCGTGGATCCAGAAGCATTGGAAGCTGCCAAAATTGATGGCAAGCTGTATGCCATTCCAACGAAGTCACTTTCCTCCTCTGGCGAGAGCTTATTTATACGTCAAGATTGGCTCGACAAGGTTGGTTTGAAGGCACCAAGGACCCTTGATGAATTGGTTGCTGTCTTACAAGCATTTAAAGATAAGGATCCAGGTGGTAATGGTGATATAAACATACCATTTACGATGAAAAGCGAAGCCGTGTTCGCTCCCAATATCGTAGGCGCCTTTGGCATGCCGAATTTCTGGAACCTGGTGAATAGTAACCTGACGCCGCGTATATTGGACCCTCATTATAAAGATTATGTCGCTTTCATGTCGGATCTCTTTAATCKGGGGTTGTTAGATAAGGAGTTTGCCGCGAATAAAGATGTGACAGCCAAAGAGAAATTCACAAGTGGTAGAGCGGGGATGATTGTTGTACATTGGGCGGACATACCAGCAATGATCGATGTTTTGGTGAAAAATGTACCTACTGCCAAAACGGCATATATTCCTGCCGTTGTAGGAAAGGATGGCATGCTAGGACTTAGCGAAAGTAGAGGATTTGATCGTTTGACTTTTATCCCCAAAGCTTCCAAGCATCCAGAAGATATGATGAAATGGATGAACAGCAAGCTGGATCCAACGATATTCAGAACCATGACCATTGGTGAAGAGAATAAGGAATATACGGTGAAGGATAACGCGTACACACCTATTCTACCTCAGTTTAATGAGAATCGAGGACAGGCGAACAACTTCCTTACGGGGACAGATGATAAGATCTATCCTGTGTACTGGCAAGCTCGTGTTCGTAAAGACATACGAGTATTTGAAGCATGGAAATTCATTAATGTGACAGAACCGGCTAGTACCCGAATTCCCGATCCCCTTGGATTCGCGCCATTTTTGCCTGAATTTTCGAAGAAATTCCTAATGCTGAATACGCTTGTAGCTGAATACACCACGAAGCTTGTTTTCGGTGCTGAGGCTATTCATGATTTGGAGGCATTTCGGCAGAAATTCAAAGATGCTGGTGGCGAAGTGAGTTACCAAGAAGTGAATGCTTGGTATATAAGCGTTAAGAAATAAGCGCATTACCGAAAGAGGCTCGCGAGTATATCGCGAGTCTCTTTCATGTCGTTATTTGTAAAAACACCATAAGATAGTACCAGAAACACAAAGATCACCATCTACAGATAGGTTCATAGGCTCTTTATAATACAGATATAACAACTTGGAGGTGAACGCGAAATGAGTGTTGCAACAACAGAAGTAAAACAACGTGTGGAAACGACGAAGGTCAGCAAAAATAGATGGAAGCTTTTCCGCACGAACATAGATCTCTACGTTCTGCTCATTCCTGGATTGCTTTTTCTGCTTTTATTCAAATACACGCCTATGTACGGTATTATCATCGCGTTTATGGATTTCAACATTTTCGATGGCTTTACGGGCAGCAAATGGGTTGGTTTAGCACAATTCACGAAGCTAATCCATTCGGATGAATTTATACAAGTGTTTATCAATACGCTCTTAATCAGCTTGTACAAGCTCGTGCTGCTCTTCCCAGTTCCGATTTTCATCGCGCTCTTATTAAATGAAGTGCGGAAGAGCTGGTTCAAACGTACGATTCAAACGATTATATTTCTACCTCATTTCTTATCATGGGTCATCATTTCAGGGTTATTTCTAACGATCCTTTCTCCGAGCGGTGGTTTAATTAATAATGTGATTCAATATTTCGGTGGAACACCCATTGCTTTCTTTCTAGATAACCATTATTTCCGAAGTGTGCTGGTATTTACCGCAGGGTGGAAGGAATCCGGTTGGAACACGATTATTTTCATCGCAGCCATTGCAGGCATCGAACAAGAACAATATGAAGCAGCTTCCATTGATGGTGCTGGGCGAATTCGTCAGATGGCACACATTACCCTACCAGGTATCGTGCCAACGATCATTTTGATTCTGGTTTTGCGACTGGGATACTTGCTAGAAGCGGGTACGGAACAAATTCTAACCATGTATAATTCGGTTGTTTATCAATCAGGTGATGTCATAGGGACTTACGTTTATCGGGTAGGTCTTGGACAGCAAGATTATAGCTTTAGTACAGCAGTAGGTTTGTTCAATTCCGTAATTGGATTCCTCTTGATCGTGTTGGGAAATGAGCTCAGCAAAAAAGTGGTCAAGCGAAGCATTTGGTAGGAGGTGCAGCTATGAAAAAGAAAACAATCGGAGATTTGACCCTAGATATCTGCGTATATGCTGCGCTGTTATTGTCTGGCGTACTTACGCTATTGCCAATGCTCAACGTGCTATCCAAAGCATTAAGTGAGGAAACTGCTGTTCTGTCAGGTAAGGTCGGTATTCTGCCTGTAGGTTTTCAGCTAGATACGATGAAATATGTTGTATCTTCAAGTCAGTTTTTACATTCGATCTCGGTCTCCCTGATTGTCATGGTTGTGGGGACTGTACTTGCTATTATGTTAACGGCTTTGACAGCGTATCCATTATCTAAGAAGCATCTGCCAGGAATTCCATTTGTTTTAATTATGTTCATATTTACAATGCTGTTTAACGGTGGAATCATTCCGAATTACTTACTTATGAAAGAACTCCACCTCATCAATAGTTTGTGGTCCTTAATGCTGCCTGCACTGATTAGTGTGTTTAATCTATTGGTAATTAAGAGCTATTATGAATCTTTACCAGAAGCGTTAGAGGAGTCAGCCAAAATGGATGGTGCTCGCAATTTCACGATTCTCTTCCGTATCATTCTTCCGCTTAGTACGCCGGTTGTTGCCACAATAGCGCTATTCTATGCGGTGTACTTCTGGAATGATTACTTTCATCCTATGCTGTATATCTCAAAAGGAAGTTTGAAACCACTTCAATTATATCTACGGGATATTGTTATGGATGCAGACAGCTCAACGGCATTGAATAAAAGTGTGGATGACATGATGAATATTTCACCAGAAGGTATTCGCTCAGCAACGGTTATTGCTTCCATTATCCCGATGCTCCTTGTGTATCCGTTTCTTCAAAAACATTTCGTCAAAGGCGTTCTGATTGGTTCTGTGAAAGGCTAGTGTTGCGTTAACGCCTTAGATGTTTTCATCGAGGGCCTAATGATATGATAACAAAATGAACTAGGGAGGTTTATGTATGTTAAAAAGATACAAAAAGCTGATGCTCGTTACGCTTACAGCTGGTTTGTCCGCTTCATCGCTCGTGGCTTGTTCCTCAGGTGACACGAAAACTAGTAGCACCAATGCCCCTGCAACTGCTGCTGCAACAGCAGCACCAACACCTGAAGCGCCGAAGCCAGGACTCAAATCTTTACAGATTTGGCAGAAGGAGGACTACAACACGTACCCGGTTGCAACATTTTTGGAAAAGGCAACAGGGTATAAGGTTCAATACGACATGCTCCCTCAAGATAAACCGCAAGATAAGCTGAATATCTTGATCGCTTCCGGGGAATCGTATGATGTGGTTACGACAGCTGGATCCACTGACTTCAAGGCGCTTTATGCTGACTATGCCAAAAAAGGTGCACTTGTTGACCTAGGACCTTTGATCGATAAATATGGACCTAACATTAAAGCAGCCATTGACCCAGAAGCATTAGAAGCAGCGAAAGTCGATGGCAAACTGTATGGTATCCCAACAAAGAGCTTGAATACCGTATCTACCAGCTTGTACATTCGTCAAGATTGGTTGGATAAGGTCGGTCTGAAGATGCCTACAACACTTGACGAGCTAGTTACTGTATTGAAAGCGTTTAAAGAGAAAGATCCAGGAGGAAATGGCGATACGAATATTCCATTAACTGTTGGTGGAGATTCTTCCTTCATTGCTAATATTGTAGGCGCTTTCGGAATGCCGAATTTCTGGAATGATGTCAATGGAAAATTAACGCCTCGTGTGCTTGACCCAGCATTCAAAGATTATGCCACTTTTGTATCCGATTTATTTAAACAAGGTCTTATCGATAAAGAGTTTGCTGCGAATAAAGCCGCAACAACCAAAGAGAAATTTACTAGTGGTAAAGCCGGCATACTGATGATGAACTGGTCGGATGTACCTACGATCGCTGATGCTTTAACGAAAAACATTCCAACTGCGAAAGCAACATTTATTCCAGCTTTGACAGGTAAAGATGGTAAAGCAGGGTTGTCCGCTTCCAAAGGCTTTGACCGTATTACATTCATCCCGAAGGCTTCCAAGCATCCTGAAGATGCCATTAAATGGATAAACGCGAAGCTGGAGAAAGAAACATTCAAAACGATGGCTATCGGGGAAGAAAACAAACACTACACGTTCAAAGACGGGGCCTATACACCGATTCAACCGATCTTTACCGATGAGCGTAATCAAGCGAACAACTTCTTAATGGGATCCGATGATAAAAATTATCCAACTTACTGGCAAGCACGCGTACGTAAAGATATGCGTTTATTCGATGGCTGGAACCTTATGAACGGTTTGGCGCCAGAAAAAACAAGAGTGATCGACAAATTAGGATATGCGCCATACATGGCAGAATTCTCCAAAAATTTCCAACAACTTAACACGTTGTCAAACGACTACACAACGAAGTTGATCTTTGGGGCTGAGCAATTTGCAGGATTGGATGCTTTTATTGCTAAATTCAAAACATCAGGCGGAGATGCAAGCTTCAAAGAAGTAAATGACTGGTATGCAACTGTGAAAAAATAAGTAATCATCATGAAATGACAATAAGAGGAGAACTTGCTTGCAACGACTGGCGTAGGTTCTCCTCTTATCTGTGTTTTCATGCAAAGAGAAAGGGGGGGATGCCCCAAAATAAATCTGTTTGTTTTCGTGAAAATGTTAACGCTTTCAAATTTCGGAATGCAAGGAGCTTGTATGACGAACGGAGCTTCGCTCCCTTTTTATCGGTGGGCAGTGAATAATTTTAAGGAGGTATTATAATGTTTGCAATTACAAGAAAATCTGTCAGTTTGTTGGTAGTGCTTGCCATAATAATCATTGGATTTTTACCTCGGACATCTGAAGCAGCTCCGGCCACGATTCAGAATTACCCGATGCCATCCATCTATACCTCATCCAGTGTATATTCATTGAAAGCGGATAACCAATCGGTTCCTGTAATCAGCTATAAGGATGACTATGACTATGCTGAATTTTCTTTTTCCGGCACGGTCAGTATCGAAGTTACTGCTAATGTGCCGATTACATCTTATTCCATTAGTCCAATGGCCAAAAACATCGAGGGAACGGTCAATGGGAACAAGTTAACGTTTTCACTTTCTTCTTCAACATATGTGATCGTAAATATCAATGACCAGACGAAGAAGATTGTCATTGCAGCAGATCCCTTGGAGACGAATATTCCCCCGTCCACAGGCGCAGGGATTTATAATGTGACCCAATCGCCATACAACGCGGATAATACAGGGACATCGATGGCATCGAATGCGATTCAGCAGGCTATCGATGCCGCCTATCAAGCTGGCGGCGGCACTGTATTTGTTCCGGCCGGTGTCTATAAAAGCGGCAACCTAACGTTAAAAAGCAATGTAACCTTTTACCTAGCCGGAGGCGCTGTCATTGTCGGCACAGGCAGGGGTGAAGACTACGCGATTGATTTTCGGAAAGATTCACGAAATGCGGATGGCACGTATTATATTCGTACTGCCGTAGACTCCAGCAATATTACCATACGAGGACGGGGAACCATTGATGGAAAAGGCATAGCGATGCGAGAGCGGAAAATGCCAGCACCGAATAAAAATGAAGGACTTATTAATAACTTGTTAGTCCCGCTGGCAACTACAAATTTTAATTTTGATGGTTTAATCTTACGGGATGCGGGTTTCTGGTCGTTCATGGTTGTTCGTTCCGACAATGTTACCATCAAAAATCTCAAGGGATTCCAAGATTTATACAAAATCGAGAATGATGTTATCGATATCAATGAGAGTCAGAATGTGCTTGTTAAACATGCGATTGCCATATCGGATGATGACACGTATTCTACGAAAACCTGGTTGCAGACGGGAATGTCTAGCGGATGGCCTGGAGCACTTGAACATTTGGAAAATGTAGTCTTTGATGATGCCCTTGCATGGACAAGATGCGCAGCTTTCAAAATTGGGCAGGGGGTAGCCCAGGCGCAGATCGGAGTGACCGTCCGAAATTCGTATGTGTATCAAAGCGCAAGGGCATTGCTGATTGATCATGGTTACACACTTAATACGCTTCCGGAGGAAGGTTACGCTCAAAATATTACGTTTGAAAATATTGACATCGAACGAGTAGGTATCAATCAATTCGGGAATCATTGGCTTACAGTTAGTACTAGCACTTCCGGCAATGTAAGCAATGTCGTATTAAAGAACATTAATCTTCGTGAGGTAGGATCTGAGCAATCCAGACTTTCCGGGAATGTCACCAAAGGCGGAATGGTTAACGGTGTCATGTTCTCTGATGTATATGTGAAAGGTAAGCTTGCAACAAACCTGACCGACTTGAAGGTTAGTGTAATAAATGAAAATGTAAGTGGCATTATCTTCGCCAATACAAAGCCGTTGTTCAGCGACAATTTCGAAGACGGAGATATGGCAGGTTGGACATCCGTTACAGGCAGTTGGACCGTACCGACAGACGGCACAAATAAAGTACTGTCTAGCGGCAGTCAGACATCAACATCTCTTATTACTGCCAATGCAGGAAGTTCATGGTCGGATTATGCGTATGAGGCCAGACTGGAAATGGGTATTACCAATGCCAATGCAGGCGTTGTCTTCAGGGTCCAGGACGCCAATAACTATTATATGTATCGCATCAATTCATCCAATCAGAAGTTGGAATTGTACAAATCCATTAATGGACTAATGACGCTTGTAACAAGTACCCCGTTTGCAGCCATAGAGAAGAAGTCGTATACGGTTAAGGCGGTTATTGAGGGGAACAAGATCTCTTGTTATGTGGATGGAGAGTTAAAAATGGCATGGACCAATCCTGTAACGGAATTGACCACAGGGGGGATCGGATTCCGCACCACCTCGATGGGTGTCCATTTTGACGATGCGATGGTTTACCCTATTGTCCCCTTGAACGATGATTTTGAAGATGGAAATATGACAGGATGGACGTCATCTTCAGGTTCATGGAGTGTGGTGAGTGCAGATACGAAAACCCTGCTCCAGAGTGCTTCGACCACTGCGCTTATTACTGCTGGTGATTCATGGACAGATTATACGTATGAGGGCAAAGTGAAAATGCCTATTACCAATGCCAATGCAGGTATCGTCTTCAGGGTGCAGAATGCAGATAATTATTATATGTATCGAATCAATGTAGCGAATCAAAAGCTGGAGTTGTATAAAGCTGTGAATGGACAGTTGACCTTAGTATCCAGCACTTCTTTCACAGCTCAGGCGAACCAGTGGTATACGATCAAGGCTTCCATCCAAGGCAATACGATTAAAGGTTATGTAGATGGCGCATTGAAGACAGAATGGACCAATCCTGTAACGGAATTAACAACAGGGAAAATCGGATTCAGAACCACCTCAGTGAATGTATCGTTTGATGATGCTTTAGTTGTATCTTCCAACTAGTGTCAGTCTAAGGTCACAAAGGAGCTGCCCCTCAAGCCATGTAACGGCTGCAAGGGACAGCTCCTTGTACTGTCTTATAGACAAATTATATAATCAATCGGAGAAGAATCGCTGTTGCCAGGAGGAACCTTACCTATGACGAAGTCAGATTTACACGGATCCGGCGTCATTTATGCGAATTATTTCACGCACACGAAGCCTCATTCCGTTAAGTATGGAGATGGACTGACCTTCTACCTGTTTCGGCTGCAGGTAGAAGGAACCTGTCGCGCGCTCGTGGATGGGAAATATGAGACCATCATCCCCGGCGACCTGCTCATTTATCCGCCAGATCAGCCAAACGAACTAAACGTGCAGCCCCGAAGCGCACCGGAATCGGGTGCGGTACAACCCGTTGGAGACTATTTCCTAGCTGGCAATGGGGAATGGCTAGACGCGTGGTGGAATAACAAAGGCTTGCCAACCAAAACCAATATCGGCTTTGACGATACAGTCATTACCTTATGGAAGCATATTATTAGCGAAAAGAAAAAAGTGATGCAGAACCATGAAGAGATCATGGACTATCTGTTGAGGGCACTTTGTTTGACACTGGAGCAAGTGATTCAGATTAAGCAGCGCACGAAGAGCGCGGATACCGCATATAAAATTAAGCTATTCATAGAAAATCATGCCCAGGAACATCTTCGTTTGGAAAAAATATCAGCCTCCGTCGGATTAAGCGTCTCTCGCTGCTCGTATCTGTTCAAAGCTGCTTTTGGCCAATCCCTGTTCGCCTATTGTATTGATGTTAGGTTAAAGCTTGCACAGCAGCAGGTGCTGTACAGCAATCTTTCATTGGAGCAAGTTTCCGAGAAGACTGGCTTCCAGAACTACCCCCATTTCAGCCGGGTGTTCCGCGAACGATTTGGCCATCCCCCAGGAGAATATCGGCGCAAATTCGGATTCCAGTTCAATCATGAGTGATCTTGGTATTAGACATCTGTATACAAGACTTGATTTCCTTTATCAAGTAGGGCATGAAGTTGCTCATACTTCACATTTTGAACGATGCCGTCCGCATCCAGCGTCAGTGCAGCTGCGATAGCAGCCGATTGCCCCAGGATCATAAATACAGGCTCCATTCGGATAGAACCGTATGCTGCATGGGTAGCAGAAACACATATCGGTACGATTAGATTCGTGCATTCTGCTCGTTTCGGTACAATCGCCCGATAGCTGATCGGATAAGGCGCTTTTAATTTTACATAGAAACCGCCCTCCGTGCTTACATGCCCGTCTTCGTTTACATAGTATTGGGTATGGTGTGAGTCCATTGCAAAGGAACCCATTCCTATGGAATCCGGCACCTCATCTTCTAGTCTGACGACATGCTCTGTCACCACATAATCGCCAATTAATCTACGGGATTCTCTGACGTACAGCTGGGGCGTCCAATGGCCGTTTTCGATGAATTCATCGAGCGGCAAGCCCCACGGTTTGTAGACGGCCCGAATTTCCTCTGGCACACGGGGATGATTCTGAATAGTCCAGGCATAGCCTTGCTGATAGATTCGATGGGCATTGAATATTTCTTCCCGTGTACGATAATCTGTCTCCGCATAGTTATGGTTCATACCGTTGTAATCTGTAGAAATGCCACTGTTGTTATTGGAATCCGTCTTATCCGGCGAAACCATATTTAATTTAAAGAATTTTGTGTTTTGCCCTTGCTCGATAGCACGAAACAAAATTTCATAATCGGCTTCGTTGTATCCCTCAGGCTTTTCAATCTCCAGCCGGTTGTCTGGGTTGTTCGTCAAACACATGCGAAAGTTATAAGCTTGAAGCTTGGTGTCCCCATCGCCGACGTTGCCACCKGGGTGCGCATTGACGCGCAAAAGCAAGCCACTTGAAGGCACACCTTTAAGCACATAAGGATCGATCCCTCTGGGTAGTTCATTAAGTTCATCCCCGGGATGAATGCCGTTTAACGTCTCCCCGTATTGTGCATTGGACTCCCGGCCGACAACATACGATACGCCTGCTTTGCCCATCAGATCTCCTTCATACGAAGCATCAATAAACACCTTAGCTTTATATACAATGCCGGATTCCATCCGAATGGAGATAATCTCTGATCCTTGTTTTGTCACCCCGTCCTTTAGATCGAGCCTTTTTCCGTAAACGACTTCGATGTTGTTTTCCGCAACCATATCTTGCAGTACTTCGAGCGCTACTTTGGGTTCAAAAAGCCAACAAGCCCCGTCTTGCGAATATTTGCGAGCTACTCGTTTGTAAAACTCCAAGGACAAGCCGCCAATAGCTTGCTTCATTCCCACATCCGTATCTCCCAGGCCTCCTGTGGTCAAGCCACCAATCCGCTGACTTGGCTCGATCACGACCGCACTTTTGCCCATTCTTTTTGCTTGAACAGCCGCAACAATGCCCGCAGCCGTCCCTCCATAAATTACAATATCATACTGTTTCTCCTGGTTCACTGTACTCCGCCTCCATCACTATATTGCTTACAAACACTATTATAATCCGCGTACTGGTTTGACGAGAATGATGGATCTTCCTCTTATACTTGATGAATCTTACTGTTTCTATAAAACGCTGTACCTCGAGAAATAGGCAACAATTTGGTGTAAAATATAGGTAGTAAAGTGTGATTCCACGCAAAACCACTAAGTAAATAAACCAGTATGTTTTCTATAGTAACCACCCTGCCAGTGAGCCAAGTGATGCGCATGAATTAACGACAGATCCGCTCCTCGCAGGGGCAGGCAGTGGTGGTATCTTTTTAAATACGGTGGATGGTTATATGCCGGGAACAGGTTCGCCAGCCTTGTCCTCTGGGGTTCTAATCAGCAGCAATGGAGGCAAAGATTACTGGGGCAACTCCGTCTCATCTTGAACTTCTCCGAATCGGGGCGCCTATAATGGTGCTGGTATTGTCCTAACGGCTCCGAATACGTGGATTGACGTGGATGACGCGAATGTGAGAGAGGGCACTTACTCTACGACGAATCAAGCAGGAACAACGGCCGTTACCGTTGATACGAAGAACGACTTAATCAGCCACAAACGGGATGGTTATTTTAATTTGATTTTAATAGTTATAGCGGTACAGCTCTAACGCAACGATCACATTGAAGCCAATCCACAGGTCAGCAGTAAATTCAAATGGGAATGTCTCTTTTGCATCAAGTGAGAGCATCACCAGTACGGATCGACCTAAGTTAACGATAACACCATAATCACATAAGGGCTGAGTCCTTGGAACCGTGTCGGCAGGAAGTGACGCGGTGTCCGGTGCTCAGCTTTTATATTTAGACGCGCCAGCCCTGTTTCACCATATGCTTGATCTCATTCGCAATAATGCGTACACCCCTGTCGATGCGCTCTTCTGATACGCGTGTGATGCTAAGATTCATCAGCGGCAGCGGTTCAAAACTCGGTAAATAATGGGGTGTAAGGTTTTGAATGAGTACCTGCTTCTTTCGCAATCTTTCCA
This sequence comes from Paenibacillus sp. 2RAB27, assembly GCF_052115445.1. NCBI lineage: Bacteria > Bacillati > Bacillota > Bacilli > Caryophanales > Paenibacillaceae > Paenibacillus > Paenibacillus sp. 2RAB27. The sequence continues at coordinate 109,814 of NZ_JBFRGR010000024.1, forward strand.
ACAAAAGCGGAATCGGCAAGTGAGGAGGGAGCGTGATATGCGTGTGTACACCGGATTGGCGTGGGGAAGCCACGGTATAGCTATCCTCGTTATAGGCATGCAGAGATTCGTGCAACTGTTCTAATCGTCTCGAATAGGCATCCCGGATGGCATGTTTACGCCGTTCAAACATGCCACTCTGAATATAAATTTCCAAGGCAGCTTGTGAAAGCATGGGGCTGTCAATGTCGGCTATCTTTTTAAATGTACCGAATACGTCATCCAGAGCTGATGGGAGAACGGCAACTCCAACCCGTAACCCGGGGAACAGGATTTTAGCGTAGCTTTTTAAATAAATGACGTGAGAAGAATCATAGGCGTAGATCGGATCTGATTTTGAATCTAGTTCCAGATCGGCCAGATAATCATCTTCAACAATATACACATCGTATCGTTTGGCCAGCTTGGCAATTGCTTTCTTCGTAGGCTCAGAGTAGGAGCATCCAAGCGGGTTATGAAAACGCGGCATCGTATAGAAGAACTTTATGTCCTCCGTACAGAAGAGATGTTCTAAGTGATTCAAGTCGATATCACCATGAGGTGACCGACGAATTCCGTGTACGGGCAGCTGGTAGCTTTCAACTAATTGGATAAACAAATGATAGCTAGGCTGCTCCATTAGAATGCCGCGCTTTTTGTTTGGAAAAGGCATCAACGCCAAGATAGCGAGTGCCTGCTGCACACCAGAAGTGATATGAATGTGATCGGGCTTCGTAAATACCTGATAGTTAGCCAAATGCTTACATAGCAGACGTAATAAGGAGGGCAGGCCTTGCGATGTCCCATAAATAAATAGTTCATTTTTGTACATATCAAAGGCTTTATCCACACAATGTTTAAAATCCAAGTAAGGAAACAGCTCGGGATCTGGTGCAGCAGAGGAGAAGTCAAAGACCGTATTCTCAGGTAACTTCAGACTTGCTCCTCGTTGTTGAACCGCGTAATAGCCGCTTTGTGGAATCGAATAAATGAGATGGCGACTTTCCAGAAGGGTAAAAGCACGAATCACAGTGCTCTTGTTGCATGCATACCGGAGGGAGAGATCTCTAATAGAAGGAAGCTTCTGTCCTGCTTTGATTTGTCCCTGTTCGAGTTGCTGTTCAATGTCATTCACAATAAGCAAATATTTGTACATGAGCGTTGGATCTCCGATCTTCAACTTTGAATTGTACCGGTACAGTTGCTGTGTAAAAGGATTGTTGTGCAGGGCTTGCGGATTTATGCTGATATCAGAGAATGTTTCATTCAGTTGTAAGACAATTTGTATTCTATATTGTAAGGAGTTGGAGAGATGACATCCCACAAAGAACGAAAACTTGCTTATTTATTAGCTGTACTTAATGCAGTTATCATCGGTATCTCTTTTCTATTTGCCAAAATAGCGCTGGACTACGCGCCCCCCCTTGATACTCTGATGTACCGATTCGCCGTATCGTTTCTTGGACTATCGCTGCCAGTTGCTTTGGGAATCGTAAAATTGCGTTATCGCGGCAAGCCTATTGGCAAAGCACTTTTACTCTCATCTATGTATCCATTGGGCTTCTTCACCTTACAAGCATATGGCTTAAAACACGCAACGGCCGCTGAGGCGGGGATCCTCTACGCATTTACACCTATCGTCACCATGTTGTGCGCATCGATCTTTTTGAAAGAATCCACCAATCGGGCTCAGAAGCTCGCAATATTTTGCTCGGTGTTCGGTGTTGTATTTATCTTTCTAATGAAGGGAGCTGAGTTAGATATCTCTAATATAACAGGCATTTCCTTGCTAATTCTTACTAGTGTTTCATTTGCGGGATACAGCGTAATGRCACGCTCCTTATCCAAACAATTTAGTCCGTCTGAAATCAGTTACTTGATGCTGAGCACTGGATTTGTAGTGTTTCTGATCTCCTCTTTGCTTACACATAGGAAGTTAGGATCTTTTGAGAGTTTATTAACGCCTTTGTCTCACCCACTCTTTCTCGTGTCTATTCTATTCTTAGGTTTAGTGTCTTCACTGGTAACGGCTCTAGCGTCAACGTATGTCTTGTCCAAAATCGAGGCTTCCCAAATGAGCGTCTTTACGAATCTTTCCACGTTGGTTACAATTGCCGCGGGCGCATTATTCCTAGGAGAGGAAGTAACCCGCTATCATGTTATTGGCTCAATATTCATCATAGCTGGCGTGCTCGGTACCCAATACTACAGTGGACGTACCAGAGCGGTTCCCAAGTTGAAGAGATCTGTTTGATTGCAAAATATTCGGAGCTGTAACTGGTGGTGGCTGATGCCAATAAATCATTTTGTAATTGGAAAAATAAAACATTGCCATGTGTTTACCATCCATGCTATATTATCACTCCGGCCGCAAGACAGACAGGCTGGTAACGAAAAAGAATTAAAAAACAATTTCAAAAAAAGCTTGCAAATAAAAAATGAACATGGTATATTACTTCTCGCTGCTTCGGTAACACGACAGCGTACGAAAGAATAATTGATCTTTGAAAACTGAACAACGAGTGAGTAAGCACAGTCGAGTAATCGACTATAAAAGAGATTGCAAAATCTCGCTAGCTTCAAATGAGCAAGTCAGCTTTCAGATATACGGA